>NZ_JBNPJT010000002.1:0-381049 GCF_050312595.1 Pseudomonas sp. UM16 | reverse complement strand
ACTCATAGCTCAGCTGGATAGAGTACTCGGCTACGAACCGAGCGGTCGGAGGTTCGAATCCTCCTGAGTGCACCATATAACAGAAAGCCCGCCTACTCAGGCGGGCTTTTTGCTTTTCTGCGTTCTATATTTTTCTAACTGACATGTGTTTTTTTTATTCTGCTCGCCGTCGCACAGAGAGAGGCAGAGGTTGTCCTAACTATGTCGCGCAAACGATTGTTCTAGCCACGATTTTTTCAGCACTCTGACAGCTCAAGCGGTGTATGATTGCGCCCGTCAGCCCCGCCGGGGCTTGTGGAATACCACCATGGACTTACCCAGTAGTTACTCAATAGCAAGTTTTGCCAATCAAGATCTGACTGATTGATTCTCCCGGCGTGCTCCGCTGCTGGGAGTGGAGTTCGCCTATGACTGAAATCGAAGCAAAAAAGACGCAAGAGAGCTTGCAGGATCGCCTGGCACAGGTGGTCGAACTGCTGCAGCGTCAACGCGTGGTTGAAGACCTGACGCACCGTCAGGAAGGTCATCACCATGACCTGGTGGAAAACCTCGTTCACCGCCAGAACCTCGTTGAGCTGCAGCGCAAGCTCGATGATCTGCACTCCGCTGACGTCGCTTACATTCTCGAAGCCTTGCCCCTGGACGATCGTCTGACCGTCTGGCAGCTGGTTAAGGCCGAGCGCGACGGTGACATCCTCCTGGAAGTGTCCGACTCGGTTCGTGAAACGCTGATCGCCGACATGGACGATCATGAGCTGCTCGCTGCCGCCAAGGAAATGGACGCCGATGAACTGGCCGACCTTGCGCCAGAGTTGCCGCGAGATGTTGTCCATGAGCTGATGGAAACCCTCGATGCCCAGCAACGTGAGCGGGTCCGCTCGGCGCTGAGCTACGACGAGGAGCAGGTCGGTGCGTTGATGGACTTCGAGATGGTCACCATCCGCGAAGACGTCAGCCTGGAAGTGGTATTGCGCTACCTGCGCCGGCTTAAAGAGCTGCCGGGGCATACTGACAAACTCTTTGTGGTCGACTACGACGGTATCCTCAAGGGTGTGTTGCCAATCAAGCGCCTGCTGGTCAACGACCCCGAAAAGAAAGTCGCCGATGTCATGGCAGACGACCCGGTGTTGTTCCACCCGGAAGAGGACGCATACGACGCTGCTCAGGCTTTCGAGCGTTACGACCTGGTATCGGCACCGGTAGTGGACAAGAACGGTCGCCTGATCGGTCGTCTGACCATTGACGAAATGGTCGACCTGATTCGTGAGGAAAGCGAGACCGAAGTGCTGAACATGGCCGGTCTGCGCGAAGAAGAAGACATCTTTGCCTCTGTCTGGCGTTCGTTGCGCAACCGTTGGGCGTGGCTGGCGATCAACCTGATTACTGCATTCGTCGCTTCGCGGGTGATCGGCCTGTTCGAAGGCTCGATCGAGAAACTGGTGGCATTGGCGGCGCTGATGCCCATTGTCGCGGGTATCGGCGGCAACTCCGGTAACCAGACGATTACCATGATCGTGCGCGCCATGGCTCTCGATCAGGTCAGCCCTGGCAACACCTCACGGCTGATGCGCAAGGAGCTGGCGGTTGGCTTGATCAACGGCCTGGTGTGGGGTGGGGTGATCGGTGTGGTGGCGTACCTGTTGTATGGCAGTTGGTCGCTGGGCGTGGTGATGACCGCGGCGATGACCCTCAACTTGCTGTTGGCAGCGTTGATGGGGGTATTGATTCCGATGACCCTGGCGCGCCTGGGGCGTGATCCGGCGATGGGCGCCAGTGTGATGATTACCGCGATGACCGATAGCGGCGGGTTCTTCATTTTCCTCGGCTTGGCAACGATCTTCCTGTTGTAAGTGCCATAGCCCAGACGCAAAAAAGCCAGCTTACGCTGGCTTTTTCAATTGCGGTTCAGTCCTCAGGAAGCGTCAGCTGCCATTTCGACGTCGTGGGCAATCAGGGCCACCAGAGCATTCTGCTGGCGGTGGGAAAGTTGACGGAAGCGTTGCAGCAACTCACGTTCGTGCAGCGACAGCTCCGGGCTGTCCAGACGCATGCTCAGCTCGTCACCCAGAGCTCCTTCCTGAATCAGGCTCTGTTCCAGGCGGGCGATGATTTCCGAGTTCATGCTGCGGTGGTGGTGGCGCGCTACCTCGGCAATGCGCTCACGCATTCCGTCGGGGAGGCGGACGACGAATTTGTCAGCGGTGCGGCTTGAGTAAACAGCCTGTTTCATTGGGCGCATATAATTGACCGGTTTTAGTTCAGGGGAAGCGGTTCTCGAAATTGGCCGCACGATTTCACTACGACCATCACGGCGACAAAATGTTCAACCTGAATTGTGAATGAGGTAAGAATCATGCCTCATTGTCGCCGGTTCCTTGGCGTCAATTCTGTGACAAATATTGAGCCGGGTAAAGGCGTTTTGCCAGTACCAATTATCAGAAATGAGCACTGGTTTGAAAAGTTATCATTTTTTCCTTGGGCAGCCCGTCGGGACCTTTGTCGCGGCCTGTAGGTAACAGGCGATAAATGCCAAGGAAAGCGTCTAGAATGCGCAGGCTTCCTTACCGATGAGCATAGTGGCTATGCAGCATGACGCAAGCGCCGACCCTCGTACAGCACTCCCTGGGCGGCTGATCTATTTGATGGGACCCTCCGGTTCCGGCAAGGACTCACTGATCGATGCTGCCCGAGCCACCTTAGAAAGTCACAACGTGGTTGTTGCCCGGCGGGTGATCACCCGTTCGGCTGAAGCCAAAGGTGAAGATGCTGTAGGCGTTACCTACGAACGCATTGAGCAGATGTGTGCCGACGGCGAATTTGCCCTCCATTGGCGGGCCAATGGCCTGGCTTATGGCATTCCGGCGCAGATCGACAATTGGCTGGCGCAGGGCAGGACAGTCCTGGTCAATGGCTCGCGCGCGCACTTGCCCCAAGCACGGCAACGTTACCCTGATCTTCTGGCCATTTTGCTCAGTGTCGAACCGCAAGTCCTGCGCCAGCGATTGCTAGCCCGTGGCCGGGAAGCGCTTGAGGACATCGAGCAGCGTCTGGCGCGCAGTCGGCAATTGAACGTCGCTGATCAGGGCGTATACCTGTTGGATAATTCCACGCGCCTGGATGACGCCGTGGCGCGCTTGCTTGACCTGCTGCGTGAGCAGGGCCTGCTCGTCAGCAGTTGAGTCTTCAGAACATCAGGCGTTCCTGCCGGGGGCGAGGTGACAGCATCGCAGGCTGGGTGGCGGCGGGAGGCGTTTTGGCTTGCGCGTCGAACACTGCCCTTTGTGCGGGCATCAAGGGTGCAACGTTACCTTGGAACACTGCGACGGAACCTTCCGGTTGCATTATCAGCCCAACCAGCACGGCCAGTGCCAGGGCGTTGAGCAGCAGCAATGAGCGGTTCATCAGGCATTCTCCACGGGTGAGGGCGGTAGCCAGGCACTTTTTATGGAGTAGATATTGCACACTGCATGCCAGTCTTTTTCTTTGATTTAATTATTTTAAATCAATGGCTTGCGGCGTTTTTTAGACAAATTTTTCGTGCATTCTGCAATGATGGCCTGCTGCCTTGTTGCAGAATGCACGATTGGCTTTACTAAGCGAATACAGACTACGGGCAAAAAGCCCCACGGATGACATGACAAATGCCGACGTGCTGGTTAACATGCACGCCGTCCTCTGCCGCGCAACACTCGTTGCTGGCGCTTGTGTCTCAGTAGCTCAATTGGATAGAGCATCCCCCTCCTAAGGGGAAGGTTGGCAGTTCGAACCTGCCCTGGGACACCATATTTTACAAGGCCTACAGAGATTCTCACTTCACCCATAAAGAACCAGTGGGTGCGTGATGGGCGTCGGCCTTTATTGCTGACCATTGCGGTGGCCCAACCCTGTTAGCAGTGACGCAGTTGCCTGGTGGTGGCCATTGCAGCGCTGGGGGTGAAAACCTCGCTACAGAAGCTGACTAAGGTCGGCTGGCGACCCATCGTCATGTTGGTCGGTGAAACCTTTTTCCTCGCTGCGCTGGTGGTTGCTCTGTTGTTCCTCGCGCGCTAATAGCCAGGAGGTCTGAGCGAACACTTGACGCCTTTGCAGTGGTGGCTTTACTTGAACGTAGAAGGACCTGAAAACAAACCAGTTTTCCCGAGGCGCAGTCCGGGTGGTCACCGTGTGCGAGTTGCCTTGTTCTCGGGAGGTCCTTCATGCCCAAACGCGCTGATGTGCTGTGGTTCAAAACTCAATTTCAACCACTGATTGCCCCGCGGCTTGCGGGTTTGCCATTCACGGTTGATTTCATCGCTGCGATTGCCTGCCAAGAGACTGGGCATGTCTGGTCGGTAGTGCGCGCCAAGGCGATGACCACCGCGCAAATCCTCGCACTGTGCGTTGGCGACACGCTGGACGCCGACAAAGGACGCTCAGCATTTCCCAAAACCAAAGCTGATTTGCTGGCGGTGCCGGGTGGCGCAGCAATGTTCGAGCTGGCCCATCAGGCGCTCATCGACATGGCCGTGCATATTCCCGGGTTCGCTGCAGTTGCGCAAAAACCGAACAAGTTCTGCCATGGCTTTGGCCTGTTTCAGCGCGATCTGCAGTTCTTCAAAACAGATCCGGATTACTTTCTCGGCAGGCGCTACGAGCACTTCGATGACACCTTGGACATGTGTCTCGGCGAGCTCAAGCGCGGCCTGAAAACCTTGGGGCTGCAGGGGCGTTCGTCTCTGACTACTCATGAGCTGGCGGCTGTGGCCATTGCCTACAACACGGGCGGGTTCAATCCGAAGAAGGGGCTGCGACAAGGCCATTTCGATGGCGAGCACTTCTACGGCGAGAAGATCTTCGACTTCATACGTCTGGCCCAGACGGTGGCCTTGCCTGGTGATGTAGCTGAGCTTATAGCCCCGGCGGCCGGGCTGGCGGTGATGCCAGCGCCAAGCCCGGTGGATGCACAAGGTGAGTTCTTCCGGGTAGACACGCGCGAGGGCATGCTGCGTGTGCGTAGCGAGCCAAACATCAGTGATCCACCGCAAGCCAATGTCATTGGTCACTTGCCCGATGGCCACCCCGTGCGGGCGGTTACCAAAAAAGCCCAAGGTGGTTTTCGTGAAGTGGAAACCTCCCTGGCCGGGGCGCTGTTGCACGGTTTCGTCTCGCAGAAATTTTTGCTGGCAACAACGGATGTTCAGGATGTCCCGATTGTTACCCCCGCAACGTCGCCGCCCAGTACCGGCGTGGTGGCCGTATCGATGCCGAGAAAACCTGGCCGGGTAACGCGGCGAGTGGAGGCGGCCGGTGCCCATTCTCTCAACGAGCCCAACCAACCGACGCGGCAAGGCACGAGCGCAGACGAGTTGCGTGCACAGCTCGCGGCCATCATCAAATGGCTGGCGGTGGACAATCCATCGCACAAACGTTACCAGCCGCACAGTGGTCTGACTTTCTGCAATATCTACTGTCACGATTATTGCCACCTGGCTGGGGTGTACCTGCCGCGGGTGTGGTGGACTTCCAAGGCCGCCATTGCCCTGGCCAAGGGCAAGCAAGTGGACGCGTTGATTGGTGACACGATCTTTGAAGTACGCGCCAATGACCTGTTTCGCTGGTTGCGCGACTTCGGCCCCGATTTTGGCTGGCGTCAGACCGGGACACTGAGCAAGCTTCAACAAGCTGCCAATCAGGGTGGCATCGGTCTGATCGTGGCGCGGCGCAAGGAAGAGGGCAAGTCCGGGCACATCGTTGCGGTAGTTGCCGAAACGCCAGAGTTCAGTGCTATCCGCGATTCAGCGGGTGATGTGACCTCACCTCTGCAGAGTCAGGCGGGTGCTACCAACGTTCGCTACGGCACCGGCAGGAAAAACTGGTGGAACGGCGAACAGTTTGCCGAGAGTGCGTTCTGGGTGCATGCCTGAGTTCAACGGAAGCTGCTTGGGTGGCCTCAGGTGTACCTATGGATTCAAGCCAGCGGATCGGTTTGCAACCGGCCGTCATTCGGCTTTTCTGCTGGTGGATCCGTCGGCGTCAGTTGCGCCACTGGCAGCCTAAGCACTGTTGGCGAGTGTCGATTGACCATGAGCTATGGCAAAGACAACGTGTGCGTATAGCGGCGCCACCTCGTAGAGCCATAAAAAAACCCACTGCGATGCGCACAGTGGGTCGAAAAAGGGTGAGGTTCAACAGTGGTATTACGCGACGGCCTTCAGACGTGTTTGCCAGGTACACACGCCAGGTCGTCCCGCGAATGCTCTGCTTCCAGGATCAGTAGTCCACGCTTCTTGTCCAGCCCGCCGCTGTAGCCGGTCAGGGCGCCGCTGGCAGCGATGACGCGATGGCAGGGGACGATGATTGAAATCGGATTCACAGCGTTAGCCATGCCGATGGCTCGCGCCGACCCTGGCTTGCCCATAGCCTTGGCCAGGGCACCGTAGGTTGTAGTGGTGCCGTAGGGCACAGCTCTGAGCAATGCCCAGGCTTCTTTCAAAAAACTGCTGCCAGCAGGGGCAAGCTCGATAGCGAAGTCGATTCGGGTGCCTGCAAAGTATTCGCCCAGTTGTTGGCAAATAGGCCTGAAGGATTGCTGATCCGAGATGGCATTTGCATATTCAACACGGGTGTAGAGTGCTCCAGGCAATGCGAAGTCCAGCCGCAGCAACGCACCGTTGCTATTGGCCAGCAAATCTATCCGCCCCAGTTGGCTGTCATAGTGGCCGCGGTAGAGGTGAGGCTTGGCAAGGTGCATCCGGGTTCTTCCTGTGAATGAATGAAGTCGTCGCTGCCAGGAGCGTGAAGGTGTTCTGGCAGCAGCGTGTGGCGTGTCTACCAGTGTTGCGCCAGCGGCAGCGGGCCGTCGTGGGACGGGAACAACGGCAGGACTTCCTCAGCCAGCTCCTGAATGATTTCCTGTGCCGGGCGCTCGGCCAAATGAATGCCAATCGCCGCGTGATTCACCCCGGCATCGCGCCATTCGCCGAGTAACTCGATTAATCCCCGGCGCCCGGTCTTGAGTACATAGCCGCCGCGTAGCGGCGTACGCGGGAAGTTGGGGTCTGCGCTCAGGTCGATCCACTCGTTGGTGACATGAGGACGGAAACCCTGGTCCGGAATCTGGTTACGCCAGGCACGGATTTTTTCCGCAAGACGCCGCGGCCCCAAGATGTTCTGTGTTGATTCTGGGTAGGTCAGCCAGCCATCGGCCTGCTCACCGAGCCACTGCATCGATTGGCGTGAAGAACCGGTGACCAGCAATGGAATATTGCCAGTGGCAGGTTTGGGCAGCAGTTGCGCGTCACTCAGGTGTCCGAGTGATGAGCTGATGGTTTTTTCGCCGCTTTGCAGCAACTGCCGAAAGTAATCCACCGCTTCTGCGAAGCGCCCCCCTCGCTCGCTGTGCTCCAACCCGTAGGCAGGAAATTCGACCGGACGGTCGCCCGATGCAATGCCCATGACCAGGCGGCCACCGGACAATTGGTCGATGGTCGACGCTGCTTTGGCCAGATCGATCGGATGGCGCAAAGAGAAAATTGCGCTGCCGGTGGCCAGGGAGATGCGTTTGGTCCTGGCGGCCAGGTAGGCCAGGTAGGTGAACGGATCGAAGACTTGTCCGGCATCGCCGAAATAGGGATCGAACAACGGCACGTCTCTCACCCAAGCGGCAGCGAACCCGAGTCGGTCAATCTCGCTGACAAGATCGGCCTGCCCGATCAGAACGCTCATGTCGCCTTCATAAAAACGCAACGGTAGAAAGATGCCCAGCGTCAGTTGATCAGCTGCGAACATCCGGGTGTAGCCAGGGTGTCCGGCGAAAGCTGGCGCGCTGGCGCCTTGGGTGGTGGCGCGGTCGGTGCGTATCACGGTCTCGTTCATGCCGATTCTCTTCTGCGGTAAGTGTCAGGGGCCGGTCGCGGGTTGGGGCAAGCTAATGCCGCGCTGCACCGCTGGGCGTTGGCTGACGCGGTCATGCCAGGCGCTCAGGCGGCTGAAGCGGCTGAAATCGAAGTTGATGATGTGCGCGATGTGCATCCAGCCGAAGGTGGCAATGTCGGCGATGCTGTATTCAGGGCCGGCCAGCCAGAAGTTGTCCTTCAGGTGATTGTCCAAGGTTGTGAAGGCTTCTTCGCTAAGGCGGCGAAAACGTTCGGTCACATCGTTGTGGCTTGTGTCGAAAATTTCGTATTGCACGCGCTGGCCGAGAAGGGGGCCCATGCTCGAAGCGTGGAACATCAACCAGGTGATGGCTGACCAGCGCATGACCAGGTTGTCTGGGAGTAGGCGTCCAGTTTTCTCGGCCAGGTACAGCAGGATGGCGGCAGATTCGAACAACGTAACGCCAGTGTCTTCGTCGACCAGAACGGGAATCCGCCCATGAGGATTGAGCTTGAGGAAATCAGGCTGACGATGCTCGCCCTGTTCGATGCGAACGTGTTTGAGCACGTACGGCAAACCCAGCTCTTCAAGGGCAATAGTGATCTTGAAACCGTTGGGTGAGCTGTCGGTATAAAGAA
Source organism: Pseudomonas sp. UM16 (assembly GCF_050312595.1). NCBI lineage: Bacteria > Pseudomonadati > Pseudomonadota > Gammaproteobacteria > Pseudomonadales > Pseudomonadaceae > Pseudomonas > Pseudomonas sp. UM16. The sequence continues at coordinate 372,557 of NZ_JBNPJT010000002.1, read as the reverse complement.
TCAAATCAGGGGTCTTCATGTTCCGCTGTCTACCTTAGATAAGCTGCTTTCTAGTCAATGCCTCAGTTGCTATCCTAGTGAGGAGCTACCGTATTGAGAAACGATCAATTCTCCTTCGGCGCGTTAGAATTTCTAAACTGAGGACAGACACATGGGAGCAGTCTTACCGTTGCTCGCGCTACGTGCCTTTACTGAAACAGGGCGCCTTGGGAGTCTGAAGGCCGCGGCTGAAAGTCTGGGGGTTACCCCCGGCGCGGTCAGTCAACAGATTCGTCTGTTGGAGGAGCGCATCGGTGTTGCGTTGTTTGTCCGTGGCCGCCATGGCGTCTACCTCACCGAAGCTGGTGCGCGTGTGCACCCGGGCCTGTTGCGTGGCTTTGACCAGATTGAAAAATCGCTTTCGACACTGGAAACCATGGCGGTTGAAAAGACCCTCACCATCAGTACGGTGCCTTCGTTTGCCTCGGCCTGGCTGGTGCCGAGAATTGGTCGCTTCAGTGAGTTGCACCCGGAAATCGAAGTGCGAGTCGAGGCTTCAGCGAAGATGGTCGACTTCAAGCGTGACAGGATTGATGTAGCGCTGCGCCACGGGCTGGGCAGCTACCCTGGGCTTGAATCGATTCGTTTGATGGCGCCGGTGTTGTTGCCGGTCGCAAGCCCCGGGCTGCTCGCCCAGGGACCGCTGATTCGTGAACCCATCGATTGCCTCAATTACCCCTTGCTGCAGGATGGTGATCGCGCCGATTGGGTGCTCTGGTTGCAAGCCCATAACGTGCAAGTGGGTGATGAGGGGCGGCGCGGGATGAGTTTCGAAGAGGACTTGTTGCTGTTGCGTGCCGCCGCTGCGGGGCAGGGGATTGCCTTGGTTCAGGACAGTCATGTCCAGGAAGACATCGAGTCAGGAAAGCTTGTGGTGGCATTGGATAAGCCTTGGCCGTCGCGCTTTGCCTATTACGTGGTCACGCGTCCTGACGCCACCCAGCGCCCTGAGGTGCAGGCGTTTATAGACTGGATCATGACGGAGGCAGGCAGCAGTTCTGCCTCATAAGTCGAGGCTTGGCCGCCCCTGCCGTTGGCAAGGGCGGCGTTGCGATCACTCTTCTGGCGTGTTGCTGGCAATGCTGTGTTGTTGTTTCAGGGCTTCCTCCCAACCACCGCCCAACGCCCTGATCAGGCGCACGGTCGAGCGCGCCTTATCGCCATTGAGGCGAGCGGTTGCCAGTTGTTGAGTGAGCATCGTACGGTCTGCGTCGATGGTGTCGAGCTGGGTATGCGAACCTTCACGGTACTGCAGATGGGAAAGCTCCGCCGCCCGTTCCGAGGCGGCCAGAGCGATTTGCTGTGCGCGGCTCTGCTCGGCCATGATGCGCAATAGCGCAAGATTGTCTTCGACCTCCCCGAACGCCTTGAGCACCACTTCTCGGTAGCGAGCCGCGTCTTCCTCGTAGGCGGCCTGTGAGTAGTCCACGCCGGCCTGGCGCCGGCCACCATCGAACAACGGTAGGGTCATGGCGGCGCCTACCAGTGGGCCAAGGAGAAAGGTGCGACTCGACCATTCGAACAGGTTACCGAGTTCACTGGATTCGAAGCCGCCAGCAGCGGTGAGCTCCAACTTCGGGAAGAACGCCGCTTTGGCGATGCCGACACGCGCATTGGCAGCTGCCATGGCGCGTTCTGCTGCAGCGATGTCAGGTCTGCGTTCGAGTAGCGAGGACGGTAGGCCAGGGGGTATGGCGATGTCTTTTGCCACGAGCAGCTGGGGTTCTAGGCTGAATTTCGCAGGTGGTAGCCCCAACAGGATTGCCAGGGCGTGTTCTGCCGAAGCGCGATTGCGCTCAACGCCCAATGCTTCGGAGCGGGCCGCTTCCAATTCGCTGTGCGCGCGCACCAGATCGAGCTCACCGGCATCGCCGTTGTCGTGACGATGCTTGATCAGGCGATAGGTGTCATTGCGCAGCTCCAGCGTGCGCCGATAGACATACAGCTGAGTGTCCAGTTCGCGGATCAGGAAGTAGTGCTCGGCAACATCGGCCTGCAAGGCTAAAAGCACGGTCCGATACAGCGCGCCGCTTTTCTCCAGTTCAGCGGTGGCCGCTTCGATTTGCGCGTCGATGCGTCCAGCCAGGTCCACCTCATAGCTGATCCCAAGCTCTGCGCGCCAAAGCGTAAAGGTATTGGCTGGGCCGTCGTCGGGCAGGTCCAGGGACGCTGGGGACTCACGCTGACGCGATGGCCCGAATGCCGCATCGACGCGCGGCATGCGGTCCGCTCGCGCATCACGTTGCAGTGCGCGGGCTTGCTTGAGGCGGGCAGCGGCGGCGTGCAATCCGGGGTTGGCCAGTGCTGCCTGCTCTTCAAGTTGATTGAGGCGTGGATCAGCAAAGACTTGCCACCATTGGCCGCGTAGCTGGTCTTCAGAGGGCTGGGCCTGCTTCCAGGAACCGGTCTGATTCTGGGGGAGGGCGGGTGCCTCTTTGTATACCCAGCTGCGCGCTTCATCAGGTGCCGAATAATCCGGTGTGAGCGAGCAGCCGGCAAGCAGCGCCAGGGCCAATGACACGCCTAGGGGCAGTGGCAATCTTGTGCAGTTGAAGGCGGGAATCTTTTCGATGGTTCTCATTGGGTATCCTTTTCGCTGAGCATTCCTGAATGTCTCGGTCAGATGTGGTCAGGGCTTGCGTGCAGCGGTTGTTCGGTCGCCTCAGGCTGTTTGTGCGCCAATTGACGGCCAAAGCGGGCATAGACAGCGGGCAGGACGAACAAGGTGAACAAGGTGCCGACCATCAGGCCTGCCACCAGCACCACAGCGATCGAGCGCTGGCTGCCGGCACCGGCGCCGCTGGCAAATAGCAACGGAAGCAGCCCGCCGATCATGGCTGCCGTGGTCATGAGAATCGGGCGAATACGGGTACGCGCGGCGGCCCGCACAGCTTCGACTCGGTCCAGCTGTTGATTGCGTTGCGCGGCATTGGCGAATTCCACGATCAGAATCCCGTGTTTGGCAATCAAGCCAATCAGCGTAACCAGGCCGATCTGGGTGTAGATGTTCAGTGTCGCGAAACCGAAGAACATCGCCGTCAGCGCGCCGCAGGCTGCCAGAGGGACAGTGGTGAGGATCAGCAGGGGGTCGCGCACGCTTTCGAACTGAGCCGCCAGAACCAGGAAAATGAATGCCAGGGCAAAGGCGAAGGTAATGGCAAAACCGCCTTGTTCCTGCAGGTACTGACGTGATTCGCCGAGGAAGTCATGCTGATAGTCTGCCGGCAGTTTCGCTGTTTCCTGCTGGAGGAAGGCCACCGCCTGACCCAGGGTAACGTTTGGTGCTGGGATCGCTACCAGGGTGGAGCTGTTGAGCTGATTGAACTGAGTCAACGCGTTGGCCTCGACACCTCGTTCCAGGGTGATCACCGTGGAAATGGGGACTTGTCCTCCGCTTGCCGTGCGGATGTAGTAGCTCTCGAGAAACTCCGGTGTCAGGCGTTGGTCCCGTGGGGCTTGTGGAATGACATCGTAGGAACGACCTTGTGAGCCAAAACGGTTGACATAGGACTCACCTACCAGACGGGCAAAGGTGTCGCCGATTTCCTTCATGTCCAGGCCCAGGTCGTGGGCTTTGGAGCGGTCGATACTCACCAGTACCGTAGGGTTGGTGAAGGTCAGGTCGGAGTCGATGAAGGCAAACAGTCCACTGTCGCGAGCGGCCGCTTTGACCTTCTCCATGTTTTCATAGACGTCTTCATGCTTGGCTGCAGACGTCACCACTAGCTGTACCGGAAAACCGCCCACCGAGCCTGGCAGTGGTGCTGGCAGGAAGGCTGACCCGGCGATGCCTTCTACCGAAGCCAACTTGCCTTGCAGCTCGGCCATGATTTCTTCCGCCGAGCGCTCACGATCCCCCCACGGCTTGAGCATGACGCCCGCCCAGCCTTTGTTCAGCGAAGCGCCTACACCGGCGACCATATAGACGGTGCCGGTTTCGGGGATGGACAGCAACGTCGCCTCGACCCGCTTGGCCTGCTCTTCGAGAAACTCCAGGCTACTTGCTTGGGGCGCCTTCATGTCGACGACAATTTCGCCCTGGTCTTCAGCCGGGGCCAATTCCGATTGCAGGCCATTGAACAATACTGGCAGGCTCACCATCGCGCCCAGGCCAATCAGCAGCGCCAGGCGGACATCCTTGAGCACTTTGCCCAGCAAGCGGTCATAGGCATTCACAACGTGGGTGGTAATGGCCTCGACCTTGCGGGCAAAACGGCTGGGCGAATCATGCTGCAGCAGCTTGGATGCCACGGTGGGCGAGACGGTGAGGGCGACAACTGCAGACACCGCGACAGCGGCTGCCAGGGTGAAGGCGAACTCGCTGAACAACGCTCCGGTCAGCCCGCCGATCAAGCCCAGTGGCGCATACACCGCGACCAGGGTGGCGGCCATGGTCAGCACTGGGCCGGCGATTTCCCGGGCACCGTTCTTGGCCGCCTCGAAGGAAGACTCGCCTTCTTCCATACGCCTATGAACGTTTTCAACCACGACAATGGCGTCGTCGACCACCAAACCGATGGCCAGGACCATCGCCAGCAGTGTCAGTAGGTTGAGGCTGAAGCCCAGGGCAAGCATGATCGCAGCAGCGCCCAGCAGCGACAGTGGAATACTCAGGACAGGGACGGCAACGGCACGCATGGAGCCCAGGAACAGGAAAATCACCAGTACCACTTCAAGGCCGGCGATCACAAATTTGACCAATACGTTGTCGATCGCTGCATCAATGAACACGGTGACATCGTAGGGAATCGCCATCTTCACCCCAGGTGGCAGGTTCAGCTTGTCGAGCACCTGTCTGGCCTGGCGAGAAATGGTCAGCGGGTTGCCCCCAGGCGTTGCCATGACCTCCAGGTAGACGGCTGCTTCGCCGTTCATGCCGGTAATCTGGTCGCGGCTTTGTGTGCCGATTTCAACCGTTGCGATGTCTTCAAGGCGAACCAGGCTTTCGCCCTTCTTCACCACCAGTCGGCTGAAGCCCTCTACCGTGTTGAGGTTGGTATCAATGCGTACGTTGGCAACCACCAACGCACCTTTGATCTGGCCAGGTGCCGCTTGGTAATTGTTCTCCTCGATGGCCCGGTCGACGTCGGCGGCCGTAATGCCGTGAGCGGCCATGCGCAGCGGGTCGAGCCAGATGCGCATCGACAGATTTTGACCGCCTAGGACGTTGACGGCGGCTACGCCTTCAACGGTGGTCAACATGGGGCGCGCCACCCGCATCAGATAGTCGGTAATACCGGTCAAGGCTTCACCTTCGCCGGGGCTGAAGCCGGCGTAGATGACCCCGATCGCGCCGGGTGCCTGGCGTACCACAACCGGGTCGTAGGCCTCTTCGGGTAGCAGATAACGTACCTCGTTGACCTTGGCCAGGACTTCGGTCAAGGCGGCGTCGGAGTTGGCATTCAGGCGCAGGTAGGCGGTGATGGTGCTCAACCCCTGTTCAGAGGATGAGCTCATGTATTCCACGCCTTGGGTAGTGGCGACTGCCTGGGCCAAGGTGGTAGTGACGAAGCCTTGCATCAGGTCGGCCGGAGCCCCGGGGTACTCGGTGGTGACCGTGATCACGGCGCTTTCGATCTTGGGGTACTGGCGCAATGGCAGGTCCATCAACGCGCGAAGACCCACCAGGACGATCAGCAGGGCGAAGGCCAGTGTCAACACTGGGCGGCGTATGAAAATGTCGGTAACAGCCATGGCGGTCTATTCCTTTTTACCGGTGTAGGATCCGATAGCCTCGGACCCTGAGGCGAGCGCCTCGGGCTGGCGCGGAGCAACCAGGACACCGTCCTGCAAGTTGATCTGGCCGGCTACTACAACCAGGTCGCCTTCATTCAGGTTGCTACCCAGGACCTCGGTTCGGCTGTCCGACTGCGAACCGGTACGTACGGAAACCAGCTGAGCGCGCAGTACGCCATCGGTTTCCCGCAGGGCATAAATGCGTTCGCCGGACAGTGATGATTCCAGCGCTACAGTAGGGATAGTGGTGACGGCAGGGCCGGGGCTGAGCTCAAGCACTACATGGGCAAACTTTCCGGGCCACAGGGCACTTTGTGCGTCGTTGCGCAGGGTGGCCCGTACGCGTATGGCGTGGTTTTCCTTGTCTACCTGCGGATCGATTGCCGAGATCTGCCCGCTGATGGTCTTGTCACTTTGACCGTCGCCCTTGACCCGCACCTGAAGGCCAGTCTTCAGCGCTGCACGGTTGCGCTCTGGGACAGTGAAGTCGATGTGCAGCACGCGGTTGTCAGTCAGTGTGGCAATCGGTGTGCCTGCCTCTACGTACTGGCCGAGGTTTATCCGACGCAGGCCAAGTTCGCCGGCAAAAGGTGCGCGTACCAGGCGTTGGGAAATGTCTTCTTGCGATTGTGCAACCAGCGCTCGGGCTTCGTCATAGGCCGCTACGTGCTGTTCGTACTCTGCGCTGGACATGGTCTGGCCACGCAAGCGCTTGGCGCGATCCAGATGGGTGCTGGCCAGGCGCAGGGCAACCCGGCGACGCTCGAGTTCACTGCGCAGCGGGCCATCGTTGAGTTGAACCAGCGGTGTACCGGCGGTAATGCTTTGCCCGCTGGTGAAGTGCACTTTGGTGATGCGTCCGGCCACTTCGGCAGCTACCAGCACCTGATGATCTGCGACTACGGTCCCGATTGCCTTGACTGTGGCCGGCAACACCTCGCTGCGAACGGCGGCGACCTCCACCGCAACAGGGGCCGCTTCGCCTGCGGCCAAAGCGGCCTGTTCGGCAACCTGTTTGCGATGACTGTCATAGAAATAGAGGCCGCCAATGGCACAGATCAGGGTGAGTGCTGTCAGTGCCAACGGCTTGGAGAAGGCCTTGGCCGGTGATTGAGTGCTCATGATTTGCCCCGGTGCGTTGTGTGTTGCGCAGGTGAGCCTGGCTGAACTGAGTGCAAGGCATGCAAATGTTGAGTCACTGCTCGGATAACAGGTGTTCTAGGCATTATTTTCCCCAGCCGAAAGGTGAGATCTGCTAAAGCGTTATGGATGTGGTATCCGGATACTATTGGGCTTTTGGCAAGAGGAAAAACGATATTCCCTGAGGTTTCAGGATAGATTTTCTAAACTAGCATGGCTGACGCGAGTGGCCGCTAGGCGGCAGGTAGGGCGAGGGGCGAAGCGGGGCGCCCCGTGACATTTCAGGGATAAAGGTGCTCAGGTGTACTAACGGCTCCGGCTAACCCACCGCCAGATCCTGTACATACACCTGCTCTTGCGTGGTTTGCTCAATCAGCCAGTTCAGTACTTCTCTGATTTCCGAGCGTCGCAGGGTTTCCGGGAGGGTGACCGCGTAGTAAGCAAACCTCGCTGGCCAGGTCTTTTCCAGGGCCACGCACAGTTTGCCTTCGCGCAATTGCTCCTCGACGCAAAATTCCGGGACCAGGGCCAGGCCTTGACCTGTGGCGGCCGCGCGGGCAAGGAGGAAGTCGTCTTCGAAGCTGGGGCCTTTGCGGGCACGCACATCATCATCGATACCGTGTGCTTGCAACCACAAATGCCAGTCGGCGCGATCGGAGTCCTGCAGCAGCGGGTAATTCAGGCAATCTTCGACTGTGTTGATGGCGGGGCCATTGGCCAGCAGGCCTGGCGCTGCAACCGGAATCAGGCGCGGGGCGATCAGGCGCATCGTGCTCAACCCAGGGTAGTTGCCCAGGCCATGACGCAGTGCAATATCGGTAGAACTGCGTTTCAGGTCGACCAGTTCGTTGGATGACTCAATGCTGATTTCTATGTGGGGGAATTTGCTATAGAAATCGGTCAGCTTGGGGATCAGCCAGGAGGCAGCGAATGCGGGGGTAGTATTGATCGATACCTTGTGTTCGTACTGCATGGCGCGCAGCGACTTCAATGATTTGTCGATGTTGTCGAAGGATATTTGCAGCGTTTCGTAAACTCGTTCGGCGCGCGCTGTGAGCTTGATGCCTTTGGAGGTGCGCAGAAAAAGCGAGAAACCCACCCGGTCTTCCAGAATCCGGATTTGCTGACTGACCGCGCCGGGAGACACCCCCATGGATTGGGCTGCAGCTTTAACGCTTCCTCGCCTGCCGACTTCAGTAAACGCCCTGAGTGCTAATAGCGGTAAGACGGCAGTCATCGATAGCTCCTTTTATTGATGATCCAGTGGAAAGCGGCGCGATGCTATCACAGCACGGAACTCGGACAATCAGCATCATGGTTTTCCACACGAAGATATTTCAGATTTTTCGCGATTCGCCACTTTCATAATGTGGTGCCCAGTCCTGTCCAACTTAATGGGCAAGGCACGCGCGGTATTTTTATCCCGGTAACCATGAAACAAATGGTTACGAAATGGCTTGCTGGCAATATTGTCGAACAAGAAGTTCGTGCGAAAACACAAAAGGCATAAGCTTATAACCCTTTTACTATTCGGTGCTTCTGCAGTGGAATGACGTGTACTTGGAAAATATGACGATAACTTTTCAATGGTGCGGTTATTTGCGTGTAAAGTTGAGCTTAGAAAAACTAAACAACCGCTTTAGATAAAATGATTATGCGCATTGTTAATGCAGGTGATAGCGTTTTGCTGCCTGTTGAGTATGCCAGTTTCAGTAGGGAGCATAGTGTGCTTTTCTGTTGTAACAAGCGCTCGTTGTTCGGCGTGTTGGTGCCATCAGTGTGTGGTTTTGGACGGTTTAACAATTAGAGGGAAGCTAAGCGTGAGCGCATCTACGCATTACGACATCATTGGTGTGGGCTTCGGCCCTTCGAACATTTCATTGGCAATTACGCTGGAGGAAGAGGCGCCGGGCACACGATGTCTTTTTTTGGAAAAGGAGGCATCGAGTGAGTGGCAGACAGGATTGTTGCTGGCGAACTCGGATATTCAGAACCACCCGCTGCGAGACCTGGCCACGCCACGTAATCCGCGAAGCTATTATTCGTTCACCAATTACCTCTACGAGAAAGGCCGATTGTTCGAACATCTGAACATGGGGCTATATTATCCGTATCGGTATGAGTACCGCGATTACATCAAGTGGGCGGCCGAACACTTCAATGGTTCAGTGCATTATTCAACGGTCGTCAGTGCTGTCCGCGCATTGGCACAAACCGACGGTGACGCCCGCTTTGAGATCAAGACCACGGCTGGCAAGACCTACACCTGCGCGAATCTGGTGGTAGGCACTGGCCGCACGCCGTTCATCCCTCCGGTCCTTAGCGGCCTGAGTCGGGATCAACTGGTCCACGGGGCTAAGTTCAATACTATCCTTGATCGCCTAAACGCTGGCGATGTCAACAGTGTTGCTATCGTCGGTGGCAGCCAGTCAGCGATAGAAATCATGATCTATCTGGCCAATAAGTTCCCTCATGTTGCGGTTCATGGGGTGTCGAGAAAGTTCGGTTATCGTTTGAAAGATACATCGCCATTCACCGGGGAAGTGTACTTCCCGGGTTTCGTGGACCTGTTCTATAGCAGTAAGCCAGAGCACAAGCAACGGCTCAAGGATGACCTGAATCTCACCAATTACTCGGCCTCCGATGCAGACGTGTTGGATGAGCTATACCGTACGCTGTACCGCGACAAACATTTTGGCAACAACAAGTTGATGGTGCATAACTCGGTTGAGATTGTCAGTGCGGTAACGGTGGGTTCGAAAGTGTCTCTGGAGTTGATTGCCGCGCACAGTGATGAAAACATCACTTCGCTGGAAGTCGATATGGTTATCTCCGCTACCGGTTTCCGTGATTTTGGCCCGTTGGCGCATCAAGAGTTGTGCCCAGCATTGCTGGATAACGTCTATCCACTACTGGAAAAAGACGAAGTCGGTGAGATGAAGGTCGGGCGTGACTATCGCCTGACATTAGACGGTCTTGATGGGCTGGGGCTGTACCTGAATGGTCTTTGTGAGTCTTCCCACGGTATGGGTGATGCGGGCTCATTGAGCCTGGTATCGATTCGTTCGAAAAATATTCTCGATTCGATACAGCAACTTTCTACCGCCAACACCCTCTCTGCCAATTTGATGAAAACAGAAGCCTGAACCATGAAAAATATTAGCGTGCAGACCGATATTCCTGGGCCTCGCTCACAGCAAGCACTGCTGAAACAATCGCAGCAGGAATCCACGGCGATTTCTTATCCTAAACGTCTGCCTATTTCCTTGGCAAAAGGCTTGGGCTGCTACGTAGAGGATCTCGACGGCAACGTATTTATCGATTTTCTTTCAGGTGCTGGTTCTTTGCCGCTGGGGCATTCGCATCCAGAAGTTGTTGCTCAAGTTATCGAGCAGGCCGGGACCTTGTGCATGGGGCTGGACTTTCCGACGCTGGCCAAGGAGCAGTTTACCGACGCCCACTTAAGCATGCTTCCAGCAGCCGTACGCGACACTTACCGCATGCACTTCTGTGGGCCAACGGGCGCCGATGCTGTCGAAGCGGCGATCAAATTGGCAAAGGCGGTTACCGGTGGCGATGAAGTCATCAGCTTCCGAGGTGGTTACCACGGTTGTACCAACGGCGCACTGTCTCTGACGGGCAACCGCAGCATGAAAAAAAATGTGCCGGGCAAAATGCCGGGCGTGCATTTCTTCCCCTATGGATCAACTTCTCGTTCACAGGCCAGCTCAGTGCTGAACCAGGCACAAGTGGATGCTGCCTTGCTGCTGGAGTCGGCACTGGAAGATGTCAATTCGGGCCTTGGAAATGTTGCAGCGATCATCCTTGAGCTGGTGCAGGGAGAAGGCGGCGCCTATGTAGCCGACAAGGCCTTTGTGGAGCGTGTGGCACGGGTCGCCAAGAAGTATGCAATCCCGCTCATCATCGATGAAATCCAGACCGGGTGCGGGCGTACCGGCACCTGGTATGCCTTCGAGCAGTACGGTATCACTCCGGACATTTTCGTAACCTCCAAAGGTACCAGCGGCATTGGCCTGCCATCGGCGTTGATGTTCTACCAAAAGTCGCTGAAAAACTGGCCGTCTGGCAGTCATATCGGCACATTCCGTGGCAATCAACTGGCGTTTGTTGCAGGCGCCAAGGCGATTGAGGTGTTCAAGCGCGATGATGTGCTGGGTAATGTGCGCGAGCGCTCACAACAGATCCGCAGCTACCTTGAGAACCTGCAACGAGATTTCACTTTAGTGGGTGAAATTCGTGGCCTGGGTTTGATGCTCGGTGTCGAGATTCTCAGCCCGCGCACGGGCAAAGTCTGTGAGCTGACAGCTTCGAAAATTCAGCAACGCGCACTGCGTCTTGGCCTGATCACCGAGTTGGGTGGGCGTGACGATACCGTGTTGCGCGTGCTGCCACCGTTGAACGTTAGCGCTCAAAGCGTGGGGCAAGCACTGGCTGTTCTGGAGCAGGTTCTGGCCGAGCACATGCATGCGCTCGATGCTGATGAGGAGGCCGCTCAATGACTGTCTTTCGCAAAATGAACTGGGGCGCGCTGGTTCATGAATACGATCTGGACGGATCCAGGTTGCTGCCTTGGGAAGGCATGAAGTCACCGTTTGGCGGCGCCTGGTGTGTGGTTCGCCCAGGCACTGAGAGTCGGCGACACTCCCATGATGAGTATGAGCTGTTCATTGCCATCGACGGACGGGCAGATGTCAGGGTGGGAGAGGAGTTCGTGGTCGCGGAAAAAGGCGATTTGATCCTGTTGCCGCTGAACGCCGAACACTCGGTGATTAATAACAGCGATGCGGACTTTCACTTCTATTCGATCTGGTGGGACCGGGAAAGCTCGAAAGACTTTCTCACGTCGTTGGGGGAGCAGCCATGACAGATCAATTCATTGTCACCATCACGCCGCCAACACCGAACGGCGACTTGCACATTGGTCACATTGCCGGTCCGTTTCTGAGTGCCGATATTTTCGCTCGGGCTCAGCGTCAGAAGGGTGCCCATTGTTACCTGGTGTCTTATTCGGATGATTACCAGTCGTACCTGCGACGCAAAGCGATGGAGATGTCGGGTGACGAAGTGGTGTTGGCCAAGGAAAACTCCGGGAAGATCCAGCAGTCACTGCACATGGTCGGGATCGAGGTCGATTATTGGCTGGAGTCGTATCAGAATCCTTATTTCGAGGATGCTGCACGAATGCTCTACGAGCAGGGTCTCGATAGCGGTCTGATCCAGTCCAAGCCCAGTGTCGAGCCTTACTGTGAACACTGTGAAGTATGGGGGTACGAAGCCTTTGCCCGGGGTGCTTGCAATCACTGCGGCACCAGCTCTGACCCTAGCCAGTGCGAGTTCTGTGCAATGGCACCGAACGCCCTGGAGATGAGGGACCTGAAGTGCATTTTGTGCAAGCAAGCGGTTTCTTACCGACCGGTTGAACGTAAGTTCCTCAAGTTTTCCAAAGTAGCGTCAGCGTTGCGCGCACGGCTTGCCCAGTCGCCCATGCGTGCTCAACTGCGAACCTGGATTGACGATGCTTTTGCCCGCGGCGTGCTTGATTGGGGGGTGACTCGTCCGGATGAGTCGGGGCTCAAGCTCTATGATGATGAAGCACATCGCGTGCACACCTGGTTCATGGGGCAGGCCGGTTACTTCGCGGCGCTCAAGGCCTTGTCCGAAAGCAACGAGCAGGCACGAGATGCCTATTCGATGTTGTTCAGCGACAAGACGCGCATGGTCAATTTCCTGGGGATGGACTGCTCCTACAGTCATGTACTGGCTTACCCCGCCCAGGTTCTGCTCAATGAACAGTTCAAGTTCAGCAACGCTTTCTACACCAATGCGTTCTTGAAACTCGATGGCGAGGATTTTTCCACCAGTCGCGGCCATGCCATCTGGGTTCGCGATCTGGTAGGTGATGCCTGCTCCGATAGCGTGCGCTTCTATGTGTCATTGAACGCTCCGGAGGAGCAAACCGAGAACTTCTCCGCGGAAGCGTTTTGGGCTTGGCGCAAGCGCATTTTCGTCGAGTTGTTGCCGAAGATTTCCTCGGTGTTCTTCGAGCAGGCTCATGCCATGCGCCCCGGCGATGCTGTGGCGCTGTCCGACTTCGAACGCACCATTGTCGAGCAATGGCAGCAGTGTTCGCGACATGACAACTTTTCGATCAAGGGCATTGCTCAGGTGTTGATGGCAACGCTAGAGGCACTGGAAAGCGACATCGACCGGGGGCAAGTGCGACGCAATCTGATCGTCCTGTTCACGCTGCTGTGCGCGCCCACTATGCCGCAACTGGCCAGTGTTCTGCGTAGTCAGATCAGCGAACAAGAACTGGCCGCCTTCTCTTCGCTGCTGGGCCTTGAATAATCAGGCAAGGAGCCTCGGATTGACTAATTCAGCACGTATCATCGTCATTGGTGGCGGCATCATTGGGACGACCATTGCTGCCAATCTGGCTGTTGAAGGGCATCAGGTTTCCTTGCTTGAAAAGGAAACCATCGGTGGCAATGGCGCCACAAAATTCTCGGGTGCGCTGTTTCGTTTGTATGACCCTGATCGGGAGATTGCCAAGCTATCGCGGATCAGTATCGAGATGATGGAGGAGACTCGGGTTGGTCAGGTGTTTGCCCAGAGTTTGAAGCGCTCCGGGATTCTTTATGCGTGTGAAAAAAACCAGCTCAGCTACGACTCGATCAAGGAGTGCATCAACACCTACAGCGATGCGTTGTACCCGCTGGAATTGATCGATGCGCAGAAGGCCTATGAGCTCAGCTGTGGCTGTTACTCCTCCGACAATGTGCGCACCATTCTCTATGAAGCCAATGGCGGCTTCGGGGATATCCGCAAGGCTGCCCGAGACTTGGCATTCATGGTCAAGTCCTACGGCAATCCTGTGATGGAGCATACCCAGGTCGACAGCTTCAGCACCCATGCCAATGGTGTCACGGTGCGCTGCGCCAATGTCACGCTTGAAGCCGATTATGTGGTGCTGGCTGCTGGTGCGTGGTCCGGTGAGTTATGCGAGTTCTTGCCGATCGAGACCCAGAGCATTCCGTTGGCGAGTCTGTCGACCGCTCGAGAAATTCCCCTGCCGATCATTGATACCAAGACCGGCACCCATCTGATTCCACTCAATCGCGGCTTCTATCAGGCGGGGTCGAAAATCAGGGTGTCGGCAAAAACGCCAGAACTGCTCAACTACGACCAGGCACGGATCGCACCGGACATCCTGGCGCGCCTGGGCGGTTCGAAGGTCATGCACAGTATCGATGACGTGGTTTCGGTGCTCAAGGGTTTTGATTCCTACACCCTGGATGGTCGCCCGGTGCTGGACTTTGTCGATGAAAATCACCGCTGCATCGCGGCGACCGGCTTCTGCGGCATTGGCTATAAGATCGCCTTGGCCGTTGCCCAGAACGTCAGGAATACCTTACTGGCAGGTCGCGTCCAGGGTCAGTTGGCACCGGTTCAAGCAAACGCCGTTTACGGTCTTGCACGGTTTCCTGAGGTTGAACTGGCCCCATGAAAAAAACACTACGTTGCGGATTTGCCGCGATTCTGGATCCTGCCAGGTCTATTCATAGCGAGACGGTCCTGCGTGCCTTGCAGATCTACAAGGAGTTGTTCGCAGGTGAGCGGATCGAGTTCATTCTCTGTGAAGACTACGGCTCGCTGGAGGGGGGGGCGCATGCTGCCGATTACCTGGTGTCCCAAGGTGTCGATGTGGTGGTGGGGCACTACGCGAGCAGCTCGGCGATCGCCGCTGCCGACTTCTATGCCGAGCACGGTGTGGCGCTGTTGTTGCCCAGCGCCACGCAAACCAGCCTGACACAGGGGCGCGACTCGGTCTTCCGGGTGTGTGCAAACAACCGGGATATCGTCGATTCCATGCTGGGCCTGTTCGCATCGGGCGACGAGTTCAATATCGAGGTCTACACCGACGAGTCCAGCTATGCGCAGAACCTGGCAGGGGTTCTCAAGTCAACGCTGGCCAACCGTCCTCGCGATCCGCACGCGACAGAAAAGGATTCGAGCATTGTCTTTATCGGCACGGGGCGGCGCAGTGAGATGTTTCTACAGGCTTGCGAAAGCAAGGAAACAAATCGCGATTTCATCCTGACTGACGATGCCGCCTGTGCCCACCTGGGCATCCCGGCATCGATCAGTGCCGGGCGTATTCGCGGCGTCGGTTTCGCTCCGGCTGCTCTGGTCAATCCGGGGGCACCTTGTGTCCGCGAGTATGTCCAGCGCTACGGAGAAATGCCTGGGGTGTTTTTCCTCGAAACCATTGCCGCGCTGGAAATTGTCAGTGAGTTGCAAGCGAACTCGGATGATTTTATTGCCGACCTGAACACGACCACGTTCACCACTTCCTTGGGTGAGTTGAGTTTCATCAAAGGCGAGCAGCGCCACGCTGCATTGTGCCTGTGGACCAACAACGACAATCAGCAATTACGCCCCGTCGAACTCATCCAAACTAATCGAGAATTCTGAAATGAACCATGCGACGACGTCCTCCCACTACATCGATACGCTGTGTATCGGCTTTGGTCCGGCGGGCCTGGCTCTTGCCTGCGTTTACGATGAGGAATTCACGGCGCAGGGCGGCACGGGCTCGAGTAGCTTTCTGGCGCTGGAAAAGGCCGCAAGCTGCGCTTGGCATCCGAACCTGCTACTGCGCAACACCGATATCAATCATCACGTTTATCGGGACTTGGTAACCCCTCGTAACCCGCAAAGCCCTTACAGCTTTGCCATGTACCTCAAGGAAAAAAACCGCCTGTTCAAGTTCGGCCTGCTGGGGCGCCCGGCCAGTCGCTTTGAGTGGTCGGATTACATGACCTGGGTGGCAGGCAAGCTCAAGGGCTACGTGCGTTATGACCATGCTGTCCAGGCCATCGAACCCATTGTTCAAGACGGCCAGCTCAGTGGTTTTCGAGTCCAGGGTGACGGCTTCACTTATGAGTCCCGCAAGCTGATTCTCTCCAATGGTTCGTCGCCGAACGTGCCAGCAGTGTTCCGTGAGCACATGGGCAGCTATGTGTTCCATGCCAGTGAATACCTGGATCGCCTCAAGGCGTTCAATGGCGATATTCCCAAGCGTTGGTTGGTCTTGGGGTCGGGGCAGAGTGCCGGAGAGGTCATTGCCGACCTGATCGCCAAGAAAGACGACATTCATGTTGTCTCGGTGCACCGCTCGATTGGCTTCAAGGTGGCGCAGTTGGGGCAATTCCCCAACCTGGTGTTTCTGCCGGAGAACATTGAGTACTTCAAGGGCCTGGACAGTGAAGGGCGCGATCGCTTCTTCAATCATGTCAAGAGCACTAACTACTCGGGTATTGATGTTGATGAAAGTCAGCACCTCTATTCGGTGATTTATGAAGACGAGATCGTCGGTAGAGAACGCCTGAAAATGGCGGTGAACTCGGAGTTACTGACGCTTGTGCGCACTGACGAGGGTTATCACGTGACCTTGCGGGACTCTTTCACCGGTGCGCTCAGTGAGTACGTTGTCGACGCCATCGCGCTGGGTACCGGCTATCAACAGCCCATGGTGCCAGGGCTGCTCAAGCCGCTGGAAGACTTTCTGGTCAAGGACGCCCAGGGTGGCTTGCAAGTTGATGGTCAGTACCAGGTAGCGCTACGCAACAGCGACGGCGTGCAAATTTATGTCAATGGCTTGTCGGAGCGCACGCACGGCATCAGCGATGGTCAGTCGTTCTCTGCGGTAGCGTTTCGCGCCGGGGTGATCTTCGAGTCGTTGCAGGCCAGCGTGGTTGTGCCTTTCGATTATTCCATCTGACGCGATTCAAGGATTTATGAACATGAGCACAACAACCCTGAACACGGATGTCAGTCGAGAAATCATCGCGTCCTTCTTTCCAGAGCAAGACGAGCGTACGCAGGTTTTCGGCTTTTTGAAGAATGTGGTGGAGAACTACGTCGCTGACATCTCGACGATCAAGGTCAACCCCACGATGTCCAAGGCCGATATTGCCGGCATCATCTCTCGCTACGACTTTGATGGCAGCCTGCCGGCGGCTTCGGTCCTTGGTGATGTGATTAGTCTGATGGAGCAGGGCATGGTGCATGTGACCAGCCCCAACTACTTTGGTTTGTTCAACCCAACCTCTTCGTTCTGGGGCGGTATCGCCGACTTCATCACCGCACTCTATAACCCACAGTTGGCTGTCTGGAGCCATGCTCCGGCCTGTGTGGACATTGAAGAGAAGTTGATTCGTTACCTGGGACAATTGGCCGGCTTTACTCCCGCCGACGTCGGTGGAGCGTTCACTACCGGTGGTGCGGAGGCCAATTGCACGGCATTGATTTGTGCCTTGACGCGCAAGATTCCTGGTTTCGCTAAGCAGGGTCTGCAGGCTCAACCGTCGCAACCGGTGTTCTATATTTCCGCCGACAGCCACCTTGCCTGGTTGAAGATCGCCTTGCAGTCCGGGCTGGGGCATGACGCAGTACGGCTGATTGCAGTGGACGATAACGGCAAAATGGATGTCGCTCAGTTGAGCGCTACCCTTGCCGATGACCGTCAGCGTGGGTTTACCCCTTTCATGCTGGTGGGGACTGCCGGTACAACCAACGCCGGGGTTATCGATCCGTTGGCGCAGATGGCCGTTGTGGCCAAGGAACATGATCTGTATTTCCATGTTGATGCGGCCTGGGCGGGGGCGATCCTGCTCAGTGACAGTCATTCCCCGCTTTTACGTGGCATTGAGCTGGCTGACTCGATCACCTTGGACGCGCACAAGTGGTTAACTGCCCCCATGGGTACGGGTATGTTTATCTGCGCTGACAAGACCCTGCTCAACCAGCCGTTTGCCGTGTCAACCAACTACATGCCGGCGGGCGATGACGTCAATATCGATCCCTACGTCAACTCGATGCAGTGGTCTCGCCGCTTCAATGGCTTGAAATTGTTCATCCCGTTGGCAATTCTTGGTCGTGCAGGTTTTAGCAAAATGATCGACTATCAAGTCGAGCTGGGCGCCTACTTGAAGTCGTCATTGGCGCGGCATGATTGGGTGGTGGTGAACGCGACACCATTGCCGGTTATCTGCTTCAAGGATGCCGGGGGCGTGGATACTGATCAGCTCTTGCTCCAGGTATTGGCGGCTAACCAGGTCTGGTTGTCGTCGACCACGTTCAACAAGGAAAAAGCCCTGCGTACCTGTATTACCAGTTACCGCTCGACCCGCGCAGACGTCGACAATCTGCTGGTGCAACTGAATCAGGCTCGTGACGCGGTGCGTAAGGCAGGTTGAAAGCTTGGGCACCTTGCCCGCTGAGTATTGAAGTAATAACGAAGCCGGTTAACTGAATACAGTTGACCGGCTTTTTTGTGCGTGAAAAACGATGGTGGCAAATAAGCTCCCGCGCGTTACGGCATGAGGCAAATTGAAACCCGGTGTTTTTCTATACTCAGGGTTTAGAAAAATTCGGCGTTGAATTAGTTTTTAAAATGTTTATTCTCGAAGGTGGCATTGTTTCTATCCTGAAAATTGGCAATATAAGTTACTAAGTAGTCCAGTTTTGCAGTGAAGAGAAAACGATAATTGCTTAGAAGTGAGGATAGAAAAACTAAACCATGATCAAGCCTTCGATTCCATTGCTCGCACTGCGTACGTTCGTTGAAGTTGGTCATTACGGAAGCATCAAAACCGCTGCTCAAGTATTGAATGTCACGTCCGGTGCGGTCAGCCAGCAAATTCGCTTACTGGAAGAGCGCGTCGGCACTTCACTGTTTATTCGTGAACATCACGGTGTACGCCTGACTGAAGCCGGCGCGCAGGCACATCCATTGCTGCATTCGGCATTTGGTCAGATCGAAAGCGTTGTGCGTGGCCTTGAGGGCACCAAAGATCGCCAAGTGCTGACGATCAGCACGGTACCGGCTTTCGCCGCTTCCTGGCTGGTGCCGCGTCTGGGTAGCTTTACCCGTATGTACCCACAGATCGAAGTCAGGGTCGAGACCACTTCTTCGGTAGTCGACCTGCGCCGCGACAGGGTAGACATCGCGCTTCGGCATGGCCTGGGGCACTATCCAGACCTGCATGTCACACGATTGATTACACCGATGATGGTGCCGGTGGGCAGTCCTGAGTTGTTAGGCGCAGGATCGCCACTCAAAGAGCCGGAGGACTGCCTGAACTACCCCTTGTTGCATGACGCTGACCGTGCTGACTGGGCGCTATGGCTCACCGCCCATGGAGTGGCGGCAGATGTGCGTACAGAGCGCGGTAGCAGCTTTGAGGATGATCTTTTGCTGATCCGTGCGGCTGAGTCTGGTCAGGGGCTGGCGTTGGTCTCAGAGGATCATGCGCAGAGAGAAATGGCTGCGGGTAAATTGGTCAAAGTGCTGGATAAACCTTGGCCTGCAGAGTTTTCCTACTACATCGTCAGTCAGAAAGAGGCGGCTGAGCGTTCGGAAGTTCGAGCATTTAGTGAATGGCTGCTCAGCGAGGCTCAGGCTATGCGTGGCTAGTTCGGCTTCTGTGAGAAGAGTCTATCCATTTGATGTGCTCGCCAGGCCACACGCCCGGAAAAAACCAAAAAAAGACCCGCGGCACCTAAGTGCAGCGGGTCAAATCGGCCGTAGCCGCTTCAGTGTGTTACAGGTGCAGGGCGTGACCAAGCGCCCGCAATGCGGCTTCCTGGACCGCTTCGCCCAAGGTTGGATGGGCATGGATGGTGCCCGCGACATCTTCCAGGCAAGCGCCCATTTCCAGTGATTGGGCAAATGCTGTCGACAGTTCCGAGACCCCCACGCCGACAGCTTGCCAGCCGAGGATCAAGTGATTGTCACGGCGCGCGACCACACGCACGAAACCGCTTTTTGATTCCAGGGTCATGGCCCGGCCGTTAGCGGCGAACGGGAACTGTGCGACGATGCAGTCCAAGCCTTCCTGCTCGACGTTGTCCGGAGTTTTGCCGACTACTACCAGTTCCGGATCGGTGAAGCACACCGCCGCGATAGCGGTGGGTTCAAAGCGACGGCGCTTACCGGCGATGATTTCAGCGACCATCTCACCCTGAGCCATGGCCCGGTGAGCGAGCATCGGTTCACCGCTAAGGTCGCCAATCGCCCAGACGTTGCGCATGCTGGTCTGGCATTGGCCGTTGATGGCTATAGCCGAACCGTTCATCTTCAAGGCCAGACTTTCCAGGTTGAAACCTTGGGTGCGCGGCTTGCGTCCTACGGCTACCAGTACCTGGTCAGTCTCCAGTTGCAGCAATTCACCGGCCGGATCACGCACCTGCAGGCGTTGAGTGTCAGCAGCAAAACCTTCGACGCTGTGCTTCACGTAGAGGGCGATGCCAAGTTTCTTGATCGACTCAGCTACAGGTGCGGTCAGCTCGCTGTCGTAAGTCGGCAGAATACGCTCACGTGCTTCGACCACGCTGACTTCAACGCCAAGTTTGCGGTAGGCAATCCCCAACTCCAGGCCGATGTAACCACCACCCACCACCGTCAGGTGCTTGGGCAGTGCTTTCGGCGCCAGGGCATCGGTGGAGGAAATCACCGCCCCGCCCAAGGGCAGCATCGGCAATTCGACGCTGCTTGAGCCGGTGGCCAGTAACAGGTGCTCGCACTGGATGCGTTGGCCATCGACCTCAACACTCTTGCCGTCGAGGATCTTTGCCCAGCCGTGGATCACTTTGACGCCATGCTTCTTCAGCAAGGCGGCGACGCCACTGGTCAGCCGATCAACGATGCCGTCTTTCCAGGCCACGCTCTGGCTGATGTCCAGGCTTGGCGGTGAAACCTTGATGCCCAGGTTCGACTGCTGGCTGTGCTGTTGGGTCTGGTGAAACTGTTCGGCGACATGGATCAGTGCCTTCGACGGAATGCAGCCGATGTTCAGGCAGGTGCCGCCCAGGGCCTGGCCTTCGACCAGGATAGTGGGGATGCCCAGCTGGCCGGCACGAATGGCCGCGATATAACCGCCGGGGCCGCCACCGATGATCAACAGGGTGGTGTTTTGCGTCTGGTGCATGCTCACTCCACAAACAGGCTGGCGGGTTGTTCGAGCAGGCCACGGATGGCCTGGATGAAGAGTGCCGCATCCATGCCGTCAACCACGCGGTGATCGAATGAGCTGGAGAGGTTCATCATCTTGCGAATAACGATCTGGCCGTTGACCACCATTGGCCGTTCAACCATGCGATTGACGCCGACGATGGCCACCTCCGGGGTATTGACCACTGGTGTGGAGACGATGCCACCCAAGGCACCGAGACTGGTCAGGGTAATGGTCGAGCCGGACAGCTCTTCACGGCTGGCCTTGTTGCCACGTGCGGCATTGGCCAGGCGCACGATTTCCCCGGCGTTGCTCCACAGGCTGCCGGCTTCGGCATGCCGCAGTACCGGGACCATCAGGCCGTTGTCGCCCTGAGTGGCGATGCCGACATGCACCGCACCGTGACGGGTGACGACCTGGGCTTCGTCATCGTAGGTGGCATTGATCTGCGGAAACTCGCGCAAGGCCACCACCATGGCGCGGACCAGCAACGGCAGCAGGGTCAGCTTGCCGCGTTCGTCCCCCCACTTTTTGTTCAGGTGCAGGCGCAGTTCTTCCAATGCCGTGACGTCGATCTCTTCGACGTAGCTGAAGTGTGCGACACGACGCTTGGCATCCTGCATACGTTGAGCGATTTTGCGGCGCAAGCCGATGACCGGGATCTGCTCGCTGTCGGTACGCTTGCTGTAGCCGTTTGGCGCACTGTGGCTGCTGCGGGTCGGTTGGGTAAGGAAGCTGTCCAGGTCTTCGTGCAGGATGCGCCCGGCCGAACCGCTGCCGTGGACATAGCGCAGTTCGATACCGGCATCCAGGGCGCGCTTGCGCACGGCCGGGGAGGCCAGCGGGCGTTCGTTGGCTTCGCGCGGGACGATGGCCGCTGCACTTGACGTGCTGGCAGAGGCGACGCGATTTACCGCTGCCGGCAGTTCCTGCACTGGCTCGGGTTTGCTGACGACTACTGCCGCTGGCACCGCTTCCTGTTTGGTCGGGGCACTGCTAGCACCTTCCTGATGATTGCCCGCACCTTCGACTTCAATGCGGATCAGCTCGCTGCCCACCGCCATGACTTCACCGGGTTGCCCGCCCAGGGCCAGGACTTTGCCACTCACTGGCGAAGGAATTTCTACGGTAGCTTTGTCGGTCATGACGTCGGCCACAACCTGGTCTTCGGTGACGGTGTCGCCAACCTTGACGAACCATTCCACCAGTTCAACTTGTGCGATGCCTTCACCGATGTCCGGCATCTTGATGACGTGCGTGCCCATTCAGACCTCCATAACCCGTTTCAATGCCGCGCCCACGCGTGAAGGGCCGGGGAAATACGCCCACTCCTGCGCGTGCGGGTAGGGGGTGTCCCAACCGGTGACGCGCTCGATCGGGGCTTCGAGGTGATGGAAGCAATGCTCCTGAACCAGTGCGATCAGCTCGGCACCGAAACCGCAGGTGCGTGTAGCCTCGTGGACCACTACACAACGACCGGTCTTTTTCACTGAGGCGACAATGGTTTCCAGGTCCAGCGGCCAGAGGCTGCGCAAGTCGATGACTTCAGCGTCGACACCGGTTTCCTCGGCGGCCACTTGTGAGACGTACACGGTGGTGCCGTAGGTCAGCACGGTGACGTCATTGCCGGGACGGGTAATGGCGGCCTTGTCCAGGGGCACGGTGTAGTAGCCATCAGGCACGGCACTGGCCGGGTGTTTCGACCACGGGGTTACCGGGCGGTCGTGGTGGCCGTCGAACGGGCCGTTGTACAGGCGTTTTGGCTCCAGGAAAATCACCGGATCGTCATTTTCGATCGAGGCAATCAGCAGGCCTTTGGCGTCGTAAGGGTTGGACGGCATCACCGTGCGCAGACCACAGACCTGGGTAAACATCGCTTCAGGGCTCTGGCTGTGGGTCTGACCACCGTAGATGCCACCGCCACAAGGCATGCGCAGGGTCAGCGGGGCGACGAATTCGCCAGCAGAGCGGTAACGCAGGCGGGCCATTTCCGAGACGATCTGGTCGGAAGCCGGGTAGAAGTAGTCGGCGAACTGAATCTCGACCACCGGACGCAGGCCATAAGCGCCCATGCCCACAGCCGTGCCGACGATGCCGCTTTCGGAGATCGGTGCATCGAAGACCCGCGACTTGCCATACTTGGTCTGCAGACCTTCAGTGCAGCGGAATACGCCACCGAAGTAACCGACGTCCTGGCCATAGACGACTACGTCTTCATCGCGCTCAAGCATGATGTCCATGGCCGAGCGCAGGGCCTGGATCATGGTCATGGTGGTAGTCGCCATGGCGGTGTCCAACTGAATTGAAGTGTTGTGATCGTTCATGTCAGATCCCCAGTTCCTGGCGTTGCCGGCGTAGGTGCTCCGGCATCTCCTTGTAGACATCCTCGAACATGGACGCGGGGCTCGGCATCTGGCCACCGGCCAGGGTGCCGTACTGTTCGGCTTCCTTCTGTGCCTTGATGATTTCGCCTTCAAGCTCGGCCGTGACCGCCTGATGCTCTTCTTCGGACCAGTGGCCGATGGCGATCAGGTGCTGTTTCAGGCGCGCAATCGGGTCACCCAGCGGGAAGTGGCTCCAGTCGTCGGCAGGACGGTACTTGGACGGATCGTCCGAGGTCGAATGCGGACCAGCGCGGTAGGTGACCCACTCGATCAGGCTCGGGCCAAGGCCGCGACGGGCACGTTCAGCAGCCCAGCGCGAGGCAGCGTAGACGGCGATGAAGTCGTTGCCGTCGACCCGTAGCGAAGCAATGCCGCAGCCGACGCCGCGACCGGCGAAGGTGGTCGACTCACCGCCAGCAATAGCCTGGAAGGTGGAAATCGCCCACTGGTTGTTGACCACGTTGAGGATCACCGGTGCGCGGTAGACGTGGGCGAAGGTCAGTGCGGTGTGGAAGTCGGATTCGGCAGTGGCGCCGTCACCGATCCAGGCCGAGGCAATCTTGGTATCGCCTTTGATCGCCGAGGCCATCGCCCAGCCCACCGCCTGGACGAACTGGGTCGCCAGGTTGCCGCTGATGGTGAAGAAGCCGGCTTCGCGCACCGAGTACATGATCGGCAGTTGACGGCCCTTGAGCGGATCGCGCTCGTTGGACAGCAGCTGGCAGATCATCTCTACCAGCGACACGTCGCGGGCCATGAGAATGCTCTGCTGGCGGTAGGTGGGGAAGCACATGTCAGTGCGGTTCAAAGCCATGGCCTGACCGCTGCCAATGGCTTCCTCACCCAGGCTCTGCATGTAGAAGGACATTTTCTTCTGGCGCTGGGCGACCACCATGCGGCTGTCGAACAGCCGGGTCTTGAGCATGGTGCGCATGCCTTGGCGCAGGATTTCGGGGCTGATGTCCTCGGCCCACGGGCCCAGAGCATTGCCTTTGTCGTCCAGCACACGGATCAGGCTATAAGCGATGTCTGCCGTATCGGCGGCTTCGACATCGACAGAAGGTTTACGGACCTTACCGGCATCGTTCAGACGCAGGTAGGAAAAATCAGTCTGGCAGCCTGGCCGGCCGGTAGGCTCGGGCACATGCAGACGCAGGGGGGCGTACTCGTTCATGCTTTTTTACGCTCGCTCTGTCTTGTGTTTTTGTTGAGCTTTGAAGCGGTCGCTGCTGACACCCCGGCTTGTGACTAGGAAGTCAGTCTTGTCCTACATGATATTCGGGCGCCTGAAGAATATTTCTCTCAAGTTCATTGCCTTTAATCCGGCTTGCGGATAAACATTCTTTATAAAGACAAAAAACAGGTGAAATTCTCTCATGCGCAAACTGGATCGCACCGATATCGGTATTCTCAACAGCCTTCAGGAAAATGCCCGGATCACCAACGCCGAGCTGGCGCGCTCGGTGAATTTGTCGCCGACGCCGTGTTTTAACCGGGTAAAGGCCATGGAAGAGCTGGGAGTGATTCGCCAGCAGGTGACCTTGCTGGCACCGGAAGTATTGGGGCTGGACGTCAATGTGTTCATTCATGTCAGCCTCGAAAAGCAGGTGGAGCAGTCGCTGCACCGCTTTGAAGAAGAGATCGCTGAGCGCCCAGAGGTTATGGAGTGCTATTTGATGACGGGCGATCCGGACTATTTGTTGCGAGTGCTGCTGCCGAGCATTCAGGCCTTGGAGCGCTTCCTCGATTACCTGACGCGGCTGCCAGGGGTGGCCAACATCCGCTCAAGCTTTGCCTTGAAGCAGGTGCGCTACAAGACCGCATTACCGTTACCGGCCAATGGATTGACCTTACCGGGTTGATCTGCCGAAGGCTGCGTCACCACCGGGCTGTAGAAAATTACGATCATCCCCTCTGTGTCTGCTTGAAATTCTGAACGCCCGAAGCCTATGTTGTAGCTATCGCCGATCCCGGCATGCGAAAACAATAAGGACAGTGTCATGACGACCAGTGGCCAGCGCTCTCTCGCCGAGCGCTTGACGGGCATTGATGAGATCGAGTGCATTACGCCAGACCTCAATGGTGTACCGCGCGGCAAAGTAATGACCGCCGCAGGCTTTCTCGAAGGCCGCCGTTTGCAGATGGCCCGTGGGGTGCTGTTGCAGTGCATCATGGGTGGCTATCCGGCTGCGCGCTTCTATGGCAGCGATGACGGCGATCTGGCCCTGGTCGCCGATCCTCACCATATCTACCGTCTGCCTTGGAGCGATGAACCGCGTGCGCTGGCGATCTGCGATGCCGTCGAGCTCAGCGGCACCAGTTCCGGTCTGTCCACCCGTGGCCTGCTCAAAGCCGTGATTGCCCGCTACGCTGCCCATGGTTTGGCACCGGTAGTGGCAACCGAGCTGGAGTTCTTTGTCTTCGCCCCTAACACGGATCCGAACCAGCCGTTCTTGCCACCGGTGGGCAAGGACGGTCGTCGCGAAGAGGGGCATTCGGCATTCAGTGTCAGTTCCAACAATGGCCTGCGACCGTTCTTCAACGAGGTCTATCGCTGCATGGAAGCCCTGGGTTTGCCGCGCGATACTTTCATGCATGAAATGGGCGTCAGTCAGTTCGAGATCAACCTGTTGCATGGCGATCCATTGTTACTGGCCGACCAGACCTTGCTGTTCAAGCACCTGCTCAAAGAAGTCGCGCTCAAACACGGCCTTTCCGTCGTGTGCATGGCCAAGCCGTTGGCGCACACACCGGGTAGCTCTATGCACATTCACCAGAGCGTGGTCGAGAGCGACAGCGGGCGCAATGTGTTCAGTGATGTCCACGGCAAGCCGACGCCAAGCTTCTATCACTTCATCGGTGGTCAGCAGGCGTGCATGGCGGAATTCACCGCGTTGTTCGCGCCGAACGTCAACTCCTACCAGCGTCTGTGTCATCCCTATGCGTCGCCGAACAATGCTTGTTGGTCCGAGGACAATCGCGCCGCCGGCCTGCGCATTCCGGCCAGCGCGCCAGTGGCTCGGCGGGTTGAGAATCGCTTGCCTGGTGCTGACACCAACCCCTATCTGGCCATTGCCGCCAGCCTTGCCGCCGGGTTGTACGGTATCGAGCAGCAACTTGAGCCGACGCCGGCAATCCAGGGTGAGTTCGAGGTGCCAGATCATTTGAGTTTGCCATGTACCTTGCATGCCGCTCTTGAGCGTCTCAAGCGTAGTGAGCGTGCACGGGAACTGTTTGGTGCCGAGTTCATCGAAGGCTATATCGCCACCAAGACCTTGGAGCTGACCAGTTTCTTCGATGAAATCACCCCGTGGGAGCGTCGCGTACTGGCGGCTCAGGCCTAGTCTTTTTTTGCTCCCGAGCACAGCAGTAAGGTTATTTTCACTTATGCTTTCAAGCAGTTTTTCCACCTGCTCAAGGGGCCGTTCGGGACGCTGATGCGACAGATCTGGAAGTCTTTTCGCGCGCTGTATTTTGCGGCGCTGATGATGTTGATTGGTTCCGGCTTGTTGAGTACTTACCTGGCGTTGCGCCTGGCTGCCGATCATGTCGACAGCCTCTGGGTGGGTGCATTGATGGCTGCCAACTATTTTGGTCTGGCCTTGGGCGGCAAGATCGGCCACCGGCTGATTGCCCGGGTCGGGCACATTCGTGCCTATGCCACCTGTGCCGGGATCGTCGGCGCGGCGGTGCTCGGGCATGGCATGGTCAGTTGGTTGCCGGCCTGGATTGTGCTGCGGGTGATTGTCGGTTTGGGCATGATGTGTCAGTACATGGTCATCGAAAGCTGGCTCAACGAGCAGGCGGATGCCAAGCAACGTGGTGCGGTGTTCAGCGGCTACATGATCGCCTCTTACCTGGGTTTGGTGCTCGGTCAGTTGATCCTGGTCGCGCACCCGCAGCTGGGGCCGGAGCTGTTGATGCTGGTGGCCATGTGTTTTGCCTTGTGCCTGGTGCCGGTGGCACTGACCCGGCGTATTCACCCGGCCGCCTTGCATCCCGCGCCGATGGAGCCGCGGTTCTTTATCAAACGGGTGCCGCAGTCGTTGACCACGGTGTTGGGGGCGGGGCTGATTGTCGGTTCGTTCTATGGCCTGGCGCCGTTGTATGCGGCCAAGCAAGGGCTGAGTACCGAGTACATCGGTCTGTTCATGGGCTGCTGTATTTTTGCCGGCCTGTTGGTGCAATGGCCGTTGGGTTGGCTTTCGGACCGCTATGACCGGGCGCTATTGATCCGTAGCGTGGCCATCGGTCTGGCTGTGGCCGCGCTGCCGTTGGCGATCATGCCGGCCGTGCCATTGATCGTCTTGTTTGGCGCAGGCTTTGCCGTGTCATTGCTGCAGTTTTGCCTGTACCCCTTGGCCGTGGCGTTTTCCAATGACCATGTGGAAAGCGAGCGCCGGGTATCGCTGACGGCAATGCTGTTGGTCACCTATGGCGTTGGTGCCAGTATCGGGCCGCTGGTGGCCGGGGTGCTGATGAAGATGCTTGGCACACAGATGCTTTACGCCTTCTTCGTGTTCTTTTCCCTGGTACTGGTCTGGCGGATTCGGCCGAAGGCGGTTACCGGATTGCATCAGGTCGACGATGCGCCGCTCAATCACGTGGCCATGCCGGCAGCGGGTTCGCCGTTGTCGGCAGCGCTCGATCCGCGAGTTGATGAACAAGTGGTGCAAGAGCAGATGCAGACACCTGTGGCGGCGGAGGATACTGAGGAAGAGGACGAGCAGTCAGAGGAGGGTGCTGCTGGCGAATCGTCGGAGAAACCGGCGCCGGTGTGAGTCAGGGCCGCTATGCGGCCCATCGCTGGCAAGGCCAGCACCCACAACAGCGGGTAGCTTAAAAGTCGTCTTTATCGAACCGCCGCGCCTCGCGCTGCAACTGATAGACAAAGGTCTCGACCTTGCGCTGCATCGGTCCGTTCAAGTTGTGAAAGCGCACACCCGCAAAGGTAGTATTCAGCCGCTCCTCGAAATGCAAGTGACGCAATTCCACTTCAACCTGAGACAAGCCTAGCGGTGAGCCCGAGGCGAATCTCTCATACACTTGACCCAGTTGCAGGCGCCCTTCGATATTGCCTTCAAAGCGCAGCTTGCAACCGGTGGCAGAGATGTCCAGCAACTTGCCTTTCAACTCGCCATTGCCTTTGAGCTTGTCGCCGTCAAGCTTGACATCGACCAGTTGCGACAGTTTCAGGGCGGCGCGGAAGGCATTGCGACGCTGGTGGTAAGCCACTTCAGTCGGCAGCGCACCGCGATAGCAGCGATGGCCGTCAACTTCGCTGATGCTCAGCGGGGTAGAACACTCCCAAGCGATACGCACGCCATCATGAAAGCCCTCGACCCGAAACGGCTCGCCATTCTCAAGGTAGCGTTCGCCGTCGCGAGGAATCATTTCATCAAACGCCAGGCGATTGTTTTCGCGGTCGACTTCGACCACATAACTCTGGAAGCGCTGGCTACGTTCGTGGAAGGTGATGATCAGTGGGTCATGGCTCTCTTGCAGCGACCGCAAGTTGGCGGCAATTTCCAAAGGGGTGGTAAGCACCTTTGGAGGCTGCGGAGCTTCTGCTTCATTGAACACGGGTAATCAATCTCCAGGCAAAAACGGCACACGCAAGTAACGGCATTTTGCCAGTATGTTTCGCGCCTTGATACAGGGAATCAAGCCTGGCTGAGCGCCCGCGGCTTGGCCAGGGGCGAGGTCGACCCGCGGGCATCATAGAGCGACGGTGATTCGCCACCCATGAGGATTCTGATCTGATTGGCGGTGGTGCTTTGCTGAAGCTGGATCGCGCGGCCATTGCGCTCGTTCACGGTCTGGCAGTCGGCAAGCAGTTTGCCCAGGACATCCAGCTGTTGCAGAAGCAGCTCGCCCAGGTCCGACTGGCTGGCCAGTTGCGCAACGCCTTCGCGGTCCTGGCTCAGGCCAAGATTTGCGAGCAGTTCACTGCGGCGCCGACCTTGCTGATCAAGAAGGATCACCAGCGATTGCTTGCGCGCCAGGATTTCTTCCAGCAGCGGCATGTCGCGGCCGTGCAGGGCAGTCGCCTCGGAGTGCAGCAATTCGAGCAATTGTTGCGCTGGAGCAAAATCATCTTCGATCAATTGCAGCAAGGTAGTGTCGTGCATGGCTGGCTCTTTGGTTCAAGCGTCCTGAAGTCAGCGCGCCAGGGGCTAGCGCTGGGCTTCGAAATTAAGCAGTTTGCTGGCGACGCGGTTGCTGTCGACCTGGTAGCTGCCGTCGGCGATAGCCTGTTTCAACTCCGCCACCCGGGCGCTGTTGACAATCGGCTGGTCGCGCAGCTTGTCGCTGACCTTTTGCAACTGCTGGGCCTCGTGGCTGAGGTGTACGGCTTCCCCGCTGGCGCCGCCCTGGGCGACAGTGTCGGCCTTGGTTGCGCGGGTTTCGGTGGCACTTTCCTGGCTGTTGCCAGTGCGCACGCCGGTAACCGCCGGGGAGTTATTCAAACGACTGAAGTCGATGACCATGATCAGAAAACCTCTGGGTATATGGACGCTTGCCTTGTTTTCGGCCAAGCCGAAAGAAACTTTAGGCGCAATTACTCTGCAACCTGCACGGCATTCGGCGCACCCAATGGGACACAGTTTAGGAAAAGCAGTTCCTGATCGCCAGAGTTCTTCGCAGTTCGCGCCTTTACATGGCCACTTCCACCTGGCCCGGCGCAGTTACCCTGGCCTTGACCACCCGTTTGGAATTGAGGTTGCGGACCCGAATTTGCTCGCTAAGGCCGCCTTTGCTCAGCGCTTCGCCGGGCATGCGCACGGCAAGGCTGCCGCTGCGCGCGGTGATGACCACCTGATCGCCCTTGCGGATCACTTCGGCTTGCTCCAGGTGTTGCGGTGTCAGTACCTGGTCCATGACCGTCGGTCGGATAAGTTTGAGTCCAAGTGCCTGGTCCAGGCTGCTGAGAAAACCCTGGTTCAGTACGCCGACGTCGCGCTCGCGCAAGGCGACGTCCTGTTCACCGACAATACTCTCGCGCTTGAGCGGTCGGACCACGGTCACGACATTGCGAAACAGGCGCACCTGGGCGGGCACAAACACCGTCCACGGCGAGCTGCCCTCGCAACGAACCTTGATGGTCACGCGGCCTAGTGGCTGCGCCGGACTTTCCAGGCTGGCGTCGAGCTGACGGTCACATAACGGCATGCGCAGGCGCGGATCAAGGCTGTTGACCTGAATTTCATAACGCCCTTCGGTCTGGCTGTTGGCCAGGTAATCTTCAACGGTGAATTCAAGAAACCCTTGGGTGACACCGATAAGCTGTTCAGGCAAGGTAAAAGTGTCAGCCAAGGGGCGCACGCCAGGAGCCACCAAACACAGCGCAGCAAGGAGGCTGGGCAGGTGGCGGGTCAGGCGTCGGAAAAATGTCGTTTTCGTGTTCATACGATTAAAAAAAGCAAAGCGCGTGCCGACACTGGGTACGAAGCTGTAGCGTTAGGTGAAGGAGTTCTGGCATGGCTGGTGTAATGGATTCGGTGAACCAGCGCACACAATTGGTGGGGCAGAATCGTCTGGAGCTGCTGCTGTTTCGTCTCAATGGCGAGCAACTCTACGGGATTAACGTATTCAAGGTGCGGGAAGTGCTGCAATGTCCGCCCCTGACCGTGATGCCCAAGTCCAACCCGGTAGTGCGCGGTGTCGCGAATATTCGTGGGGCAACCATCCCGATCCTCGATCTGGCGATGGCGACTGGAATGCCCGGTCTGAGTGAGGAGTTGCGCAACAGCTTCGTTATCATTACCGAGTACAACACCAAGACCCAGGGGTTTCTGGTGCACTCGGTGGAGCGCATCGTCAACATGAATTGGGAGGAGATCCATCCGCCACCCAAGGGTACCGGGCGCGATCATTACCTGACCGCGGTGACCCGAGTCGACAACAAGATGGTCGAGATCATCGATGTGGAGAAAATTCTCGCCGAAGTCGCACCGACTTCCGAGGCCATCTCTGCCGGTGTGGTCGATGCCGAGGTACAGGACAAGGCGGTATTGCTGCGCGTACTGACGGTCGATGATTCGTCGGTGGCGCGCAAGCAGGTCAGCCGTTGTCTGCAGACGGTCGGGGTGGAGGTGGTGGCGCTCAATGACGGTCGCCAGGCGCTGGATTACCTGCGCAAGCTGGTCGATGAGGGCAAGCGTCCGGAGGAAGAATTCCTGATGATGATCTCCGATATCGAGATGCCGGAGATGGATGGCTACACCCTGACGGCCGAGATCCGCAGCGACCCGCGCATGCAAAAGCTGCACATCATCCTGCATACTTCGTTGTCCGGGGTGTTTAACCAGGCGATGGTCAAGAAGGTTGGCGCGGATGATTTCCTCGCCAAGTTCAAGCCGGATGACCTCGCCCAGCGCGTCGTTGATCGGATCAAGGCCACGCACTAGCGGCCGGGGGGTGACCCCCTGGCGGTTCACACGATTTAAGAGGCGGCATCATTTGTCTACGGGTAATTTGGATTTCGAACAGTTCCGGGTCTTCCTGGAAAAAGCCTGTGGCATCCTGCTGGGCGAAAATAAGCAGTACCTGGTCTCCAGCCGTCTCAACAAGCTGATGGAGCAGCAGGGCATCAAGTCCCTGACTGAACTGGTGCAGCGTATTCAGAGTCAGCCGCGCAGCGGATTGCGTGAGCAGGTGGTGGATGCCATGACCACCAACGAAACCTTGTGGTTTCGCGATACTTACCCCTTTGAAGTGCTCAAGAACAAAGTCTTGCCGGAGCAGATCAAGGCCAATCCGGGGCAGCGTCTGCGCATCTGGTCGGCCGCCTGTTCCTCAGGGCAGGAACCGTATTCGATTTCCATGGCGATCGACGAGTTCGAGCGCAGCAATATCGGTCAGTTGAAAATGGGCGCGCAGATTGTTGCCACTGACTTGTCCGGGACCATGCTCAATAACTGTAAGAGCGGCGAATACGACAGCCTGGCCATTGCTCGCGGCTTGTCCCAGGAACGCTTGCAGCGTTACTTCGATGTCAAGGCGCCGGGGCGCTGGGCGATCAAGGCGCCGATTCGCAGTCGCGTGGAGTTTCGCTCGTTCAACCTGCTCGACAGCTATGCCGCGTTGGGCAAGTTCGACATCGTGTTCTGCCGCAACGTGTTGATCTACTTCTCGGCCCAGGTCAAGAAAGACATCCTGCTGCGTATCCACGGCACCCTCAAGCCGGGTGGCTACCTGTTCCTCGGTGCGTCCGAGGCGCTCAATGGTTTGCCGGATCACTACCAGATGGTGCAGTGCAGTCCGGGGATCATCTATCAGGCCAAGTGAGGGGCGCTGGAGGATTGTGTCAGGGCCATGCGACTCAAGCGCCGTGCACGCGGCGCGCGAGTTTAGTCGGCGCTCTTCAGTTCTACGAGCTCTCAGGCGGAATGCATGGCAGTTCAAAACTATGCGCCATCAGATGCCCGTGAAACTGTAGGGCTGAAGATCGGTGATCTGCGACAAAAATATCAAGTGCTCTACAATTTTGAATTTTTCGAGATGTTCGAGCGTCTCAGGGCCGCCTCGCTTTAGCGCTGGTGTAAAGCCATACATCTCGTCATCGCGAAGAAGCCCCAGCTTCTTCTTTGCTGGGCTGAACAGTTCGCCGTAATCATTGGTATCTACCCGTTTTGACACCAAGTAGGCCCTGACCCCTTTATCCATTTTGTCTCCGGTATAAATAGAATCGTGAGTTCTGTAACGCGAGAGAATGCTGGTGATCTTGAGTGATGCCCCAGTCTTCTCATCCCAGAGATACAGATCACCGAACGCGCTTCTGGCAATCACATGGTAGGTGTCGAGTGTCTCGAGTTTGGTGTCTTCAAGCCAGGAGGCTACAACGCCATCATACTCTTGAGGGTTGACCATCCAGAAAATACCGTCGCTGTAGCCGCACCACCCATGCTCGCTCCAATACGCTAATAACTGGTCGGGAAGCTTCCCGTGGTAGCGTTGAATGCTTGAGGGTGGAACCTCTCTGCGCTCGATTGGAGACCCGAACGCTTCCAGAAAAATGGAAAATGCCTCATCCATACTCTAATTTTCCCTAGCATTTATGAAGATTAACATTAACCAATGTTTTTCCACGCGAGGCTTCAGGTACTGCCTGCGCGGCATTCCTTAAGTGTTCGATCTTCGTTTTCCATTGCGGCCCAATACTGGCGTTCACCTGGCGTTCACCTGGCGATCTCCAAAATCCGAAATCACATCTTTCCCCCGGCGATGAGGTCAGGATTATGCAGGGCCGCGTGTGCAATGGCATGCTATAGGGCTTGTCTGTGGAAGGTTTCTTGTCTTTCCCGGCAGGTTGATTCACCTGCGCCGGCTGTGGATCATCCAGCGCCCCCTTGCGCCGCTCCGGCACCCGCAGATCCGGCCGCTTCTTAAATCCCTCTTCATGCTTGAGTATCCAAGGTCAGAAATCAGAGAAGCTGTAAGGTTCAAGCCCTGCGATTTGCGATAGAAGGATCAGGTGCTCTATAGCTTTGACCTTTTCAAGATTTTCGAGGGTGGCGCGTCCTCCGAGCATTATTGCCGGAACGAACGCGTACATTTCATCATTTTTCAATGTGCCTAACTTTTTCTTTGCAGAGTCAAAAAGATTGTCGAAGTCGTTATATTCTTTCTCCCGTGACAGAAAGAAGTTGTGGACTTCTCTAGTAGCATCGCTTTCGCTGAATTGATAATTATCACCTGTGTAGCGTGATAGTAGGCTGGTGATCTTTACTGAGAATCCGCTTTTTTCACCCCAAAGGTACAAATCGCCAAAAGCGCTTCTGGCGATCAAGTGATAAGTGTCGCGATTTTCCAGGTTCGTGCCTTCGAGCCAAGATGCGATGACGCCCTCATATTCTTGGGGGTCAACTAACCAAAAGATACCATCGCCAAAGCCGCACCAGCCATGTTCTTTCCAATATGACAGCAGCAGTTCGGGTAGTTTGCCTCTAAAGCGTTCAATGCTCGTTGGAGGAACTTCACGGCGTGAGATGGGTGTGCCTACTTTTTCGATGAAGATGGAGAATACTTCGTCCATTTACGATCCCCTGACTGCCTAGCATTTATGCAGATTGATACTCATATAAATTGGCGCGTCGCTCGATTTTGGTGCATTTTCGGCAGCTTTTTTGAGGTTGGCTATCTTGGCTCGCCATTGTGCGCCAATGCTGGAGTTGACTCGCCTGTCGCCAAAGTCTGATATCACGTCTTTTCCTCCGGCGCTCAAGTCGGGGTTGTGCAATGCAGCAAGGGACGCCATTGTCTCTTTAGCTTTTATTGCTGACATTTTCATGGCTTCAAGTGGACTCATTTCTGCGAGCAACTCTCTCTGGATCCTTTTTTGCAGCTTATCTTGCAATTCTCTGCGTGCGGTTCGGGCGATGGCTGGGTCACGTTTTACTGGATTGGCAATGTTCTCAAGAAACTCTTCAACCGATAATCGGTTCAGTCCTTCCTGCTGGCCTTTCAATTGCCGCTCGAACTCACCAATCTTGGATGCCGGTCATTTATCAGCCTTGAAGCACTCTACTGTATGTAAAGGCATGCTACCGGTCTTGCCGGTAGAAGGCTCCTTGTCTTTCCCGGTAGATCGATTCTGCTGCCCTGGGAGATGATCATTCAGCGCACCTTTGCGCCGCTCCGGCACCTGCAGATCCGGCCGCTTCTTAAGTCCCTCTTTATGTTTGAGTATCCACTGCCCGAGTCGAGCCCCTCTGCTGCTGGTGGCCATCTCCTGCGCCAGCACGCCGGCATTCCCGCGCCCACGGGTGAGGTAGGACACAATTGCCCCCAGTAGCAGTACCACGACATCCACATGGCCCAAGGCAATGTGGTGGGCGGCTCGGGATATCGCATGCGGATCGTCCTGGCTGAACGGGCTTAACCCCTCATCGCCGCGCGTCCCGTCCCAGGCGGTGCGGATGCCATCCCGGTAGTACTCGCCGATGCGCGGCAAGCCGTCGATAAAGAATTCGGCGATGGACGACAGGCCCAGTACACCGAGGATCCAGCCGCCGACCTTGAGGCCCATCACCGCGCCAGCGCCGGCAAAGGGGATGGCCCCGGCACCTGCGCCAAATGCCCCGATCCCGGCGCCAATGGCACCGCCGCCCAGGGTGCTGCCGACGACGATCATCGCCATCTGCCTTACGACGATGAGCAACTCATCGAGAATGCTGGTGATTTCCAGCTCGGCGAAGCGCTGGCGCAACCTATGTGCGGCTTGCCATTCTGCCTTGTTGAAGGCGGACTGCACCGCCCTGACCCGGCGCAGGTTGAGGGCCAGCGAGGCGACCTGTTTGTTGAGGTGGGTACGCAAATGGGCGCCTCCTTGATAGCCCATTTCATCCGTGATGCGCGATTCGATCTCGTGCCATGAGGGCACAAGGTGGCTCAGAAACATAAGGGTCTCCCTGACAACTCTGTGCAGGGGGAAATCACATCATGAATCGAGGGTAAATATTTCCGCGTGAGCTGTAGGAGGATTCCCAAATATCTCTCAATGAGGCGTGTGCTCCAGGCCCAGCCAATGTGACGTCAATTTTTTGTTTTGCCGTTTTTGCCACCCGGTAATTGCCGCTTTCCCTTCTCGAGGCGGAAACACTTTGCCGCTTTTCTGGCATGGCGTTGTCAATGTTGCCCGTCCAGCCCAGTGTTTTCG
This sequence comes from Pseudomonas sp. UM16, assembly GCF_050312595.1. NCBI lineage: Bacteria > Pseudomonadati > Pseudomonadota > Gammaproteobacteria > Pseudomonadales > Pseudomonadaceae > Pseudomonas > Pseudomonas sp. UM16. Next base: position 336,558 of record NZ_JBNPJT010000002.1, on the reverse strand, counting down.
GGCTTTCAGAGTGTTGGCACAGCCCTTGCTATAGCTTGGCCAACGAGATTCCGGTCAACCTTCGAAGGTTTCCCCGACATGAGCATCAGCTTCGACAAAGCGCTTGGCATTCACGAAAAGGCACTGGGCTTTCGCGCCCAGCGTGCTGAAGTGCTGGCCAACAACATCGCCAACGCCGACACGCCCAACTACAAGGCGCGTGACATGGACTTTGCTTCGGTATTGGCGGCGCAGAGCGAGAAGACCAGCAAGGGCCACTTCTCGCTGGATCGCACCAACACCCGGCACATCGAGGCTGAAGGCCTGAGCATGGGTGACGAAACCCTGCAGTACCGCACGCCGATGCAGCCTTCGGTCGACCAGAACACCGTCGATGCTCAGCTTGAACAATCGAGCTATGCGGAAAACGCCGTCGGTTTCCAGGCCAGCTTTACGCTGCTCAACAGTAAATTCAAAGGGCTGGTATCGGCCCTGCGCGGAGAGTAAGTCATGTCCCTCGCCAGTGTGTTCAACATTGCCGGTAGCGGCATGAGTGCGCAGACCACCCGTCTGAACACCGTCGCTTCGAACATTGCCAACGCCGAGACCGTCTCGTCGAGCATCGATCAGACCTACCGTGCTCGTCATCCGGTGTTCGCCACCACCTTCCAGCAGGCACAGGGTGGCGTCAGTCAGTCGCTGTTCCAGGATCAGGACGCGGCCGGTCAGGGCGTTCAGGTGCTCGGTGTGGTCGAAGACCAAAGCAACCTTGAGGCACGCTACGAGCCGAATCACCCGGCGGCGAACAAGGACGGCTACGTTTACTACCCGAACGTCAATGTGGTCGAGGAGATGGCGGACATGATCTCTGCCAGTCGCTCGTTCCAGACCAACGCCGAGTTGATGAACACGGCCAAGACCATGATGCAGAAGGTCCTGACCCTGGGTCAGTGATAAGGGACGAAGCCAATGGCAAGCATTAACGACACCACCGCCGGGGTAAACCTGAACGACGTACTCAAAGCGTCGGTCAAGCAGACCTCCGACACCAACAACACCAGTGGCGTTGCCTCGGCAACCAACAGCAAGAGCGGCAACCAGGCGTTGGGCAAAGACGCGTTCCTGCAGATGCTGGTTACCCAGATGCAGAATCAGAACCCGCTCGATCCTCAGGACAACAGCGAGTTCGTCGCCCAGTTGGCGCAGTTCAGTAGCCTGGAAGGCATCACCACGCTCAACGAGACGGTGACGGCGATTTCCGGCAACTTCAAATCGTCCCAGGCGCTGCAGGCGTCATCGTTGGTTGGTCGCTCGGTGATCGTCCAGACCGACAAGGCCATGGTCGACACCACCAAGAGCTTCACCGGTTCCGTGGTAGTGCCGCAGTCGCTGAGTAACGCCACCGTCACCATCACCGACAAGGATGGCAAGGTGGTCAAGACCATCGACATGGGTGAGCAGAAGGCCGGCAATTCCGAGTTCGTCTGGGATGGCACCAATGACGCCGGTGAGAAGGTCGATCCTGGTACTTACACCTTTGCCGCCAAGACCACCATCGAAGGCAAACAGTTGGATATGTACACCCTGCTGCCCGCCACGGTCAGCAGCGTCACCCTCAGTCAGACCGGCGGCGAGATGATGCTCAATCTCGCTGGCCTGGGCAGCATCGCACTGTCCAAAGTCCAAACCATCGGTATATAGAGCCGGCTAACGCGGCACAAGGAGTTGAAAGATGTCATTCAATATCGGCCTTAGCGGTCTCTATGCAGCCAACAAGCAACTGGACGTGACCGGCAACAACATCGCCAACGTTGCCACCACCGGTTTTAAATCCTCGCGTGCGGAATTCGCCGACGTGTATTCGGCCAACAAGCTGGGTGTCGGCAGTCAGAGCGTGGGTAACGGCGTGCGCCTGGCTTCGGTGTCGCAGCAGTTCACCAACGGTGAAATCACCAATACCGGCAACGTGCTGGACATGGGTATCCAGGGGCAGGGCTTCTTTGTGCTGAGCGACAACGGCTCGCTCAGTTACTCCCGTGCCGGTGCCTTCCAGACCGATAAAGACAATTACGTGGTAACCGCCGATGGCCTGCGCCTGCGCGGCTACGGTGTGGATGAGAATGGCAAGATCATCAATGGCGTGCTGACTGATCTTAAGATCGACACCTCGGCGTTGGCGCCAAAGTCCACCACTTCGATCAATCAGGGTATCAACCTGAACTCGTCGGACAAAGTTATCCCGGCGACCACCACTTTTGACCCAAGTGATGACACTACCTGGAACAAGACCTTTGCTACCAAGATCTATGACAGCCAGGGTAACGAGCACGTCATGGATCAGTACTACGTCAAGACCGACACCAATGAGTGGAAGTCGTACACCCTGATCGACGGTCGCAACCCGCTTGATCCAAGCCAGGAGCCACCGCAGCCGCTGGAAGGAACTATCACCTTCAAACCGGACGGTAGCGTCGACACCATGACGGCCGGCGCTGTTGGGTCTGGCTACGAAGTTGAGAACAAGGTCTTCAAGTTGACCGGTTGGGTGCCTGCCACCATTACCGATCCGGACGCCAAGCCACCGGTATGGGGCTCCAACGGTTCGGAAGCGAGCGCGGGTGGTATCGCCATCGACATGAATGCGACCACCTCCTACAACACTCCGACCACGCGTCTGTCGCAGAGCCAGGACGGTTACGCTACCGGCATCTTGTCGAGCCTGAGCATCGACTCCAGCGGTGTGATGTTCGCCAGCTTCAGCAACCAGCAGTCGCGCGCGATTGGTCAGGTAGCGATCGCTTCGTTTGCCAACGAGCAGGGCCTGCAGCCTATGGGGGGTACGCGTTGGGCGGAAACCTATTCCTCGGGCATTCCGGGTATTGATGCGCCGAAGACCGGCACCCTGGGCGCCATCGCTTCCAACTCGCTGGAGGCCTCGAACGTCAACCTGACTAACGAGTTGGTCGAGCTGATCAAGGCGCAGAGCAACTATCAGGCAAACGCCAAGACCATCTCTACCCAGAGCACCATCATGCAGACCATCATTCAGATGACCTGATACGGGTATGAGGCAATAGGTATGGATAGGCCCCTTTCTCGGAAGGGGTCTTTCATTTCGGAGGTGTCGATCATGTTGCAGCGAATGGCGTTGCTCTTGTTTGCGCTGTTGCTGGTGTCTCAAGTCCGGGCCGATGCTGCGCCTTGGTACCGTTGGGAAAGCCAGGCCGATGGCCGTCTGGTGTGTGCCCAGTTTTCTCCGGGCGATGGCTGGAAGCGTTTTGCCGGCCCCTTCAATAATGGCGCATGCCGTGCCTACTGAACCTTGCCGCTAGCGGCAAGCGGGCGCCGTAATTTCGACGGCGCTACTCTCCGTTGTATTCTCCTGCAACGCGCAAGCCCTTGTCTGGCGGGGCTTTTGGCTACTTCTGCAAAGTTGGTTTGAAACTTGCTACAAGCACTGCAAAGCAGCGGCGAACGGCAAGTGTTCGCCAGCGCAGGGGAGAAATACTGTGGACAAGATGCTGTACGTGGCCATGACCGGTGCCAGCCAGAACGCGCTGGCGCAGAAGGCGCATGCCAACAACCTGGCGAACATTTCCACCACCGGTTTTCAGCGTGACCTGGAGCAGGCGCGTTCGATGCCGGTGTTCGGTGACAGCTTTCCGGCGCGCGCCTACGCGATGACCGAGCGCCCGGCGACGGATTTCTCGCCAGGTTCGATGCTGGAAACCGGGCGTGACCTGGACGTGGCCATTGGTGGTGACGGCTTTATCGCCGTGCAAGCGCCTGATGGCAGCGAAGCCTATGTGCGTACTGCGAGTATGAATATCGATGCCCTGGGGGTGCTGCGTGCCGGCAACGGCATGCCGATCATGGGCAACGGTGGGCCGATTGCCGTGCCGCCAGAGCAGAAGATCGAGGTCGGTGAAGACGGCACCATCACCATCCGCGCCATGGGCGAGGGGCCGCGGGTGATGGCCGAAGTCGACCGGATCAAGATGGTCAACCCTGACCTCAAGACCATGAGCAAAGGCCTGGACGGTTTGATCCACACCAACAATGGCCAGCCGGCGGTGGCTGACGCCAACGTCAAACTGGTGTCGGGCTTCCTTGAGGCCAGTAACGTCAACGCCGTCGAGGAAATGACCTCGGTGCTGGCGCTGTCCCGTCAATTCGAACTGCACATCAAAATGATGACCACGGCCAAAGAAGGCGATGAAGCCATGGCTCGGGTTTTGCAGATCGGCTAATTACATAGACGTAGCGCCGTAAAACAGGCGCACGAGGAGAACAGCATGCTTCCGGCTCTTTGGGTGAGTAAAACCGGTCTGTCCGCTCAGGACATGAACCTGACCACCATTTCCAACAACCTGGCCAACGTCTCGACCACCGGCTTCAAACGTGATCGTGCCGAGTTCCAGGACCTGCTGTATCAGACCCGCCGCCAGGCTGGTGCCCAGTCGACCCAGGACAGTGAGCTGCCTTCGGGCCTGCAGCTGGGTACCGGTGTGCGCATTGTTGGCACGCAGAAGAGCTTCACCGCCGGTAGCCTGCAGACCACTGAGAACCCGCTGGACATGGCGCTCGATGGCCGCGGTTTCTTCCAGATCCTGCAGCCCGATGGCACTGTCTCGTACACCCGTGACGGTACCTTCCATCTGGACTCCGATGGCCAGATCGTCACCGCCAGCGGTTTCGCCCTGGAGCCGGCCATTGTCGTTCCGCCAGAAGCGCAAACCTTCACTGTCGGTCGTGACGGCACGGTGTCGATCACCATCGCCGGCAACCCGGCTGCGCAGGTCATCGGCAATATTCAAACCGCCGACTTCATCAACCCGGCCGGATTGCAGGCAACCGGTGGCAACCTGTTCCTGGAAACCGCAGCCAGCGGTGCGCCACAGGTGGGTACGCCGGGCCTGAACGGTTTCGGTGTGGTCCAGCAGCAGACCCTGGAAAACTCCAACGTCAGCACCGTGGAAGAGTTGGTCAACATGATCACCACCCAGCGTGCTTACGAGATGAACTCCAAGGTCATTTCCACCGCTGACCAGATGCTCTCGTTCGTTACCCAGAACTTGTAAGTGAAGTCTTCGAGGTCGCTTTAACGGCGCCTGTTACACCGTGAGGTCAGAGTCATGAGTCGTTTGTTATCCATACTTGCCCTGAGTGGGATCAGCGTGCTGGCTGGCTGCGTTTCGCCGCCGCCCAAGCCCAATGATCCGTACTACGCGCCAGTATTGCCGCGTACGCCACTGCCGGCGGCGGCCAACAACGGCTCGATCTACCAGGCCGGTTTCGACCAGAATCTGTACAGCGACCGCAAGGCGTTTCGGGTGGGTGACATCATCACCATCACCCTCAATGAACGCACTCAGGCGAGCAAGAATGCCAACTCGCAGATCGCCAAGAACAGTAAGGCCGATATCGGCCTGACCTCGTTGTTCGGCTCCTCGATGACTACTAACAACCCGTTCAGTGATGGCGACCTGAGCCTCAGTGCTGGCTACAGTGGTGACCGGGCGACCAAGGGTGATAGCAAGGCCGGGCAGGGCAACAGCTTGACCGGTTCGATCACCGTCACCGTGGCTGACGTGCTGCCTAACGGCATCATCGCCGTGCGCGGTGAAAAGTGGCTGACGCTCAACACCGGTGATGAGCTGGTGCGTATTGCCGGCATGATTCGCGCCGATGACATCGCTACCGACAACACCGTGCCTTCGACGCGAGTGGCGGATGCGCGCATCACTTACTCGGGCACCGGGTCCTTTGCTGACGCCAGTCAGCCGGGATGGCTCGACCGTTTCTTCCTCAGCCCGCTTTGGCCTTTCTAGGTTCGGATGACCATGTTCAACTTCAAGCAGCTGATGACCGCCGCGCTTCTGATGACCGTCGCGTTTGCCGTGCAGGCTGAACGTCTGAAGGACATTGCCAGCATTTCCGGCGTGCGTAGCAACCAGCTGATCGGCTACGGCCTGGTGGTGGGGCTCAATGGCACGGGTGACCAGACCACCCAGACGCCGTTCACCCTGCAGACCTTCAACAACATGCTGTCGCAGTTCGGCATCAAGGTGCCGGCCGGTACCGGCAACGTGCAGCTCAAGAACGTCGCGGCGGTCTCGGTGCATGCCGATCTGCCGCCGTTCGCCAAGCCGGGGCAGGTGGTGGATATCACCGTGTCCTCGATCGGTAACTCCAAGAGCCTGCGCGGCGGCAGCTTGTTGATGACGCCGCTCAAGGGTATCGACGGCAACGTCTATGCCATCGCTCAGGGCAACCTGGTGGTCGGCGGCTTTGATGCTGAAGGCCGCGATGGTTCGAAGATCACCGTCAACGTGCCGTCAGCTGGACGCATCCCGGGTGGCGCGTCGGTAGAGCGTGCCGTGCCCAGTGGTTTCAATCAGGGCAACAGCCTGACCTTGAACCTCAATCGGCCCGACTTCACCACCGCCAAGCGTATCGTCGACAAGGTCAACGAACTGCTCGGCCCGGGTGTGGCCCAGGCCCTGGATGGAGGTTCGGTGCGGGTGACTGCGCCGCTTGATCCAAGCCAGCGGGTCGATTACCTGTCGATCCTCGAGAACCTGGAAATCGATCCGGGGCAGGCGGTGGCCAAAGTCATCATCAACTCGCGTACCGGCACCATCGTCATAGGCCAGAACGTCAAGGTGTCGCCGGCCGCGGTGACCCACGGCAGCCTGACCGTGACCATCACCGAAGACCCGATCGTCAGCCAGCCAGGGCCGTTTTCCAATGGCGAAACGGCTGTCGTACCACGCTCGCGGGTCAATGCCGAGCAGGAAGCCAAGCCAATGTTCAAGTTCGGTCCGGGTACCACCCTGGATGAAATCGTCCGTGCAGTGAATCAGGTGGGCGCAGCCCCGAGTGACTTGATGGCGATCCTTGAAGCGTTGAAGCAGGCCGGCGCGCTTCAAGCCGACCTGATCGTGATTTAAGGGACGCACGCATGGACATGCCGAAAAACCCAATGACCACGATGGCTGATAGCGGCGCGTACACTGACCTCAATCGACTCAGCTCGTTGAAGGTTGGTGATCGCGACAGCGAGGCTAACCTGCGCAAGGTTGCCCAGGAGTTCGAGTCGCTGTTTCTTAACGAGATGCTCAAGTCGATGCGTTCGGCCAGTGACGTGCTGGCCAAGGACAACCCGCTCAATACCGAAACCACCAAGCAGTACCAGCAGATGTATGACCAGCAGCTGGCGGTGAGTATGTCGCGTGAAGGTGGCGGTATTGGTCTGCAGGATGTGCTGATGCGTCAGTTGTCCAAGCAGAAAGCCGCCTCTGCGAGCAACACCAGCCCGTTCCCGCGCTTCGATATCGCGCCGAAGCCACTGGGTGCGACGGCGGTGGGCGTGGCCGAGCGACCGCAGGAAACCGCCGTCACCCGCAACGATGTGGCAGCCCTAAATTCGCGGCGCCTGGCCTTGCCGAGCAAGCTCACGGATCGCTTGCTGGCGGGCCTGGTGCCCGCAGCTGGCGCTGTACCGGGCACCACCAACACTGCACCGATCCCAGGCCGTTCGACCCTCACCGGCGACGCTGTGGCCAAGGGTGACTGGCAGCCGGCGCAAGCCTTTGCCGCGCCGGGCAACCTGCGCATTTATGGGCGTGTCATGGCGCAGCCGCCATTGGCGCCGGCCAAGCGTGCTTTCAGCTCTTCTGATGACTTTGTCGCCACTATGTTGCCGATGGCGGAGCAGGCGGCCAAGCGCATCGGTATCGATCCGCGTTACCTGGTGGCTCAGGCGGCGCTGGAAACCGGCTGGGGCAAGTCGGTCATGCGTCAGGACGATGGCCGCAGCAGCCACAACCTGTTTGGCATCAAGGCCACGGGTAATTGGCAGGGCGATCAGGCGCGGGCGATCACCAGCGAGTTCCGCGATGGTCAGTTCGTCAAGGAGACGGCGGCGTTCCGTTCCTACGCTTCCTATCAGGACAGTTTCCATGACCTGGTGAGCCTGTTGCAGAACAACGCTCGCTATAAAGAAGCGGTCAAGGCTGCCGATAAACCGGAACAGTTTGTACGCGAGCTGCAGCGGGCCGGTTACGCAACCGACCCGGATTACGCGAGCAAGATCTCGCAGATCGCCAAGCAAATGAAATCCTACGAAAGCTACGCAGCGATTGGCACCACTACGCAACTATAAGGTTTGAACCATGGCGAGTTTGATCAACATCGGGATGTCGGGGCTCGGCGCCAGTCAGTCGGGCCTGCACACCACGGGTAACAACATTACCAACGCCGATGTCGCTGGTTATTCGCGCCAGCAGAATGTGCAGCGGTCCAATGGCTCGCAGCAGAACGGCAACGTGTTCATCGGCACAGGTACCACCCTGTCCGATGTGCGCCGGGTCTACAACAGTTACCTGGAAAGCCAGCTGCGTACCACCACGTCGCTCAATAGCGATGCGGCGGCGTACCTCAATCAGGTTGCACCGCTCGACAGCATGCTGTCCGATGCCGACACCGGCATTACCGGCGCCTTGAAAAGCTTCTTCACCGCCATGCAAAGTGCGGCAGCCAAGCCCAACGAAGATGCATCACGCCAGTTGCTGCTGACCAGTGCCCAGTCGCTGAGCAAGCGTTTCAATACCATCGCCAACCAGCTCAACGAACAGAACAGCAACCTCAATGGCAACTTGACCTCGATGACCGATCAGGTCAACAAGTTGTCGGCGACCATTGCCCAGTACAACGACCAGATTTCGCAGATGCAGGGCACCCCGAACGACCTGCTCGACCAGCGCAACGAGGCCGTGCGCCAGTTGTCCGAACTGGTCGGTACCCAGGTCGTTGAGCGTGAAGGCAACCTGGATATCTACCTGGAGAACGGTCAGCCGCTGGTGATGGGCAAGACCATCAACACCCTGCAGACCGTACCAAGCAAGAGCGATCCGACCCGCGTCAGTATCCAGCTCAACCGCGGCACCACAGTGATGGACGTCACCTCCAGCCTCAACGGTGGCGAGATTGGCGGCCTGCTGCGTTATCGCAGCGAAGTGCTTGACCCGTCGCTCAACGAGCTGGGGCGCGTGGCCCTGGTCATGGCTGACCAGATCAACCGCCAGTTGGCCCAGGGTATCGACAAGAACGGCGAATTTGGCGCCGCTTTGTTCAACAACATCAACAGCCCTGAGCTGATCAGCCAGCGCAGCATTGCCAAAGCCGGCAACACCGGCAACGGTAGCCTGGATGTGATCATCAAGGACACCGGCAAGCTGAGCACCAGCGATTACCAGGTGACCTTCACCAGCGCCACCGGCTACAGTGTCAAGAAGCTGCCAGATGGCACCGCTTTGGGGCCTTACGACATCAACGATGACCCGGCGCCGGTAATCGATGGTTTTACCCTCAAGCTCAGTGGCGGTACTAACAGCGCCGGCGACAGCTTCAAGATCACCCCGACGCGCAACGCTGCCAGCAACCTGGACACCGTGCTCACCGATCCCAAGCGCCTGGCGCTGGCCTCGCCGTTGACCGCGACCAGTGGTTCGGGCAACCAGGGCACCGGCATCATCGCGCAGCCGGACCTGACCTCGGCCTTGGACATCTACGATCCAGCCCAGCGTCTTGACCTGCAGAACGGCCTGAAGTATTCGACACCGGTGAAACTGGTGTTCGGTGATGATAAAACCACCCCGCAGACCTACAAGCTGCTCGATGCCCAAGGCGGCACGCTGGGTACCGGCACGATCATTCCGGGCCAGGCCAACAAACTGCAGTTCTCGGTGCCGATGGTCGACTCCACTGGGGCACCGATCAACGATGCCAACGGTAACCAGAAGACCTTCACCTTTGAGATGGAAGTCTCGGGTTCGCCTAAAGAAGGTGACAACTACACCATCGCCATGACCGGTTCGGGCTCGGACAACAACCGCAACGGCCAGGCGGTGATTGATCTGCAGACCAAGGGGACGGTGGAAGTAGGTGCCAACGGCAAAGGCATCAGCCTCACCGACGCCTACGGCAAGCTGGTGGAAAACGTCGGCGGCAAGACTGCCCAGGCGCAGATGGACGTGGATTCGACCACGGCTCTGCACACCTCGGCCAAAGCTTCGCGCGATTCGCTGTCGGGCGTTCAGCTCGATGAAGAAGCCGGCAACCTGATCAAGTACCAGCAGTACTACACGGCCTCGTCGCAAATCATCAAAGCGGCGCAGGATATCTTCACCACACTGATCAATGCCCTTTAAGGAGTGGTAGACCGTGCGTATTTCTACTTCCCAGTTCTACCAAACCAGCGCTTCGAACTATTCGAACAATTTTTCCAATCTGGTCAAGACCGGTCAGCAGGCCAGTGACAACATTCGCGTGCGTACGGCTGCCGATGATCCGGTCGGTGCGGCGCGCCTGTTGCAGTTGCAGCAGCAGAGCAACCTGATTGATCAGTACGACGGCAACATAACCAGTGTGCGCAACAGCCTGGGTACGTCCGAATCGACGCTCAACGGTATCAGTAACATTCTGGCACGGGTCAAGGAGTTGGCGATTGGGGCGGGCAACGGCGGCTATACCGATGCCGACCGTAAAGCCAATGCCCAGGAACTGACCCAGCTCGAAGAGCAGCTCTACAGTCTGATGAACAGCCGTGACGAGAACGGCAAGTACATTTTCTCAGGCTCGCGTGGCGATACCCAGCCCTACGTGCGCAATGCTGATGGCACCTACACCTACCAGGGTGACCAGAGCACGTTGAGCCTGCAGGTGGGTGACATGCTCAGCATGGCCACCAATGAAAGCGGCTATGCCGTGTTCGAACAAGCCCTGAACACCAGCCGTAGCCAAGCTTCACTGACCGCGCCGACGCCGGATGATGGTCGTGTACGCTTGTCGGATGGCCAGGTTTCCGGTAGCACGGCGTATAACGATCGTTTTCGCAGTGGTGAACCCTACTCCATTTCGTTCATCAGTAGCACCGAGTTCAAGATCACCGACGCCAACAACAATGATGTCACGTTGGAAGCAACCGGCGGCGGCACATTCAATCCAAAGGACTCCGGCAGTATCAGTTTCCGGGGTGTCGACATGCGTCTGGACATCAATTTCCAGGATGGTGACAGCACCGACCCGGATGCGGCCATTGCCGGACATACCTTCAATTTGTCTTCAAAGCCCGATTCGATTAGTGGTTCGCGCAGCCCAGGTAACCCCTCGTCGTCGCAAATGACCGGGGCAAATATCGTTGATCCGGCGGCATACCACGATGCATTCCCTGGTGGTGGCGCAGTCATCAAATTCACCAGTGATACCGCCTATGAGGTCTATGCCCAGCCAATGGGGCCGGATGCCCGCCCGGTTGCCACGGGTACCTTGACGGGAACTACGGCCACCATTGCTGGTGTCGAGTTTGACTTCAGCGGTGCGCCGAATGCGCCGCAGGGCGGCGATCAATTCGCTGTCAAGGTGGATAGCCACCAGACTCAGAACATCCTCGACACCATCTCCGAGTTTCGCAAGGCGCTGGAGATGCCAGTGGATACAGATCTTGCGTCCAAGCAGAAGTACCAGGCAGCTCTGGATTCGGCGATTGGTAACTTGGAAAGTGGCGCCAACAAGATTGCCGAAGCCATCAGCTCGATCGGTGCCCGCGGTGCGGCATTAGATGTTCAGGCCAGCACCAACGAAAGCCTGAAGATCGCCAATACCCAGACGCAGGGCTCGATCCGCGATGCTGATCCTGCGGAAGTGCTGATTCGGTTGAACCTGCAGCAAACCATGCTGCAAGCGTCGCAGTTGGCCTTCTCCAAGATCTCCTCGCTGAGCCTGTTCAATCAGCTCTGATCGATTCCCTTCGCAGTGTCTCCTCTGTGAAGACGCCGTCGGCTGTCTTCACAGAGCGCTTTTCCCAGGTCTGTCATCGTGAACGAACGCGCCCTCGTCAGTATTGCCATTGCGGCCTTCAATCCAGAGTTTTTTCGCCGGGCACTGCTCAGTGCAGTCGGGCAGGATTATGCCCATCTGGAGATCGTCATCTGCGATGACAGCTCAGGCAATGAAATCGAGTTGATTACCAACGAGCTGGCTGAGCAATCGCCCGTGCGGCTACGTTATCTACGCAATACCACCACACTGGGGTTCGCGCGCAATCTGCAGCAGTGTCTGGAACAGGCTAGTGGGCAATTCATCAAGTTTCTTTGTGATGACGATGTGTTGTTTGCTGGCTGCATCAGCCGGCAGGCGCAGATTCTGGCGGCTTGCCCGGAAGTAAGTCTGGTCATCAACCAGCGCTTACTGTGTGCTGCCGATGACAGCTTGCTTCCCTCTCGGGCAAGCAACTGTGTGATTTCGCCTGGCAGCGCGGTGCTCAAGGGCGGTGATCTGCTGGAGATTATCGCTGAAGCGGCGACGAACCTGTTTGGTGGGATCAGCCATGCCTTGTTTCGTCGTTCGCTGGTACAGGAATACCTCCCTACGCTGGTGCAGGATGGCCAAGGATTTGTCGCTCGTCTGGACCTGGCGCTGTACGCGTGTCTTCTGCGTCGGGGGCATCTGGCCTGCATCAATCAGGTGTTGAGCCTGGAACGCATGCATGCGGCACAGCTCAGCCATCACACATCCATGTGCCTGGCTTTCAAGAGCGAAACCGACTGGTTGGTACAGATGCTGGCTTCGAGGACAGGTGAGCCTGCACCAGCCACTGGCTGGGTGCGTTATGTTCCGTTGGAGCGTTATTGCGCCGGGCTGGATATAGGCTGGGAAGAGTTCGAACTGCAGCGCATGTATACCGGCCAGTTAGCCAATTATCAGCAGCAAGTCGGTACCAGCAGCCTGAGTTTTGCCCAATGGTATGCCGAATGGTTGGAGTGCCGTAGCCTGTGCGCGGGACAACTGCGCATGTTGCCCAAGCGCATTGAACTGTGGCCTATCAAACCACGTATCGTGCCGGTGATTTCGTCGTGCAACGGTGATGACGCAGCGCTACGCATTACGCTGGAGAGCCTGGCGATACAGTCCTATGCGCCGAGTCGGACCTGGATATCGGCGCGGGGTGAGGTAAAAATCCCGGACATTGCTGGTATCCAAGTGCAGCGTATGCTGCTCGGTGAAGGGTTCGAGCAACTCAACCAGCGGCTGACTGATACTGACGAGCTTGATTGGGTCTTGCTGTTGCAGGCCGGTGATCGTTTGCATCCGCACGCCTTGGTCATCATGGCCGAGCGAATGGCGGTGCAGTCCGAGCGCTTGTGTTTGTATACCGACGAAGGGGCGAATGACAACTTGCAAGCCTCGGCGCCAGTGTTCAAGCCGGACTTCAATCTCGATCTGATGCGCAGCATGCCCTACGTTGGTCGCCTGCTGGCGTTCAATTGCCAGGCGTTGCGGGAGGCAGGCGGCTTTAACGACGATTTTGGTGTATTGGCGCCGCAGGATCTGTTGTGGCGCCTGGTCGAGACGCGTGGGCTGCAGGTGGTCGAGCACATTGCCGAGTTGTTGGTGCAGTGCCAGGTAGCCTACGCCGACTGGCTGCGCGATCCCGCTTGCCAGGCGCAAGCCCCGCGCATCCTCCAGGCTCACCTGCAACGGTTGGGAGTGGCTGCACAGGTCCAGCAGGTGGAAGGAACGCTGATGTCGCGGGTGTCGTACCTGCACGAGGTGACCCCGAGCGTATCGATCCTGATCAATGCCGGTTGCGTTCTGCAAGCCCTGGTACGTTGTGTCGAGTCGATTTTCGAGCGCACCGCCTATGGTAACTATGAAGTATTGATAGTCGTCAAAGGTGACGAGCCTGACCCGATTCGGCAGTGGCTCGGCGCGATGCGTGAACTGGGCAGTGATCAGCTACGGATTCTGGAGGTCGACACCCAGGGCGCAGCCAAAAGCCTCAATCAAGCCAGCCAACAGGCACGGGGCGACTACCTGCTATTGCTCGACAGCAGTTGTGTGATGCTCGACGAGCAATGGTTGAGTGAACTGATAAGCCATGGGCAGCGCCCTGAAGTCGGCGTGGTCGGGCCCAAGCTTTGCGGGGCAAATGGCAAGGTGCTTGGCGCAGGCCTGGTTCTAGGCTTGCATGGTCCGGCGAACAGCCCGTTCGAGGGCAGCGCTGTGGATGCTGGCGGCTACATGAACCGCCTGAGCCTAGTGCAGAACTGGAGCGCCGTCAGTCAGGACTGCATGTTGGTTCGGCGCGAAGTGTTCCTTGAACTCGACGGCCTGGATACTGATACCTTGCAGTGCGGATTGTTCGATGTGGATTTCTGCTTGCGTGTTCGGGAGCTGGGTTACCTGGTGGTATGGACGCCTTTTGCATGGGTCGCCAAGTCGGCGGATGTAGCGCCGCGGGAACTACGGCGAGATGATAAGGATGCGTTCTATCAGCGCTGGCTGTCACGTGTTGCCCAAGACCCGGCCTATAACCACAACCTGAGCCTGAAACAGTCCTGTTTCAACCTTGAGCCAGGCTTACGCAGCGGCTGGGACCCGTTCATCAGTCGCGCCTTGCCCCATGTCCTGGCCTTGCCAATTAACACCACAGCGATCGGACATTATCGAGTAGCCCAGCCATTTAGCGAGCTGGAAAGTGCTGGCTGGATCCAGGGGCGGATCAACTATGGCACCCCCGGCATGATTGAACTGGAGCGGGAAAAGCCGGATGTCATCATCGTTCAGTGCCGCTATAGTCCGGCAGCGGTCGAGGAGTGCGCGCGCATCAAGCGGTTCTCCAGCGCGCGACGCATCTACGAGATTGATGACTACATCATTGACGTTCCGCAAAAGAATGATCATGGCCGCAACATGCCAGGCAACATGCGTGAACTGGTCAGTCGCGCCATCGGCCTGTGCGATCGGCTGGTGGTATCAACTGAACCTTTGGCCGATGCATTGTCCTGCATGCACACAGACATTCGTGTCGTCCCCAACATGCTCGCCGCGCCACTGTGGAGTGGTTTGGTGACCCGCCGTCAGACGTCGGCGCGACCAAGGGTTGGCTGGGCGGGAGGCACCAGTCACCGTGGAGACCTGGAGTTGATCGCTGACGTGGTCAAGGCGCTTGCCGACGAAGTCGATTGGGTGTTCTTTGGCATGTGTCCGCAATTGCTGCGGCCTTATGTGAAGGAGTTTCACAAAGGCGTACCGCTGGCCCTTTATCCGCGCAAATTGGCCAGCCTCAACCTTGATCTGGCGCTTGCCCCGCTTGAAGTCAATCTGTTCAACGACTGCAAGAGCAATTTGCGCCTTCTTGAGTACGGTGCTTGTGGCTTTCCGGTGATCTGTACCGATACCAAGGCCTATACCGGCTACCTGCCTTGCACGCGAGTAAGTGAAAACACCACCGAACAGTGGTTGGCGGCGATTCGCATGCACCTGGACGACCCTCAAGCCAGTTATCGCCAGGGTGATGCCTTGCGCGAGGCGGTGCTGCGTGACTACGTGTTGATGCCTCACAACCTGCAGCAATGGGCGAATGCCTGGTTGGCAGACTGATCCGTTCCGCCTGGCAAGGGCCGGGTGGAGAACCTACAACGTGAATAGGTGCCCTATGGCCGAAATTGCAACCGGGTTGCGCGATGACGTGACTGTCGTCCTGTTGGGACATGAACAACCGGATCACCGGGGCCGTGCCATCCATTATTACCAGCAACTGGGGGTACCTTGCCTGGCGCTTGAGCATGTTGCAGACAGCTCGTGCAATGAGCGTTTGAACGTAGTGCTGGAGCGGGTTACAACGCCTTTCGTGGTGCTGGTGGGCGACGCTGACTTTCTCTTGTTGCCAGCACTCGCTACGGCGGTCAACCGCTTGCAGGAGCAACCCGATGTCATCGCGGCGCAAGGTTACAGCCTGGCCTATCGGCCAGGTAATCGCGAGGTGGCCTATCACAAGTGCGGTTCGGCAATTACCCAAGAGTTGCAAGAAGGGGCTATTGCCCGCCTGAAACAGTACGCCATCGCTGGGCAGCAGGCCTGGCGTGCGGTAATGCGCGTGCCGGTGCTTAACGCGCTGCTGAGGGACTTGCCGGATGATCTGGAATTCGCCACTTGGCGTACGGCGCTGTCCTGGGCGTTGCTGGCTCAGGGGCCGATTGCTCACTTGGCGCAGACCGATGTGGTTTGTGAGTATGCAAACTCGACGTTGAGCCCGGTAGCTCGCGCAGAACGCCTGGCCAGCGCCGTGCGCGTACTACGTCAGTGGGATAGCGAGCGTCAGGCGCTGTGTGCTGACGATTTGGGTTTCGCCGTACTGAGTCATTTTGTGCGCATGACCTACGACCACGGCGAAGCGCCTTTGCTGTTTACCTCGCGGTGGAACAGCGTGAAGGATGAGCCGCCACGTCAGTTCGAACCCACTCAATTTGTCGAGTTGCCTTATTACAATGGCGAACTATTCACCCAGCTGTCGACGCTTGAGTTCCTCTGGCATGCCTGGCCAACCGGCCAGGCTCACCGCCATGCCCTGGAAGGAACTTGGGTGCGCCAGCGTGAGCTGCTTATCGTACATCCCAACGACACTGCGGAAAGTTTGCAAGAGCGGTATTGGAAGGCGCAAGCCCTGAGCTTGTTCAACCCGCAGGTTTGTCAGCGTCTGCTCTCGACCCTGACCGGCGCAGACGATCAGCAGCTTGCCCAGGAGTTAAGTGATTGGCAGGCGCGCTTGCAACAGTTTCCGGGTATCGATCCGGCCGTCTGGCTCAGCGCAATGCCGTCTGGTCAAGTACTCGATGCCATTGCAGCCGCAACACCGGATGCCGTCGCGCAGCAAACGGTGTTGGCACATCTGGCCAAGCGTCCCGCCAGCCAGGTCGCCTTCGTGGTGCTAGACCTGGATAACGATGACCATGCCCTGCAGGCCACCTTCGACAGCTTGTTGGCCAGTGGCTTGCGCAATTTCAAATTGGTAGTGCTCAAGGCTGGCAAGCCCCCCGCGATCACCACGCCTCGCGATACTTTGCATTTCGTTCAGGTTACAGCGGGGAACTGGGTCTCGCATGTGAACCAGGTCGTGCGCCAACTGCCCAGTGAATGGCTGATGTTGTTGCAGGCTGGCGATGTGTTGACCACCGGCGGCCTGATGCGCCTGCAGGTGGAACTCGCTGAAGCGCCAGCTTGTCTGGCAATCTGTGCCAATGAAGTCCAGCGCGACGCTGATGGCCGTTTGCTCAGTGTGGTGCGTCCAGGTGGCAATCTGGACTTGTTGCGCAGCCGCCCAGACCTGATGTCCCGGCATTGGCTGGTACGCCGCCAGACGGTGCTCGACGTGGGGGGCTACAGCGAAGCGCATCGTCACGCGCTTGAGTTTGATCTGTTGTTGCGCCTGGTTGAACAGAACGGTTTGGGGTGTCTGGCGCACATGGACGAATACCTGGTCATTGGCCAGCAAGCGTCAACGAGCATGAATGCAGACGCCCTGTCTACACTCAATCGCCATCTGGCCCAGCTCGGCTATCGCGGTCAGGTTAGTGATCAGGGGGAGGGTGGACTGCTGATCGATTTCCGTCATTCCTCCACCCCACTGGTCAGTGTTCTGCTCGGCGCGGAAGGTGATCTGACGCAACTGCAGAGCTGCCTGACCAGCGTATTCCAGCGTACGCGTTATCCACGCTTCGAAGTACTAGTGGCCTGCGCAGGGGATAAGGCCGAAGCCTGCGCTACCGTCCTGAATGCTTTCGGCCCGCGCGTGCGCCTGTTGGCCGGTGATGCCAGAGATTCACGTAACGAACTGTTGAACCTGGCAGCCAGTCAGGCGCATGGGGAATACCTGATACTGCTGTCAGAGCGATGCCAAGTGTTGACCCCGGCCTGGATTGAGGGCTTGCTCAATCAGGGGCAGCGGCCCGAAGTGGGGGTTGTCGGCGCTCGCCTTTTGTCCCATAACGGCAATATCAGTCATGCTGGTTTCGACCTGCTCTGCGGCCCACGGGTTCATGCGCCCTGGACGGCGTTGTCGTTTGAGGAAGCCTCCAGCGTCTGGTGCGCGGCGGCGGTGCGCAGTTGTGTGGCGGTTTCCGGCGATTGCCTGATGGTGCGCAAAGCAGTGTTCGATCATTGCGGCGGCTTACAGCCGATAGCCGGTGCTGACATCGATCTGTGCCAGCGGGCGGCTGAAGCTGGACAATTGGTCATCTGGACGCCTCAGGCACAGCTGCTCGACAACGCTGTTCCAATGCCAAATGCTGACCAATGCCAAGGCTTGCAGTTGCTTTGGCCGGCAGCGTTCGGCAGCCGCATGGTGGTTGATGATCGCAGTGGTGTAGACATGTCCAGAACCGGGGTAACACCTGAGCTGGAGTGGCTCGCAGCGTTGAGCTAAAAACGAAGCAATAAAAAGCCGGGTCAGATGCCCGGCTTTTTATTGCTCAATCGCCTGCTTCAGTCGTCAGCCGGCAAGCCAGGCATGGCGCCAAGCTTGTAATCGGTCGCCTTCAAGCATCCAATCTCGACGTACCACTGCCTGCAGCTCAGCGCCGAGGCGTGCGGCGGCATCCAGGTCGCAAAGGTGTGAGCGGATAGCATCCAGCCAATCCTCAACACGATTCTTCACCCGCGTAACCGGCAATGCGCCATCCTGATAGCTGCGTAGGTCGCTGCAGATCACCGGATAGCCACAAGCGCCAAGCTCAAGCAGCTGCAGATTGCTCGCGCACTCGTTGAATACGTTCTGTTCCAAGGGGGCCAGTGCAAGGTCCAGGTTCAGTTTAGCTAGCACTGTGGGGTACTGATCGAGAGGCACCTCGGCATGATGCTCACTGATGCAAGGGCGAAGGTTGTCCGGGCATAGGCCGAAGAACACCCATTCGACTTCGTCTGTCAAAGCCTTGACCACATCGACCATCATCGCCATGTTGCCGCCAAGGCCTGCGCGACCTACCAGGCCTACGCGAGGTTTGGCGGTTGTTCGACGTTGGCCTTGCAGCCCCTGCCAGGCGCCAGGCAACAGGTGACTTCGGACCACTCGAATATCGCTGTGCAGCCCTGCAAACACTTCGGCAAGAGGCTCGCTGGAAACAACGAAGCGATCGACGAATGGCAGTCCCTGGCGCATTGACTTGACCACGTCTTCGACAGGTATGCCTTTCATCTGTTCCGGGAGGTAAGTATCTAGCTCGTAGACTTTGAAGGCATGCGACAACGTCTTCATTCGTCGCATGGCGCTCAGGCGTTCTTCATCGAGCAGCCGTTGCAGGATAATGCTGTCCGGCGCAAAGCGCTCCAGGTCAGGGGCATGCATCATTCCCAGGGACAGTGCACCATCAATCAGGCCGGCCTGCTGCAGTGCCGAGAAAGGTTGCACGATGCGTTGGTAGCTGCTGGCGGAGCTGTCGGCCGGGTGAGCCAGTACAGTCGGCAAGGGCTTCCAGGAGGAAAGCGGCCGCCAGGACAAGTCGCTGTCTGCGAGTTTGAAGCCACCAGATTGTGCCAGGGAAAAGTTTGGATTGTAGGCTGAATCTCGTGCCAGTGCGGGCAACCACTTCTCATAGAGGGCTTGCTGCTCGTCCAGCGAGCTCGCCGCCGGGGAGTCGCCGCCGAGCATCAATTTGGCATGAGCGGCCCAGACGGTCAGATAGCCAGCCTGCTTTACCCGCAGGCACAGGTCGAGGCCCAAGTAGCGATCCGCCACATCGCTAGCCAAGCCGCCCAGCGCCTCATGCAGTTCACGACGGATCATCAGGCATTCGCTGCTCACAGCACTGTAGTTCTGGTCGACTTTGAGTCGTTGCATGTAACCCGTGGATTCCATGGCCTCGCCAGCGAAGGCGTGCCCCATTGGCCCTTCCAGGCCCAGAATCAGGCCGGCATGACGAACCTTGCCGTCAGCAGACAACAATTTGCCTCCCACCACGCCCACCTCAGGGCGTTGGGCATGGTTGAGCAGTTCATCCAGCCAGTCGCCATCGATGATCGCCGCCTGAGGTGAAAGCAGCAGCAGATAGTCACCCACGGCCTGCGAGGCAGCAAAATCAATGATCTGTGCCTGTGCCGCCTGGACGTTCATAGGGTGAATAGTACGAAGCCGTTGTTCGCCCAGGCCAGCCATTGCCTGGAGCCAGCTATGGACCTCGCCTGCGGACGGCTGGTTTTCGATCAGTAGCAGTTCGTAATGGGGATAGCGGGTAGTTGTCAGCAAGCTTTCAACGCAGCGCTGCAAGTGTGCCAGTTTGTCACCGGCCATGATCAGGATCGACACCAGTGGTTGTTGGGCGTGCCCGTAACGGATCCGGTAGTGCCCTGGGTCGTCGCAGAGGATATCCGCCTGTTCGTAGCCCCGTGCCTGAAGATGCTCAAGGATGGCTCGCTTTTCATCCGCCACCTCAATCAGTTGAGGTGAACTGGTCACCAGCAACGGCTCTGCCACGTGCCCCAGGCCGTCCAGCCCGGCCAGGGTTATCAGGCGCAGGATCAATTCGAATTCCAGTGCCTGGGGGTAATCCGCATTGAACCCTCCAGCCTGCACAACTACTTCACGTCGGAACAGCCAATGACGACCCATGGCTGCTGGCAGGCTCAATAGGTAATCCAGGTTGAAATCAGGGTGCAGTGCCGCACCAAGGCAGCCCTCCGCCTGGCGGTACATTTCGTCGCAGTACACGGCCCGGGTGTTTGGTGCCGTCAGCAGTTCCAGGCCCGTGATGAGTAGGCCATTGGGGGTCAGCTCATCGCCTGCTTCAAGCAGGTTCAGCCACTCGAAGGACGACTCGCCAACCACCTGGTTGAGACGCCCAATCCAGTTGTCGCTTGTTACCGCGATGATCGGGCCGTGGAAGTGTTGCGCCGCGTCAGGCGCCACTGTCAGCAGTAGCGATTGAATGTTGGGATAGGTCTGGCGGGCACTTTGCAGCGATGCGAGAGTAGCATCGAGCTTGGCGGATTGCCCTTTAAGATCGAGCACGAGAACACCGAACGTCGGACCCTGGCCATGTTGCTGCAGGCGTTCCTCGACCAAGCGCAATTGCTGTGGTGTCAACGTTCGTTGTGCAAGCCAATCCTGCATGCCTGCTGTGCGCTCCTGGGCCGAGAGGTAGAGGCCAAGGCGCTTGAGCATGTCTCGACGGCCGCTGCGAATCACCTCGCTGCCAAGGTCCGTGTGACGGTGGTAAAGCTCGCGATACAGTTCGGGATAATTACTAAATGCCAGTTCAGAGCGACGAGTCGGGTCGCATTCGGCTTCTCGCATGCGCACCTCCACTGTCTCCCCCTGCACGTGGTGAAACGGTGTACGTACGGCAAGTTGCAGCAGCAAGTCCCAATCCTCCAGGGCCTGCAGCGACTCGTCAAAACCGCCACTGCTGGCGATCAGCGCACGTGGACAGGCAAAGGTGTTGACCGGGATGTAGTTATTGATGAACAGGCGTTCTTTGCTGTACTGGTCGTGCAAGTAGCGCTGCTCACGGCCTCGCTCGACGCGTTCATTGCCAACCAGTGCCTCCGAGATGAAGATCGCATCGGTGTAAACGATCTCGCCAGGATGGGCGTCAATTGCCTGGGCCAAGGTCTGCAGATGATTTGGCAGATAACGATCGTCATCATCCAGGTAGGTCAGGTAGCGTCCGCGAGCGATGCGATGCGCGGTGTTGCGCGCGGCGGCCGGACCTCGGTTGCGACCTTGGCGCAGATAGGTAATTGGAAAGTCGAAGTCTGCGATCAGCGTTTCTACAGGGGCGCCATTATCGTTCACCAGAATGACTTCAAAGTCCTTCAGTGATTGTTGTGCCAGGCTGGCCAATGCATCCGCCAGCAGGGTGGGGCGATTGTAGGTTGTGAGGATGACAGAGAACAGGCACTCAGACGTGACCTCCAGGTTTTGCACGGGAGCGAAGAGCATTTGGCGAATCAGCTCTTTTCGCTGTGCAAAACCTGCCTGAACCTCTGCCGGGTAGCCTGCCAGGCGACGTTGATAGAGCTGCCAGATGGCTGTTGCGCCGCGCTGCAGGCGTTGGCGAGCAGCAGGTTCTTGCAGGTTCAGCTCAAGAATTCGGGTGTGTTCGGCCAGGGGTTTGTCGGAGGCATAGAAGTCTTTAGAGATCTGTCCACCGTGAATGCGATAGCCTACCGTCGCTTGATTCAGGAACAGGAAGTCAGGGGCTACCTGAGCCATGCGCGTCCACAGTTCCCAGTCGCCCGCCAGCATATTGGCACGATGGATATTACCGTCTGGCAACGTCAGGCGCGGGAAAATGCTGCGTCGGAAGATGGCGGCAGATGGCGTGATATAGCTGTCATGGCTGAGCAGGTCGATCAGTTCGTCGCGCCCACCGACATAATGGTTGGCACGGTGACCTGGGTGGACGGCATGTTTGAGTACCTTGCTGTGCTCGTCGATCCACATGCACTGGGTGTAGCCCAGCGCCACCTGAGGATGCTGGTCCATGGCCTCCACAAGGCTGTGCAAGTGGCCAGGGTAGATCAGGTCGTCAGAACCGAGCACGACCACATAGCGACCAGAGCCGGAGCGCAAGCATTGGTTGTAGTTATCAATCATGCCAAGGTTACGGGCATTGACCTGGTAGCGCATGCGTGGGTCGTGGCGGTAGCGCTCCAGTACTTCCACGCTGTTGTCCGGGGAGCAGTCGTCGAACACGATCAGCTCAAGGCGCACACCTTCCTGCGCCAGCACCGATTCGATGGTCTGGTCAAGAAAGATGGCGTTGTTGTAGGACATCACTGCAACGGTTACGTCCACCGTTGGTGCCTTGGGCTTGCGGCGGCGCCCCTTGGCCTCGCGTACTCGGTCAAGGCCGTCGAGCAAACGTGCGATGGCCGCTTCCTGTCGATTCAGCTGAGTCATCGGCGTTCCCCTTGCACGACCGACTGGAACGTTTCGTAGTCCCGGTAATAGTCACTTTCGTCAAAGCGTTCGGAAGCCAGGACCATGCATACCGAGCCGCTGGAAAAGTTGTCGATTTCCCGCCAGATCATTGGCGGAATATACAGCCCGTAGTAGGAGCGGTTCATGTGGTACTTGAAACGGGTTCGACCATCATCGAGCAAGATATCGAAGCTGCCGGACATGGCGATGAGTAGTTGATGCAAGCCCTTGTGCGCATGCCCCCCGCGATGCGAGCCGCCTGGCACGTCGTACAGGTAATAGACACGCTCGATGCCAAAGGGAATGTGCTGGTCGGACTCGATGAAGGTGAGGTTGCCGCGGGGGTCCTCGATTTTGGGCAAGTCAATGATCTTGCAGTCTTTCAAAGACATGACGACTCCTTGGGCTTGGCCGCTGCGACATGGCCGGTGAAACGATTGCAGGCCTCGATCACCGCCTCGACCAATGCTTCTGGCATTTCTGGGTAGAGTGGCAAGCTGAGAATTTCTCCAGCTTGTTGCTCGGTGATCGGGAAGGTTTGTCCGGATAGCTCCTTGTAGGCGGCTTGCCGGTGAATCGGGACTGGATAATGGATCAGCGTGGGGATACCGCAGGCCTGCAGGTGGGCCTGGAGCGCATCGCGTGCAGCGCAGCGCACCACGAACAGGTGCCAGGCGTGAGAAGTTGATGGTTTGCCTACCTGAGGCAGCTCAATCAAAGGATTGCTGATTTCTGCCAGGTAGCGTTGGGCCAGGGTTCGGCGCGCGGTGATGTCGTCATCCAGGCGTCGCAGTTTTACTCGCAACATTGCCGCTTGCAGTTCGTCCAGGCGTGAATTCACACCTTTGACGGTGTGTACGTACTTTTCACTGGAACCATAGTTGCGCAGGCAGCGGACCGCTTCGGCCAACTGCGGATCGTCGCTGGTCACCGCACCAGCATCCCCCAGTGCGCCAAGGTTTTTGACCGGAAAAAAACTGAAGCTCGCCGCGTCTCCCAGGGCGCCCACCGAGCGTCCACTGGTATCGAATGCACCATGGGCCTGGGCGGCGTCTTCGATCAATAGCAGGTTGTGCTTGTCGGCAACCGTGCGCAGCCGATCCATATCAGCCAGGCGGCCATACAGGTGAACGGCAATGATCGCTCCGGTGTTCGGGCCGATGGCTGCCTCCACGCGCTGCGGATCGATAAGGAAGCTGTGTTCCTCAGGCTCCACCAATACCGGAACACAACCGGCCTCGTTTACCGCCAGGGCAGTGGCAACGAAAGTATTGTCAGGCAGGATCACTTCTGCGCCCTTGGCCAATCGACCTAACTGGCAGTATGCCTTGAGGATCAGGCTCAAGGCGTCCAGGCCATTGCCCACACCGACTGCATGGTCGACCCGGCAGGCCTTGGCGAACTCTTGCTCGAAGGCCTCCACTTCCGGGCCCAAGACAAACCAGCCGGAGCGCAATACTCTCAAGAATGCCTCAGTCAGCTCGGCTTCGTCGCGAGCATTGAGCAACTGCAGATCAAGAAAGCGATGCATTGTCGTTATCCAGGTAGCGCACGATGCGTGCAGGGTTACCGACTACCAGCGCCCGGGCGGGCACGTCGCGAGTCACTACCGCGCCAGCGCCGACCATGGCATGTTCGCCAATGGTCAGGCCGGGCAGGATCACGGCTCCGGCGCCCACGGAGGCGCCGCGCTCTATGCGCGTCTCGGGGAAATGCTGCGGCCATTGTTGCGAGCGCGGAAAACGATCATTGGTGAAGGTGGCGTTGGGCCCGATGAACACGTCGTCGGCGATACGCAGCCCATCCCACAACTGCACGCCACATTTCACCGTTACCCGGTCACCGATCACCACGTCGTTCTCGATAAAACAGTGCGCGGTAATGTTGCAGTCGCGGCCGATGCGGGCGCCTGGCAGGATTACTACGAATTGCCAGATACGCGTGCCTTCGCCAATGTTGCTGCTCTGTACGTCGGCCAATGGATGGCGTTGGCTCATGCCATCAGCTCCTTGAGCACAGCGACTACGCGCTGTCCGGCTTGGCCGTTGAAGCCGTGGAAAAAATCATCGATTGCCGCGCGACGGGAGGCACCTTGCGCGTCTTCGCCATGGCTTAGTTGGTCAAGAAACTTGCAGATACCGAGAGCATCGCTGGTGGACTGGTAATGACGGACTACGGCGCTACCTTCTTCGTTGAGTCCCAGGCCATCGGGATTGCAGAGGTACAGCACGGGTTTGCCGGTGCCCAGGTACTCCATCAGGAACGAGCCTACATCGCTCATCATCGCTTCGCTGGCAGCGAAGGCATGCCGGTGGTCGGCTCGCCCATCCACAATCACACCGCGTGCAAGCAACTCATTCTTGAGCGCCAATATGCCTGAGGCATCAAGGATGTTCAGATTGATCAGCTTTTGCCACAGCAGCGGGTGCGGACGAAATACCAGGGCCAGGTCTGGGCGACTGGCGAAAATGTCGAGCATGTCGCCAGCCAGTTGGTCGAACGTCGACCAGAGGTCACCGTCGAACGAAAAATGCGCATTCCAGAGTACAGCACGGCGCCCGGCGATTGCTTCACGCAGTGCCGGGTCCACCTCGAAGTTGGCCAGGTCCATCAGGCCATCCATGCGCGGGTGGCCAGTGACCTGGACGTGACCTGCGCCTGTGGGGCAATGGCGGGCGAACATCTGGCGTACTCCTTCGGAGCGCACGAACACCGCGGTGGCCAGGGCTGTCACGGGCTGTCCGTACTGGTACACATAGTTATGCTCGCCGCCACCTACCTCCAGGCCGTAGGGAATGTAGGCAGTGCAGGGTACGCGTTGGCGCAGGTTGGCAAAGCGATAAGCTGGCGGTCTAGTTTCGTCGTAGGGTGAGGTGTACAGCACAGCATCCAGGCCTGCCTTGTCCAGGTCAAAGGCATCCCAGGCCAGGAATGGCACACCCATGTCATTCAGGTGTGCCTCTGCCGCCTCGCGCTGCCATTGGTAATCGTTGTGGATGAAGGGCAGCATGACCACTATCACTTCCAGGTTCGCATCGTCGCGAGCTGCTTCCCAGACTGTGCGCACGTTGGCCCATGATTCAGGCAACTGGTAGAGGATGGCCAAGCGACGCTTGAAGGTTGAAGCTTTGTCGTTATGCATGCGCGTCTCTTTCCTGCCAACCACTGGCTATTACCTGGCGCGCCATGTCCAGGTCGGCAGTGGTGTCAATATCGAATGCCTTCAGGTCGGCCGCACGGATTGGCAAATACGGCTCAAGTGCTTGATAGACGTAGATGGGTTTATCTACGACCAAGTGCGGTTCGATCACGGCAATCCCCGTCCACTCCAGAGGGTGGTGCGGCTCGCGGGTGAAGCCAACGACTGACTCGCCATCGGCATCCAGCAACACACGAACGCCATCGCTGGTGGTGTAATGCGAGGTACCGATGAGTTGCCGATGTTCTCTGGCAGCCTCCATGAAGGCGAGGAACGAGCTTTCCTCGACTACAGTGTCGGCATCGATCACCAGAAACCTTTCCTGCAAGTGCTGTGAAACCCGATGCAGGCTTTGCAGGGTATTGGTTCGGGCGAACTCGGGGTTGCGCACAATGATCAGGTCGTTGCGCAGGGACATGGCATGAGCAATCACGTCCTCCTCTTGAAAGCCCACCACCAGCCAGATGGTCTCTGCCCAGGACAGGCGCTCCAGGTGGTAGTCGAGCAACGAGCGACCGTTCACCTCAACCAGGCATTTCGGCTTGTTCAAGCCCAGTCGCGAGCCGATGCCGGCTGCGCAAATCACAACATGCTTAATAGGCGACATAGGGCTTTCCCGTCGTTAATGACGAAATCACTCAGCTTGACCAGCAGGTGATTGGGCGAATGGGTGCCACCATAGGCGATACGCCAGTCGGCAGCTTCGAACATGGGGACGTCATTCATGCCGTCGCCAACTGCGATGATCCGATCAAAGCGGTCGCGAAGGCTGGTGACAGCGTCACCCTTGTGCAAAACATGCTGGATGCCAAGTAGGTTCTCGTCTTCGAAACTGGCGGTCGAGGTGAAGCTCTGGATGCCGAGGCGATCCAGCACCGGCCTGACCCAGACGTCCAGATTGCCAGTTACCACAAAGCACTGATCTGGTCGGCTGCGGATGAAGTCAAGCATGTGCGGATCGAACACCACTTGTTCGGACAACGCTGCATGAATCCAGTCCAGCCTGGCGTCGCGAAGCAGGCGCACACGCAACTTGAACGACTTATCAAACGGCAGCACGCCATTGATCGTCGCCTCAGTCAGGACGGATATCTCATCTTCGAGACCGACCGAAGAGGCAATCAGTGGCAGTAGCTCTTGACGCGTCAGCGTACCGTCCAGGTCGAAGCAGTAGGCGGTTTTCATGGGCATGCAGCCTTTTGCACAATGGTGTAGTACTGGCGTGTCTCAGCGCGCTTCTCCAGGTTGTCCGGGAAGAGGAACTCAGCAACCTGAACGTTGAAACAGCCCGGTTCCAATGCTTGATCCAACAGCTGATCAAGCTCGCCGATGGTCCGGTAGATTGCTGAATATTCCTGCTTCAGTTCGTTGGAATAGAAGCGATCCAAGGTAAAACGCTCTCCTACGCCGACCGGCTCGCGTAGATAAATATGGCCGCCAGGGGCACATAGGCGACCGGCGTCAGCAAGCACCTTGGCGCAGTCCTCATCATTCAGATAGATCAGAAGACCGGAAACGATTACCAGATCGTAACGAGGCGCAACTATCAGCGCGTCTGGGTCGATAGCGGTGGCCGACATGACCTGAAAGCGCAGCCCAGGCTTTGCGCGTCGCTGCGCCTCGGCCCCGGCCTTCTCGATCAGGGATGCCGAGAAGTCGATGCCGAGGTAGTTGGCATTAGGAGTATGATCATGGATAAACCACCCCCAGCGACCAATGCCACAGCCGATATCGAGGACGCGGCTGCCAGGGGCGAGCCGTAGTTGTGGCGCCAGTGCCTGCTTTTCCGCTTGGTCACGTTGGTCGACCAGTTCAGGACTCTGGTCTTGGTACATGGTCGCGCTGAGAACATTGGCGTAGTCACACTTTCCACGCGCATCGAAGAAGGCTTGGGTCGCGCTGTAGTCAATGTCAATCCGCTCGCCTTTCAATCGGCCCCGGGTGTTCATAGTCTTTCTCGCAAATAGGTGCAGTCAGCAGACGCGCTCAAGAATCAGCCCACGTCAGGTTTCCGACGTTGGCTGCGAGGATAAGCAAAAGATTTGCCAAGCCGTGTGATTGCTTCTTTTATCGAGGCGGCAAGCATTGTGCGCAGAGGGCGTTGCGGCCTGGCGCTGGCGTTTTTGGCGTGATGAACGGTGGGTCGCCTGGCACGACTGATACCGACAAGAAGTCATAAGCGTGACTTGGCAGTCGAAACGTGCATCTCTAAGCTATTGAGTCAGCGGGCAGCCACGTCGGCGCGGCATGCGATTCCTTGTGCCAAGGTTCCAGCACCCGCGAAAATCCGCCATATCTATCGGGAAGCCACAATGATTGGCATCAAAAGCATCGCGAGTTACGTACCTGCTGAAGGCGTGGATAATTACGCCCAGGGTGCGAAATTCGGCAAGGATCAGGATTTTATCTTCGGCAAGATAGGTTCGACTTTTCTGCCGCGCAAGGACGCTACCCAGGAAACTTCTGACCTGTGTGTTGAAGCGGTCAAGGCGTTGTTTGCTGCCAATCCGGCGCTGGACCCGGCATCAATCGATGCGTTGATTGTCGTGACCCAGAACGGCGATGCCGAAGGTCTGCCGCACACTGCTGCCATCGTCCAGCGCAAGCTGGGCCTGCCGACGCACATTGCTGCGTTCGATATTTCCCTGGGCTGCTCTGGCTACGTGTATGGCATCTATGCCTTGAAGGGGTTCATGGAGGCCGCTGGTCTGAAGAACGGCCTACTGATAACCGCTGACCCCTATTCGAAGATCGTCGATCCCGAGGACCGCAACACCACCATGTTGTTCGGCGATGCCGCCACGGCAACCTGGATGGGGGAGGATGCCGACTGGCAACTGGGTAAGTCGCTGTTTGGCACCGATGGTGCCGGTGCCGAGTTTCTGCGTACCACCGACGGCAAGTTCTATATGAACGGCCGTCAGGTCTACAACTTCGCCTTGGTCAAAGTGCCGGCACACCTGCAGCAGTTGCTTGAGGCCAGTCAGTTACAGGCGCAGGATATTGATCTGTACTGCCTTCATCAGGGCAGCGCGGCGATTGTCGACGCCGTCTCCCAGCGTTTCGAGGGGAGTGAGCCGGGCAAGTTCGTCAAGGATATGGTCGAGACAGGGAACACCGTGTCGTCGAGCATCCCGCTGCTGCTGGAGAAGCATGTTCTCGGTTCACAGCACAAACGTGTCGCGCTGAGCGGATTCGGTGTGGGTTTGTCCTGGGGGTCTGCGATCATCGAGCGTCGCGACTGAAACCAGGGAGCTGAAATCAACGCCGCCGCTTTTCGGGCGGCGTTTTGGTTTCTGCCCGGCAGGCGCAATGCCTTTAAAAGGCATCGATTCCCCCCGATTTTATTGGGCTGGCAGGATGCCAGTAATATTTTTCGAAAAAACCCTAAAGCAACTTGCCTTGACGACGATAACTACTACGAAGGTTCTCTGTGCCACACCCGGCGAATTGCCAAGGCCGGAAGCCGTAGTACCCAATCCAACGAGGAATTCGTCATGGCTTTGACTGTAAACACTAACACTACCTCTCTGGGCGTTCAGAAAAACCTGAACCGTGCTTCCGACGCACTGAGCACCTCGATGTCCCGTCTGTCCTCCGGTCTGAAAATCAACAGCGCCAAAGATGACGCTGCCGGCCTGCAGATTGCAACCCGTATGACTTCGCAGATCCGTGGTCAGACCATGGCAATCAAAAACGCCAACGACGGTATCTCCATCGCCCAGACTGCTGAAGGTGCGATGCAAGAGCAGACCAACATTCTGCAGCGTATGCGTGAGCTGGCTCTGCAATCGCGTAACGACTCCAACAGCGAAGACGACCGTAAAGCACTGGACAAAGAGTTCCAGGAAATGCTGAAGGAAATCGACCGTATCGCTGGCAGCACCCAGCTCAACGGCAAAAACCTGATGGACGGTTCCGCCAGTTCCATGGTCTTCCAGGTTGGTTCGAACGCCGGTGGCGTCAACCAGATCACCGTCGACCTGACCAAAGACATGCGTTCCACCGGCGACCTGGCCAGCCTGTCGGGCCTGAGCATCCTGGGTAGCGACAGCGCCGAAGCTGCCACTAACTTCGACGCAGCCATCAGCGGTATCGACAAGGCACTGCAAGGTATCAACGATGTTCGTGCTGACCTCGGTGCTGCACAAAACC
Organism: Pseudomonas sp. UM16; assembly: GCF_050312595.1. Taxonomy (NCBI): domain Bacteria; kingdom Pseudomonadati; phylum Pseudomonadota; class Gammaproteobacteria; order Pseudomonadales; family Pseudomonadaceae; genus Pseudomonas; species Pseudomonas sp. UM16. The sequence continues at coordinate 306,463 of NZ_JBNPJT010000002.1, read as the reverse complement.
GTCTGACCAGCACCATCAACAACCTGCAAAACATCAACGAAAACGCCGAAGCTGCTCGTGGCCGTGTACAGGACACCGACTTCGCTGCTGAAACTGCTCAGCTGACCAAGCAGCAGACTCTGCAGCAAGCTTCGACTTCGGTTCTGGCTCAAGCCAACCAGCTGCCATCTGCCGTACTGAAGCTGCTTCAGTAATCGCCTGATGGTTGTCGGCGGGGGAGTGCATCTTGTGCGCTCCTCCGCCTTTTGCATTGAGAGGTGGTAGACATGGATATGAGCGTCAAGCTGAATCTGTCCTATCCGGTCGCGCGTCCGGTCGAGCAGGCTGCGGACAAGCCGACCACCCAGACCGTTCAGGCAGTTCAGGCAGTCAAAGAAGCAAAGGCGTCTACCCAGGACAATCAGTCCGAGATTGAAAAAGTAAAATCTGCGGTCAGGGACATTGAGACATTTCTCGCCTCGAACCGCCGCAATCTAGAATTTTCCACGGATGAAGAGTCCGGCAGAATTGTCGTCAAAGTGATCGCCAGTGAGACTGGTGAGCTGATTCGTCAGTTGCCCTCGGAAGAGGCCCTGCGAATTGCCCACAGCCTGAGCGATGTGAACAGCCTGCTGTTCGACGCCAAGGTCTGATACCTTAAAGATTCAAGTGTCCGCTAGGGTGGTTGGCTAGGGGCAGCGCAACGGAGAGGGAGTTACCCATGGCAAGCCCAATTATAGCGAGTATCGGCACCGGTTCCGGTATGAACATCGGTGACATCGTCAAGGTACTGGTTGATTCCGACACCGCCGCCAAAGCGGGTCAGATCAAGCGCCAGACCGCCAACAACTCAGCGATGATCTCGGGTGTTGCCTCGCTCAAGGGCGCCTTGTCCACATATCAGGCTGCTTTGAATAAACTCAATGACAAGGACTCGCCATCCTTTCTCGCCTTTGCCGCGACCAGTGGCAATGACAGCTTGGTTAGTGCAAAGGCGAACAACTCTGCGGTGCCGGGTAGTTACCTGGTAGAGGTAGATAAGCTTGCCACCTCCTCTCGGGTCGCCAGTAAAGTGTTCTCCGGTGCAGATGCGCCTATTTCCGAGGGCACGCTGGAAATCACCCAGAATGGCAAGGTCTACAAGGTTGAGGTTGGGGCCAATGCGACCCTTCAATCGGTGCGCGACAGTATCAACAGTGCTTTGGGCAAGGACGGCATTACCGCCAACATCATTAATGACGGCACTGGCTCGCGCCTAGTGTTCGGCTCGACCACCACCGGTAAAGATTCGGATATTTCCGTGGCTGGCATCCCGGAATTGGTCATCGACAATACCAATGAAATGTCGGGTGATGCGGCTGGTCGTATCGGTGCGCTGGCTATCGATGCTGAGGTCAGAATCGATGGTATTGCCGTTACCAGCAAATCAAATCAATTGAACAGTACGGTCAGTGGTCTGAGCCTGGAGCTGAAGGCCGAGGGCAGCAAAACCACGGTTACAGTTGGGGTTAACAATGAGGGTCTAAAGAAAGACGTTCAGACCTTTGTTGATGCCTACAATGCGGTGGTCAAGACAGTCGCTAACTTGACCTCGACCGGCAAGGATGCTGACGGTAATACAGTCTTGGGGCCGCTGACCGGTGATCCGGCTACACGTGCGCTGCTGGCTTCGCTGCGTTCGGAGCTTGCCGTTGCCCAGACTGGCGGAGGGCTTACTTCGCTGAGTCAGTTGGGTATCAACACGACTAAGGACGGCACCCTTGAGTTCAACGACGTCAAGTTCAGCGCGGCATTGAATGACAAGAAACTTGGTGGCGAGGTGCAGGCACTTTTCACTAAAGATGACGGCGTGATCGCGCGGATGAATAAGGCCATAGAGCCGTTCCTGCAGTCGGGCGGAACGCTCGACAAGCGTAGCGATGCGCTCAATCGTTCGCAGCGCCAGTTGGAGTCACAGCAAGAAGCGCTGGACTATCGAATCGAAAGCCTGACAGCATCGTTGACCAAGAAGTACATCGCCATGGATGTCGCGGTCGGCAAGCTCAAGGCCCAGGGCGATAGCATCGCTTCGCTGTTCGATGCCCTAAACGCCCAAGCCAAAAAGTCCTGATTGATCAATCGCCAAAAGCCCGGCAGCATCGTTTAGGTGCGCCGGGCTTTTTCATTTTCTCTAAAGTTTTTTGACGCCCAGGCGATACAATCGCTATACGAAACCTTTTAGTTGTGACGAGGTAGAACATGAATCCGATGTTGGCTCTTCGCCAGTACCAGAAAGTCAACGGCGTGGCCCAGACCTCCGTGGCCAGCCCGCATCGTTTGGTACAGATGCTGATGCAGGGCGGCCTCGATCGCATCGCTCAGGCCAAAGGCGCCATGGCACGCAACGATATCGCCCAGCGCGGCATCCTGATCGGCAAGGCCATCGGGATTGTCGGCGGCCTGCGCGAAGGTCTGGATCTGGAAAATCATGCTGACTCGCTGGCCGAACTGGATAACCTGTATTCCTACATGAGCAAGCGCTTGGTCGAAGCCAACGTGCAAAACGATCCGGAAATCCTCAACGAGGTCGCCCGCTTGCTGATTACCGTCAAGGAAGGCTGGGACGCGATTGGCGATCAATCCGCCGACGTCTAGGAGGTTGTGATGAGTGTCGTGCTCGAACGTATCGAACAAACCCGCGAAGCGTTGCTGGGTGCCCTGGCCAGTCGCGACTGGGAGGCGATCAGCGAGCTCGACGTCAGCTGTCGGTTGTGTGTCGATGACGTACTGGCCGAGGCATCGGTCAACGAAGACGTGTTGCGCAGCAGTCTTGAGGAATTACTCGGGGTCTATCGGCAACTAATTGAGGTTGCAAGTGACGAGCGTCAATCTTTAGTTGATGAGATGACGCAGATCCGACATGCCAAAAACGCGGCAAAGGTATACCATTTGTTCAGCTGAAGCTGGGCAAAACCAAAAACAGAGCGCCATAAATTTGACTCTGTACGGTTTTTTGACTTAACTAGTAGCTGTTTTCATATTTCAGACGTCCGAACACTGACCGTTCAGTCGGAATGATGTCGAGCTTGCCCTCACTAGGGCGCCGAGATGACTAGGGAAGTTGCTATTGCATGTGGCGTGAAACCAAAATTCTGCTGATCGATGACGATAGCGTTCGCCGCCGCGACCTGGCGGTGGTGTTGAATTTTCTTGGCGAAGAAAATCTAACCTGCTCAAGCCATGACTGGCAGCAGGCGGTTGAGTCGTTGTCATCCAGTCGTGAAGTACTCTGTGTCCTGATCGGGACCGTAAATGCTCCGGCAAGTCTCATGGGCCTGCTTAAGACAGTGGCCGCTTGGGATGAGTTCCTTCCGGTTCTGCATTTAGGTGAAATTTCTTCTGCAGAGCTGCCGGAAGAACTGCGCCGTCGCATTCTTTCCAATCTTGAGATGCCGCCGAGCTACAGCAAACTGCTCGATTCGCTGCACCGTGCCCAGGTCTATCGCGAGATGTATGACCAGGCCCGCGAGCGCGGTCGCCAGCGGGAGCCGAATCTGTTCCGCAGCCTGGTCGGTACCAGCCGTGCTATCCAGCATGTGCGCCAGATGATGCAGCAAGTGGCCGATACCGACGCTAGCGTGTTGATCCTCGGCGAGTCGGGTACCGGCAAGGAAGTGGTCGCGCGTAACCTGCACTACCATTCCAAGCGCCGTGAAGCGCCGTTCGTGCCGGTCAACTGCGGTGCGATCCCGGCTGAGCTGCTGGAAAGCGAACTGTTCGGCCATGAGAAGGGTGCCTTTACCGGCGCCATCACCAGCCGTGCCGGGCGTTTCGAGCTGGCCAACGGCGGTACCCTGTTCCTCGACGAAATCGGCGACATGCCGCTGCCGATGCAGGTCAAGCTGCTGCGCGTGCTGCAGGAACGGACCTTCGAGCGGGTGGGTAGCAACAAGACCCAGGGTATCGATGTGCGCATCATCGCTGCGACCCACAAGAACCTGGAAAGCATGATCGAAGCGGGCACCTTCCGCGAAGACCTGTACTACCGCCTCAACGTATTCCCCATCGAGATGGCTCCGCTGCGCGAGCGCGTCGAGGACATCCCGTTGCTGATGAACGAACTGATCTCGCGCATGGAACACGAAAAGCGCGGCTCGATCCGTTTCAACTCGGCAGCGATCATGTCGCTGTGTCGTCATGGCTGGCCGGGCAACGTTCGCGAATTGGCCAACCTGGTCGAGCGCATGGCGATCATGCATCCGTACGGTGTGATTGGTGTCTCGGAGCTGCCGAAGAAATTCCGTTATGTCGATGACGAAGACGAGCAGTTGGTCGACAGCCTGCGTTCCGACCTGGAAGAGCGTGTAGCCATCAATGGCAGCTCGCCGAGCTTTGCCACTCACGCGATGCTTCCGGCAGAGGGTCTGGATCTTAAGGACTACCTCGGAGGCCTGGAACAAGGGCTGATCCAGCAAGCTCTGGATGACGCCAATGGCATCGTTGCGCGCGCCGCCGAGCGTTTGCGTATCCGCCGCACTACCCTGGTGGAGAAAATGCGCAAGTACGGCATGAGCCGTCGCGACGGAGAAGAACAGGCGGAGGATTGACGCCGGTCTGGCTGTGGCGGAGCGCAGGGATGCTCCCGTCATGGTTAATATCCCTACCTTTTTCAGGGCTGTAACGCCCGTCTCATCGGCCTTTGCCGCCGCTTTGCAACGTACCTCCGCACGCCCCTGAATCTATCCGGCACGGCTATTGCTATATCGCAGGTAACATACCGTTTTATGACGGTCAGCCACGCGAGAGAGCACGATGCCCCAGGCCGCCACCATCTCCTGTGTCCCTGAGCCGAAGGGGCCCAACGCCACCGAACAGGAAAGCCGTCTCGGACTTGAGCAGGCCTTTGCCCTGTTCGATCAGGTGTCCACTCAGCTTAGTGAGTCCTACAACTTGCTCGAAGCCCGGGTCACTGAGCTCAAGGGCGAACTGGCGGTGGTCAGTGCCCAGCGCATGACTGAGCTTGCCGAAAAGGAGCGCCTGGCTAATCGCTTGCAGAATCTGCTTGACCTGTTGCCGGGCGGGGTCATCGTCATTGATGGTCAAGGCCGTGTACGCGAGGCCAATCCTGCTGCCTGCGATTTGCTCGGCGAGCCGTTGGTGGGCGAGCTGTGGCGTCAGGTCATCGCGCGTAGCTTCGCGCCGCGTGAAGACGATGGCCATGAGGTGTCGTTGCGCGATGGTCGGCGGCTGTCGATTGCCACTCGCTCGCTGGATGCCGAGCCGGGCCAGTTGGTGCTGCTCAATGACCTGACTGAAACCCGTCACTTGCAGGGGCAACTGGCGCGCCATGAACGTTTGTCATCTCTGGGGCGGATGGTGGCTTCGCTGGCCCATCAGATTCGTACGCCATTGTCGGCTGCTTTGCTTTACGCCAGTCACTTGGCTGAACAGAGCTTGCCGCTGGAAACTCAGCAACGCTTTGCCGGCAGTCTCAAAGAGCGCCTGCATGAGCTCGAGCATCAGGTGCGCGACATGTTGGTGTTTGCCCGAGGCGAGCTGCCGTTGACTGACCGGATCACGCCAAAAGCCCTGTTCCAGTCGCTGCAGCAAGCTGCCCAGGCCCATATTCAGGGCCATGCGGTGCGCTGGCAGTGCGACAGTCATTTGGGTGAGCTGCTGTGTAATCGCGACACTCTGGTCGGCGCCTTGCTCAACCTGATTGAAAATGCCCTGCAGGCCAGTGGCGAGCCTGCGCGCCTGAAGGTGCATCTGTACCGTCGTGGGGCGATGCTGCGCCTGTGTGTCAGTGATGCGGGGGAGGGTATCGACGGTGCCTTGCTGGCGCGCCTGGGCGAGCCGTTCCTCACCACTAAGGCTACCGGTACCGGTCTCGGCCTGGCGGTGGTCAAGGCAGTGGCGCGGGCGCACCAAGGTAGCTTGGAGATACGTTCGCGGCCAGGCCTTGGAACGTGCGCAGTGGTCACGCTGCCGTTGATAAATGCGTTGGATATGGAGAAAGAGCAATGAAGGTCATCAAGGTGCTGCTGGTCGAGGATGATCGGGCACTGCGTCAGGCTTTGGGCGATACCCTGGAGCTGGGTGGCTTTGATTATCGTGCAGTCGGCTCGGCCGAAGAGGCACTGGAGGCGGTGGCGCAAGAGGCGTTCAGCCTGGTGGTCAGTGACGTCAATATGCCGGGGATGGACGGGCATCAGTTGTTGGGGTTGTTGCGTGCCGGTCAGCCGCAATTGCCGGTGTTGCTGATGACCGCCCATGCTGCGGTTGAGCGCGCCGTCGAAGCCATGCGCCAGGGCGCGGTGGATTATCTGGTCAAGCCGTTCGAGCCGCGAGCATTGCTTGATCTGGTTGCGCGTCATGCTCTGGGGGTGGTGGTCGGCGTCACCGATGAAGGGCCTGTGGCCTGCGAGCCCGCGAGTGCGCAGTTGCTAGAGCTGGCGACGCGGGTGGCACGTAGCGATTCGACGGTATTGATTTCCGGCGAGTCTGGTACTGGTAAAGAAGTCCTGGCGCGCTTCATCCATCAGCAATCGACGCGGGTCAACCAGCCGTTCGTGGCGATCAACTGCGCGGCGATTCCAGACAACATGCTCGAGGCGACATTGTTTGGCCACGAGAAGGGTTCGTTCACTGGTGCTATCGCCGCTCAGGCGGGCAAGTTCGAGCAGGCTGACGGCGGTACTTTGTTGCTCGATGAAATTTCCGAAATGCCCTTGGGACTGCAAGCCAAGCTGCTGCGGGTTCTGCAGGAGCGGGAAGTGGAGCGGGTTGGCGGACGCAAGCCGATAACCCTGGATATCCGTGTCGTAGCTACCACCAATCGTGATCTGGCCGGTGAGGTGGCGGCCGGGCGTTTCCGGGAAGACCTGTTTTATCGTCTGTCGGTGTTCCCTTTGGCCTGGCGACCGCTGCGCGAACGCAGCGCCGATATTCTGCCGTTGGCTGAGCGCTTGCTGGCTCGCCACGTCAATAAAATGAAGCATGCACCGGTGCGCCTGTCGCTTGACGCCAAGGCTTGCCTGCAAGGGTATGCCTGGCCGGGCAATGTGCGTGAGCTGGATAACGCCATTCAGCGAGCCTTGATCCTGCAGCAGGGCGGGGTGATCGAGGCGGCAGATTTTTGTCTGGCGGGCGCTATGCCGATGTTCACCAGTGCGCCGGTGCCAGCGCCGCCGCCATCGTCGGAGGGCGAGGCGCTGGGTGGCCTGGGTGATGACATGCGCCGCCACGAGTTTCAGATGATCATCGATACCCTGCGCGCCGAGCGCGGGCGCCGCAAAGAGGCGGCCGAGCGTCTGGGTATCAGCCCACGGACCCTGCGTTACAAGTTGGCGCAGATGCGTGATGCCGGAATGGACGTCGAGGCCAGTCTGTACGCCAGTTGAAGGGTTGAATATTCGCGCTTTTGTACGGCGATGACGCAGAGCTGGCACTTTTGTTGCTAAGTCCTGCCTATCCGCTGCGTGAGTGTCAAAAAAATGCGGGCCGTCGGAGAGAGAAGTACATGAGCCAAGGTGTTGAGTTTAATCGATTGATGTTGGATATGCGGGCCATGCAAATGGACGCTATGTCTATGCCCAAAGCGGCAGCCGCGCCTGAGCTCGGCTCGAGCAATTTTGCCGACATGCTGGGGCAGGCCATCAATAAGGTCAGCGACACCCAGCAGGCTTCCACGCAGTTGGCCAATGCCTTCGAGATTGGCAAGAGCGGCGTGGACCTGACCGACGTGATGATTGCCTCGCAGAAGGCTTCCGTATCGTTTCAAGCCTTGACCCAGGTGCGCAACAAACTGGTCCAGGCCTATCAAGACATCATGCAGATGCCGGTATAAGGGCGAGATTGAGTCATGGCCGAAGCAGTCGTCGATAACGTGCCCGCCAAAGGCAGCGCCTCAGCGCCCAAGCCGCCGTTGTTCGGCATGTCGTTCCTGGAAAACATCTCGCAGATGCCCATGCTGCGCCAGGTGGGCCTGCTGGTCGGCCTGGCTGCCAGTGTGGCGATCGGTTTTGCCGTGGTGCTCTGGTCGCAGCAACCGGACTACCGGCCGCTGTACGGCAGCCTGGCCGGCATGGACACCAAGCAAGTCATGGAGACCTTGGCCGCTGCCGATATCCCCTACAACGTCGAGCCCAATTCCGGTGCCTTGCTGGTCAAGGCCGATGACCTTTCCCGTGCCCGGCTGAAACTCGCCGCTGCCGGTGTGGCGCCGAGCGACGGCAATGTCGGCTTCGAGATCCTCGACAAAGAGCAAGGCCTGGGTACCAGTCAGTTCATGGAGGCGACCCGTTACCGCCGTGGCCTGGAAGGCGAGTTGGCGCGTACTGTGTCCAGCCTGAATAACGTTAAAGCTGCGCGGGTGCACCTGGCGATTCCGAAAAGCTCGGTGTTCGTCCGTGACGAGCGTCGGCCGAGCGCCTCGGTGCTGGTCGAACTGTATCCGGGCCGTGCGCTGGAAGCCGGTCAGGTAATGGCCATCGTCAACCTGGTGGCAACCAGTGTGCCGGAGCTGGACAAGTCCCAGGTCACCGTGGTCGACCAGAAGGGCAATCTGCTTTCCGAGCAACTCGCCAGCTCCGAGTTGACTATGGCCGGCAAACAGTTCGACTACAGCCGCCGTATGGAAGGCATGCTCACTCAGCGTGTGCACAACATCCTCCAGCCGGTGCTGGGTAATGACCGCTACAAAGCTGAAGTCTCGGCCGACGTGGATTTCAGTGCCGTCGAGTCCACTTCCGAACAGTTCAACCCGGACCAACCGGCGCTGCGCAGTGAGCAGTCGGTCAATGAGCAGCGTTCCAGCAGCATGGGGCCGCAAGGTGTACCGGGCGCCCTGAGCAACCAGCCGCCGGGCCCGGCTTCCGCGCCGCAGACCACCGGCGGCACGCCGGGGGCTACTGCTGCCGTTCAGCCAGGTCAGCCGCTGCTCGATGCCAACGGTCAGCAAATCATGGACCCGGCCACCGGTCAGCCGATGCTTGCGCCTTATCCTGCCGACAAGCGACAGCAGTCGACCAAGAACTTCGAGCTGGATCGCTCCATCAGCCATACCCGCCAACAGCAGGGTCGTTTGAACCGGCTGTCGGTTGCCGTGGTGGTCGATGACCAGGTCAAGATCGATCCGGCCACAGGCGATAGCAGCCGTGCTCCGTGGGGCGCTGAGGACCTGGCGCGCTTTACCCGCCTGGTTCAGGATGCGGTGGGCTTCGATGCCAGCCGTGGCGACAGCGTTAGCGTGATCAACGTGCCGTTCGCCGCGGATCGCGGTGAAGTGATCGCCGAAATTCCGTTCTACTCGCAGCCGTGGTTCTGGGACATCATCAAGCAGGTCATGGGTGTGCTGTTCATCCTGGTGCTGGTGTTCGGCGTGCTGCGCCCGGTCCTCAACAACATCACCGGCCATGGCAAGCAAAACGCCGGTGCCGATGGCGACATGGAACTGGGCGGTATGCTCGGTCTGGATGGCGAGTTGGCCAACGACCGCGTGAGCCTGGGTGGTCCGCAAAGCATTCTGTTGCCGAGCCCGAGCGAGGGCTACGATGCGCAGCTCAACGCAATCAAGAGCCTAGTGGCCGAAGATCCGGGTCGTGTGGCCCAGGTCGTGAAAGAGTGGATCAACGCCGATGAGTGATAACCGAGCCCTAACCGCCAAACTGACCCGGGTCGACAAAGCCGCGATCCTGCTTTTGTCCCTGGGTGAAACCGATGCTGCGCAGGTGCTGCGGCACATGGGGCCCAAGGAAGTGCAGCGGGTCGGTGTGGCCATGGCGCAGGTGGGCAATGTCCATCGCGAGCAGGTCGAGCAGGTGATGAGTGAGTTCGTCGAGATTGTCGGCGACCAGACCAGCCTGGGCGTCGGCTCCGACGGCTACATCCGCAAGATGCTTACCCAAGCGCTGGGTGAGGACAAGGCCAACGGTCTGATCGACCGCATTCTGCTGGGGGGCAACACCAGCGGCCTGGACAGTCTCAAATGGATGGAGCCGCGTGCCGTGGCTGATGTCATCCGTTACGAGCACCCACAGATCCAGGCCATCGTCGTGGCCTACCTGGACCCCGATCAGGCCGGTGAAGTACTGGGCAACTTTGACCACAAGGTGCGCCTGGACATCATCCTGCGCGTTTCCTCGCTCAATACTGTGCAGCCAGCGGCACTCAAGGAACTCAACCAGATCCTCGAGAAACAGTTCTCCGGCAACTCCAACGCGGCGCGTACCACCTTGGGTGGTATCAAGCGCGCTGCCGACATCATGAACTTCCTCGATAGCTCCGTGGAAGGTCAGTTGATGGATGCGATCCGCGACATCGACGGCGAACTCTCCGAGCAGATCGAAGACTTGATGTTCGTCTTCAACAACCTCGCCGATGTTGATGACCGTGGCATCCAGGCGCTGTTGCGCGAAGTGTCCTCCGACGTGTTGGTGGTGTCGCTCAAAGGTGCCGACGAGAAGGTCAAAGAGAAGATCTTCAAGAACATGTCCAAGCGTGCCTCCGAGCTGCTGCGCGACGACCTCGAGGCCAAGGGGCCGGTGCGCGTCAGTGATGTCGAGACGGCGCAAAAGGAAATCCTCACCATCGCCCGCCGTATGGCCGAAGCCGGAGAAATCGTGCTCGGTGGCAAGGGCGCCGAAGAGATGATCTAAGCGGGTCTCATCGCTGGCTGAGGTTCCCAAAAAACTGTTTTACGAGTGCGTGCAATCATGTCAACCAACGAGCACCTGAGTGAGCTGATTCGCGCCGATGACGTCGAGGCCTTCAATCGCTGGGCGTTGCCCAGCTTTGATCCAGAGCCGGAACCCGAGCCTGAACCCGAGCCAGAAGTGGTTCAGGAAGAAATCGAGGAAGTACCCCTCGAAGAAGTCCAGCCGCTGACCCTCGAAGAGCTCGAAAGCATTCGCCAGGAAGCCTACAACGAGGGCTTTGCCACCGGTGAGCGCGAGGGCTTCCACAGCACTCAGCTCAAGGTCCGGCAAGAGGCCGAAGTCGCCCTGACGGCCAAATTGGCCAGCCTTGAGCAACTGATGGGCAACCTGTTGGAGCCGATTGCCGAGCAGGACAGCCAGATCGAAAAAGCCCTGGTCAGCCTGGTTGCGCATATGACCAAGGAAGTCATCGGCCGCGAACTGCGCCGCGATTCCAGTCAAATCAGCCAGGTTCTGCGCGAAGCCCTGAAGCTGCTGCCAATGGGCGCAGACAACATCCGGATTCATATCAACCCGCAAGACTTCGAGCATGCCAAAGCCTTGCGTGAGCGTCACGAAGAGCGTTGGAAACTGCTTGAAGATGAGGCGCTGCTGCCGGGCGGTTGCCGCATCGAGACCGACCACAGCCGTATCGACGCGACCATGGAAACCCGGATCGAAAAGGCCTTGGTGCAGCTGTTCGATCAGTTGCACGATCAGGGGCTGCACCCGGCCGCGCCCGACCTGGCAGTCGATCTGGGCAGTACCGATGCGCCTTGAACGCACCAGCTTCGCTAAACGTCTGGGTACTTACGCCGATACCGTCAAACTACCGACCCAGCCGGTAGTCGAGGGGCGCCTGCTGCGTATGGTCGGCCTGACCCTGGAGGCTGAAGGCCTGCGTGCCGCGATCGGCAGCCGCTGCGTGGTGATCAATGACGACAGTTACCATCCGGTGCGGGTCGAGGCGGAGGTCATGGGTTTCGCCGGCAGCAAAGTGTTTCTCATGCCGGTCGGCAGTGTTGCCGGCATTGCCCCGGGCGCACGGGTAGTGCCGCTGGCGGATAACGGCCGCTTGCCGATGGGCATGAGTATGCTCGGGCGAGTCCTGGACGGTGCCGGACGAGCACTGGATGGCAAGGGCGGGATGAAGGCAGAAGACTGGGTGCCGATGGATGGCCCGACTATCAATCCACTCAATCGCGACCCGATCAGTCAGCCATTGGACGTTGGTATCCGTAGCATTAACGGCTTGTTGACTGTAGGGCGTGGGCAGCGTCTGGGTCTGTTCGCCGGTACCGGCGTGGGTAAGAGTGTGCTGCTGGGCATGATGACGCGCTTCACTGAGGCCGACATCATCGTCGTCGGCCTGATCGGTGAGCGGGGTCGTGAGGTCAAAGAGTTCATCGAGCATATTCTTGGCACTGAAGGCCTCAAGCGTTCGGTGGTCGTTGCTTCCCCGGCTGACGATGCACCGTTGATGCGTCTGCGCGCCGCAATGTACTGCACGCGGATTGCCGAGTATTTCCGCGACAAGGGCAAGAATGTCCTGTTGCTGATGGATTCACTGACCCGTTTCGCCCAGGCCCAGCGGGAAATCGCCCTGGCCATCGGCGAGCCGCCGGCCACCAAGGGCTATCCGCCGTCGGTGTTTGCCAAGCTGCCTAAGCTGGTGGAGCGTGCCGGTAATGGCGAGGCGGGTGGTGGCTCGATTACCGCGTTTTATACCGTCCTGTCTGAAGGCGATGACCAGCAGGACCCGATCGCTGACTCGGCGCGGGGGGTATTGGATGGGCATATCGTACTGTCTCGACGCCTGGCCGAAGAAGGTCACTATCCGGCCATCGACATCGAGGCCTCGATCAGCCGGGTCATGCCCCAGGTGGTCAGCCCGGAGCAGATGCGCGAGGCCCAGCAGTTCAAGCAACTGTGGTCGCGACTGTCGCAGAGTCGAGACTTGATCAGTGTCGGCGCTTATGTGGCCGGTGGTGATGCCGAGACTGACCTGGCGATTGCCTTGCAGCCAAAACTGGTGCACTTCCTGCGTCAGGGCTTGAATGATAATGTTGGCATGCAGCAGAGTCGTGAGCACTTGGCCAGCGTGTTCGCCCAGCCAAAATCCGACGCAGGCGGCTGATAGGCCATGGCCCAGCCCAGTCGTGCGGCGCGTCTGACGCCGGTGGTGGAAATGGCCGAGAATGCCGAGCGCCAGGCGGCTCAGCGCCTGGGGCAGTTCCAGCAGCAGGTGAACATGGCGCAGGCCAAGCTTGCCGAGCTCGATCGCTTTCGCGAAGACTACCAGTTGCAGTGGATTGATCGCGGCGGGCAGGGTGTGTCCGGCAGCTGGCTGGTCAATTACCAGCGTTTTCTCGGCCAGCTGGAAAGCGCCATGACCCAGCAGCGCCAGAGCCTGGCTTGGCATCAGAACAACCTCAACAATGCCCGCGGTACCTGGCAGCAGGCCTATGCCCGGGTTGAGGGCTTGCGCAAGCTGGTGCAGCGCTATATCGATGAGGCGCGGTTGATCGAAGACAAGCGTGAGCAAAAACTGCTCGACGAGTTGTCCCAGCGCCTCCCGCGTCATGATCGCTACTGATCCCGACGCTAGCGGCCAAGGGTTGCCGCCAGGTGCCCAGGCTGCTAAACCTTGTAGGTGTCTGCACTCGTCGTAATCGAAGGAATCGCCAACATGGCAGTTGAATCTGTGTGCTCCCAGGATGGGGGGAAATTGACGATCAGGGTCAAGGGGCGTTTTGACTTTGGCAAGCATCTGGAATTTCGTGCGGCCTATGAGTGCCAGCAACCCACGTTGGTGGTGGTCGATCTCAAGGACGCCACTTACCTCGACAGTTCGGCGCTAGGCATGCTGCTGATGCTGCGTGATCATGTCGGTGGGGATGACGCGGATATCCGTGTAGTCAACACCAGTTCGGATGTGCGCAAGATTCTTGCCATCTCCAATTTCGACAAACTGTTCGATATCAGTTGAGCCAGGCCATGCCTGGGTCAGGCCTGACCGTGCTCATCGCCGAAGACGGTGCGGCGGACCGTTTGCTACTGGCGCGCATCGTCAGCAACCAAGGCCATGCGGTGCTCACCGCTGAAAACGGTGAGCAGGCGGTCGCGTTGTTTGCTGAGCGCCGTCCGCAAATCGTTTTGCTCGATGCGCTCATGCCGGTAATGGACGGCTTTGAGGCGGCGCGGCAAATCAAGGCGTTGGCCGGTGAGGCGCTGGTGCCAATCATTTTCTTGACCTCACTCAGTGAAGAGCAAGCGTTGGTGCGCTGCCTTGAGGCTGGGGGCGACGACTTTCTGGCAAAACCCTATAGCCCTGTGATCCTGGCCGCAAAAATCAATGCCATGGATCGCTTGCGCCGGCTGCAGGCCACGGTCTTGGAGCAGCGTGATCAAATCACTCGTCACCACCACCACCTGCTCAACGAGCAAAGGGTGGCCAAGGCGGTGTTCGATAAGGTGGCCCATGCCGGTTGCCTGAGCGCAGCTAATATCCGCTACCTGCAATCGCCCTATGCGTTGTTCAATGGCGACTTGTTGCTGGCGGCGTTCACCCCGTCCGGAGATATGCATGTATTGCTCGGTGACTTCACCGGGCATGGCTTGCCTGCGGCGGTGGGGGCGATGCCGCTGGCGGAGGTTTTTTACGGGATGACCGCCAAGGGCTATGGCCTGGCTGAAACCCTGCGCGAGATGAACGCCAAGCTCAAACGCATCCTGCCTGTGGACATGTTTTGCTGCGCGCTGATGCTCAACCTGAGTTTTCAGCGGCGCATGGTCGAGGTCTGGAATGGTGGCATGCCGGATGGTTATCTGCTGGCAGCTGGCGGTGCTGAGCCTTTGCCGTTGGTGTCCCGGCACTTGCCCTTGGGTGTGCTGGCGCCCGAGCGCTTCGACGATGCTACCGAAGTCTTGCCCATGGCGTTGGAGGAGCGTTTGTTGCTGCTGTCTGACGGCGTGGTCGACACCAGTGACGAGAGCGACCAGTTGTTCGGGGTCGAACGGCTGCGCCGGGTGCTCAGCGCCAATAGCCAGCCAGAGTTGTTGTTCGAGGAAGTGCAGCAAGCGCTGGAGGCATTTGGTGGGCGTTACCGTGATGATGTGAGTCTGCTGCAGATTACGCTTGTCGAGCCGGAGGCCTTGTCGCCGGTGCCAGTGATCTATTCCGACAGTGGCCAGTCCACGCCGCTGGATTGGTCGCTGCAATTTGAGTTTCGTGCCGAGACACTAAAGCATTTCAATCCATTGCCGTACTTGCTGCAGCTATTGCAGGAGGTGCATGGTTTACGGGCGCAGAGCGGGGCGCTGTATTGCGTTTTGACCGAGCTGTATTCCAATGCCTTGGAGCATGGGGTGTTGGCGCTTGATTCCGGGCTCAAGCGTGATGCCCAGGGTTTTGGCGAATACTATCGTCAACGCAGCGAACGCCTGCAGGCGCTGTGCAGCGGCTATATTCGAATTGGTTTACGGGTTGAACCTCACGGCGCGGGCGGGCGTCTGATCATTGACCTCGAAGATAGCGGCAAGGGCTTCGATGTGTGTACTGTACTGGCGCGTCCACTGGTCGAGCAGGGTTTGTTTGGACGCGGTTTGAACCTGATACGGCGGCTGAGCCGGCGGGCCGAATGGGCTGACGAGGGGCGCCGCGTATGCGTGGAGTTTGCCTGGGAGGCTCTGGCATAATCCAACTTGATCAAGGAGTGAGCAAGTGTCCTATATTCATATCGATCACGAGGTGTTAAGCGGCCTTCAGGAGGTCATGGAAGATGACTACCTGACGTTGCTCGACACCTTTCTCAAAGACTCCGAAATTCGACTCAGCCAGTTGCATCAAGCGACCAGTCCTGAAGCGCTCGGCTATGCCGCACATAGCTTCAAGGGCAGCAGCAGCAACATGGGCGCCAAAGCCCTGGCCGAACTGTGTCGGCAATTGGAGGAGCGCGTCAAGCAGCCCCCGTTGAACGATATCGAGGATCTGATCAATCAGATTGATCGCGAGTACGCGGCTGTTCGCCAGTTGTACGGTGCTGAGCGCCAACGGGTTTCGATTGGTTGAGCGCTTTCACGGTAATTTGGCGCGACTCTTGCAGAATCTTCGCTAACTACTGTTCAAGACCTCTGTCGTGGAGATGCCCACATGCCTGTCGCTTCCAATCCATTGCTGCAAGTCGGTGCCGCGACAAAACCGTCGCGCGCGACCGTCAATCAGTTGGACAAGCCGCTGCAGGCGGCGGGCGACAAGGCCTCGGGCTTTTCCAGTGTGTACGCACAGCAGTCCCGGGATAAGTCGCCGAGCACCGCCGACACGCTAAAACACGGCAAAAGTGCCGCGGCCAGCAAAGACGCTGTCGATGGCAGGGACGATGCCGCCGAGCAGTCGAAGCTTGCCGATAGCGGCAAGGCCTTGCCTGAGGGGCAGGACGGCACGCTCGTGGATGGCGCCGCGGATCCGGCGCTGCTCGATCCTAACCTGGTGGCAGGGCAAGTGACCGATGCCCAGCCGGGCGCACAGTTGATTCAGGCCCAGGCCGAAGCCGTGGCGCCGGTGGTCCAGGCGGCGCAACTGCAGGCCCAGGCGGCGCCAGCAGTTGCGCCGGCGCCTGAGTTCGATCCAGAGGCGGACCCGCTGGCCGATCTCCCCGCCTTGCGCATGGCCTTGGAGCAGAGCGCGCAAGCCCAGGGAACCACCTCGGCGCATGCTGCCAGCAAACCGACGACAGCTCAGCCTGAAGCGGCGTCTGCCCAGCCGGCCGTCAATACCCTGGCGGCGCTGCTCGATAAACCCGGTGCTGATGCCGAATTGGGCGAGGGGGGTGAGAAAGCCTTCAGCGGATTACTGGATGATGGCCTCAAAGACCTCAAGAGTGCCGCCAGTGACACGCGTGTGGATAACTTTGCTGAGCGCTTGAGCACCCTGACCCAGGCGGCCACGGCAAAAACCGCCAACGCGGTGCCGGTCGCCCCGGCACCGTTGCATCAGCCGCTGGCGATGAACCAGGGCGGTTGGACTGAAGGCCTGGTCAATCGGGTGATGTATCTGTCCAGCCAGAGTTTGAAGTCGGCTGACATCCAGTTGGAGCCGGCAGAATTGGGTCGATTGGATATTCGCGTCAACCTGGCGCCTGAGCAACAGGCGCAGATTACCTTCACCAGTGGCCATGTCGGCGTGCGTGAAGCGCTGGAAAACCAGGTCCACCGCCTCAAAGAGATGTTCGCTCAGCAAGGGCTCGGCCAGCCGGATGTCAACGTCGCTGATCAGTCGCGTGGCCAGCAGCAACAACAGGACAATCCTGATTCACCGCGACTGAGCGGCGTCGCTGCGCGGCGCAATGAGGGGGGCGAGGGGGGCGAACTCGCCTCCAGCTCTGTGCCTGTCGAGCAGCAGAGCGTGATTGGCTCGAGTGCGGTGGATTACTACGCCTGATCGGCCTTGCCCATCGCACATTCCGCAAGGGGCCTGATACGACAAGCGAGGTTGGCATAACACTTGCTCAACCCACGCCATGTGACTGAATTCTCCGATGAATGACGGAATATTGGCATGGCGAAGAGCGACGCAGAGAAAGACCCCGCCGCTAAAGGCAAACTCAAACTGATCCTGCTGCTAGTGCTGGCATTGTTGCTGGCCATCGGCCTGTCGGTGGGGGCCACCTGGTTTGTCCTGCACAAGTCTGCGGACCAGCCGGCTGCAGACACAGCCCAGACCGGCAACCTCAAACCTGCGGCGATCTATGAGCCACTGGCCCCGGCCTTCGTGGTCAACTTCAACCAGAACGGTCGTCAGCGCTACATGCAGGTGAGCATCACTTTGCAGGGGCGTGACCAGGCGGCGCTGGATAAATTGAAGGTGCACATGCCGGTGATCCGCAACAACTTGGTAATGCTGTTCTCGGGGCAGGGTTTCGACACCCTGGCAAGCCCTGTTGGCCAGGAAATGTTGCGCCAGAAGGCCACCGCCAGCGTGCAGGAAGTCGCCCAGAAGGAAGTCGGCAAGCCGGTCATCGACCAGTTGCTGTTCACCAATTTCGTATTGCAGTAGGAGCCACCGATGGCCGTGCAGGACCTGCTGTCCCAGGATGAAATCGATGCCCTGTTGCACGGTGTCGACGATGGGCTGGTACAAACCGAGACCAACGCCGAGCCGGGCAGCGTCAAAAGCTATGACTTGACCAGTCAGGATCGCATCGTTCGCGGACGTATGCCGACCCTGGAAATGATCAACGAGCGCTTTGCCCGTTACACCCGTATCAGCATGTTCAACCTGTTGCGTCGCTCTGCCGACGTGGCGGTCGGCGGTGTGCAGGTAATGAAGTTCGGTGAGTACGTGCATTCGTTGTACGTACCGACCAGCCTCAATCTGGTCAAGATCAAACCGTTGCGTGGTACGTCGCTGTTCATTCTCGACGCCAAGCTGGTGTTCAAGTTGGTGGATAACTTCTTTGGTGGCGACGGTCGTCACGCCAAGATCGAAGGGCGTGAGTTCACCCCGACCGAGCTGCGCGTAGTGCGCATGGTCCTGGACCAGGCTTTCGTCGACCTCAAGGAAGCCTGGCAGGCGATCATGCCGGTCAACTTCGAGTACATAAACTCCGAGGTCAACCCGGCCATGGCCAACATTGTCGGGCCAAGTGAGGCCGTGGTGGTGTCGACGTTCCACATCGAGCTCGATGGCGGTGGCGGTGACCTGCACGTGACGATGCCGTACTCGATGATCGAGCCGGTGCGCGAAATGCTCGATGCCGGCTTCCAGTCTGACCTGGACGACCAGGATGAACGCTGGATCAAGGCCCTGCGTGAAGACGTACTGGATGTCAGCGTGCCACTGAGTGCCACGGTTGCCCGGCGTCAGTTGAAGTTGCGCGACATCCTGCACATGCAGCCGGGCGATGTGATACCGGTCGAGCTGCCGGATGAGCTGATCCTGCGGGCCAACGGCGTGCCGTCGTTCAAGGCCAAGCTGGGTTCGCACAAAGGCACCCTGGCCCTGCAGATTATCGATCCGATCGAGCGCCGCTAAGCGGTGTCGATTGTTCCAACTCCCGAATTGATTGCCCGTCGAGGACAAAATGGCTAACGAAAACGACATCACCTCACCGCAAGAGCAAGCGCTGGCCGATGAGTGGGCGGCTGCCCTGGAAGAAACTGGCGACGCTGGTCAGGCTGACATTGACGCTTTGCTGGCGGCAGACGTTGGCGCTGGGGGCGGGTCCAATCGCCTGCCCATGGAAGAGTTCGGCAGCTCGCCGCGCAGCAACGAGCAAGTCACGCTCGACGGCCCGAACCTGGATGTGATCCTGGACATCCCAGTGAGCATTTCCATGGAAGTGGGCAGCACCGAGATCAACATCCGTAACCTGTTGCAGCTCAACCAGGGCTCGGTGATCGAGCTCGATCGCCTGGCCGGTGAACCGTTGGACGTGCTGGTCAACGGCACCCTGATCGCTCACGGCGAAGTGGTCGTGGTCAACGAAAAGTTTGGCATTCGCCTGACTGACGTGATCAGCCCAAGCGAACGCATCAAGAAGCTGCGCTAAGTGAGCAAGCGTCTGTACCGCGGCCTGGCCGCGACCGCTGCCCTGTATGCGGACGTGGCACTGGCCGCCGCGCAACCGGCTGCTGCTGTGGTGGCGCCGGGCAGTGGTGGCAGTGCTGTCGGCCAGCTGACTCAGTTGGTGCTCGGGTTGCTGCTGGTGCTGGGGCTGATCTTTCTGCTCGCCTGGTTGTTGCGGCGGGTACAGAACGCGGCGCCGGGTGGCGGCCAGGTCATCGAAATACTGGGCAGTCGTACATTGGGACCTCGGGATCGTCTGCTGCTGATTCAAGTCGGCAAGGAACAGATCCTGATCGGTCACTCACCCGGCAGTATTGAGGCGTTGCACGTGCTCGCTGAGCCGGTTGATGTGCCGGTCAGTGCGCGGCAGGCCACACCGGAATTCGCTCAGCGCCTGCTGGAACTGATGGGCAAGGATCAGAAGGGTAAGTCGTGATGGGCGCACTGCGCATGATGTTGACGCTGCTGTTGCTGTTGGCAGCGCCGCTGGCTTTGGCCGCCGATCCGTTGTCGATCCCGGCCATCACCTTGTCCAGCGGTACGGACGGCCAGCAGGAGTATTCGGTCAGCCTGCAGATCCTGCTGATCATGACTGCGCTGAGCTTCATTCCGGCCTTCGTCATTCTGATGACCAGCTTCACCCGTATCATTATCGTCTTCTCTATCCTGCGCCAGGCGCTGGGCCTGCAGCAGACACCGTCGAACCAGATCCTCACGGGCATGGCGTTGTTTCTGACCATGTTCATCATGGCGCCGGTGTTCGATCGGGTGAACAAGGACGCCTTGCAGCCTTACCTGAACGAACAAATGGTCGCCCAGGAAGCCATCGCCAAGGCCCAGGTGCCGCTCAAGGATTTCATGCTGGCGCAGACCCGCCAGAGTGATCTCGACTTGTTCATGCGCCTGTCCAAGCGTACCGACATCGCCAGTCCCGATCAGGCGCCGCTGACCATTCTGGTGCCAGCCTTCGTCACCTCGGAGCTGAAAACGGCGTTCCAGATCGGCTTCATGATCTTCATTCCATTCCTGATCATCGACCTGGTGGTCGCCAGTGTGCTGATGGCCATGGGTATGATGATGCTTTCGCCACTGATCATTTCGTTGCCGTTCAAGATCATGCTGTTTGTGCTGGTCGATGGCTGGGCATTGATCATGGGCACTCTGGCCGGCAGTTTCGGCGGCGTCTAGCGCCTCTAGGAGAAAGACACATGACCCCGGAAGTCGCCCTTGACCTGTTTCGTGACGCGCTGTGGCTGACCACACTGATTGTTGCTGTACTGGTGGTGCCGAGCCTGCTGGTGGGCTTGATGGTGGCGATGTTCCAGGCCGCGACCCAGATCAACGAACAGACGCTGAGCTTCTTGCCGCGACTGTTGGTCATGCTGGTGACGCTGATTGTGGCGGGGCCGTGGCTGGTGCAGAAGTTCATGGAATACATCCTGTCGTTGTACGGCAGTATTCCACAGCTGATCGGCTGACCTGTGCATGCTTGAGCTGACCGATGCGCAGATCAGCACCTGGGTGGCCAGTTTTATCCTGCCGCTGTTTCGCGTGACCGCCGTGTTGATGACCATGCCGGTGTTCGGTACCACCCTGGTGCCCGCACGTATTCGCCTGTATTTCGCCCTGGCAATCACCGTCGTGATAGTGCCCGGGTTGCCGCCGATGCCAGCGGTTCATGCGCTGGATCTCAGTGCGCTGCTGCTGATTGCTGAGCAGATCATTATCGGTGCGCTGTTTGGCCTGTCGCTGCAGTTGTTCTTTCAGGTATTTGTGATTGCCGGACAGATCGTCGCGATCCAGATGGGGATGGCATTCGCCTCTATGGTCGACCCGGCCAATGGTGTCAACGTCGCCGTGATCGGCCAGTTCCTGACCATGCTGGTGACCTTGCTGTTTCTGGCATTCAACGGTCATCTGGTGGTGTTTGAAGTGCTGACTGAAAGCTTTACCACGCTGCCGGTGGGCAGTGGCTTGCTGGTCAATCACTTCTGGGACCTTGCCGGGCGGTTGAGCTGGGTGCTCGGCGCGGCGCTGC
Organism: Pseudomonas sp. UM16; assembly: GCF_050312595.1. Taxonomy (NCBI): domain Bacteria; kingdom Pseudomonadati; phylum Pseudomonadota; class Gammaproteobacteria; order Pseudomonadales; family Pseudomonadaceae; genus Pseudomonas; species Pseudomonas sp. UM16. Next base: position 285,204 of record NZ_JBNPJT010000002.1, on the reverse strand, counting down.
TGTTGGTGTTGCCGGCGATCACTGCGTTGTTGGTGGTCAACATCGCTTTTGGCGTCATGACGCGTGCGGCGCCGCAGTTGAACATCTTTTCCATTGGCTTCCCGCTGACGCTGGTGCTGGGGCTTGGTATTTTCTGGATCACGTTGGCTGACCTTCTTCCTCATTACCATCTACTGGCCTCCGAGGCCTTGCAGTGGATGCGTGAACTGGCACGGGCGCGCTGAGCATGGCAGAGAGCGAAAGCGGTCAGGACAAAACAGAAGACCCCACCGACAAGCGCAAAAAAGACGCGCGGGAAAAGGGCGAGATTGCGCGCTCCAAAGAGCTCAACACGGTGGCGGTGACCCTGGCCGGTGCTGGCGCGCTGTTGGCCTTCGGTGGTGGCATGGCCCAAGCCTTGATGGAGTTGATGCGCAGCAACTTTATGCTGTCGCGCGAAGTGATCACGGATGAGCGCTTCATGGGGATTTTTCTCATGGCGGCAGGTAAATCTGCGCTGCTCACAATCCAGCCGGTATTGCTGGTGTTGCTGGTGGCCTCAATCATCGGGCCGGTGGCCCTGGGTGGTTTTCTGTTCTCCGGCAGTCTGCTGCAGCCCAAGTTCAGTCGCATGAACCCGTTCGCCGGGATCAAGCGGATGTTCTCGGTCAATGCGCTGTCCGAGTTGCTCAAGGCGCTGGCCAAGTTCTTCGTGATCCTGATTATTGCCCTGGTTGTGCTTTCGGCAGACCGTGACGACCTGCTGGCAATTGCCAATGAGCCGTTGGATCAGGCCATCATCCACTGCGTTCAGGTGGTCGGTTGGAGTGCGCTCTGGATGGCGGCAGGCTTGCTGCTGATTGCCGCGGCGGACGTGCCGATTCAGTTGTGGCAGACGCACAAAAAGATGTTGATGACCAAGCAGGAAGTGCGCGACGAATACAAAGACAGCGAAGGTAAACCTGAGGTCAAGCAGCGCATCCGGCAGTTGCAGCGTGAAGCGTCGCAGCGGCGGATGATGGCGGCGATCCCCGACGCTGATGTGATCATTACCAACCCGACGCACTATGCCGTTGCGCTCAAGTACGACCCGGAGAAAGGCGCTGCGCCGCTGCTGTTGGCCAAGGGGGTTGACTTCATTGCCTTGAAAATTCGTGAAATTGGCAATGAACACAAGATTCAGGTACTTGAATCCCCGGCGCTGGCGCGTTCGATCTACTACTCCACGGAGCTTGAAGAGGAGATTCCGGCCGGACTGTACCTGGCAGTAGCCCAGGTGCTGGCCTATGTCTTCCAGATTCGTCAGTACCGGGCCGGCAAGGGCAAGCCGCCGGAGCCGCTTAATGACGACCTGCCGATACCGCCGGATCTTCAGCACGAATGACCCTTTAACAGGGCAGGGGAGACTATCCGGCATCCGGGCACCTAGTCAGTCGGTAGTCAATAGCGAATTAAGCTTGGCGGTAATGCAAGGCACCCCTGGGGAAAGGTGCGGTTTGATGAAATCGGCGACTTGGTTTTTTTTGTGGCGTTTACAGAAAATATTGAGATGCCAGTCCATGATGTAAACCCCGTCTACTTTAGGGATGCTGTACTTTACATCCACCACTTCTCGGTTAGATGCAATGGTCGCCTGGGTGAGCTCTTCCCACTTTAGAAAGTAATGGTGGTATTGAGTTTGCATTTCTCGAAAGCTTTTGGAGTTTGCTAGTGAAAAGTACGTTAAACCCATAGCGCCGGGCCCGATCAGTGCAATAATAGACATGCTCGGGTCGTTGAGGGCAATGCTGATACAGAAAACCATGGCAATGCCTGTGAACCACTTTAAGAACGTCAGCATCCACTCGGGAAACTCTTTCCATTTGCAATATTCAATTCCCGAAACAGTAAAGCGGTAGGCGACTTTTACGCGCTGATGAGTCATGGACGTGACTGCTGCCATCATGATTATGTAGAAAATAATTCCATTTAATGGGCTATAGCTTGTGTAGAAGTCATAGGAGGGAAACAGTACTACTATGGAGAAGAATGCAAACATGAGGTTTGCCGGTAGGGTGAAGTAATTGCGAGCGCGAATCGTCCACGCCATCAGCTCGGGTTCATGGGCATATTCCCACGTGAGCTGCGGCGGCAGGTTTGGTGGCTTGATAAAGTTGAACACCCTACTCTTCCCCGGTTTGGTGGTGAGGTACGGTTAATGACACCCACTGAGTGCTTTGAATGGTCAGTACGATGTCGTTGTTCAACTCACCACTGAAGGCGTTGTTTTCCCTGTCCGCCTCGTTGCTCAGGCCGGTCAGGGCGATACGGAACATATAACCGCGGCCGTCGTTACGTTGGAGAATGCCGAAGGGATAGCTCACTTCGAGCTCCAGCACGGGGTAGGATTGCGGTGTTTCGATCCACACTTGCCAGAGGCGATGTTGATCCGTTGCTGCGTAGGTGTAATCGGCGGGGTTGATCGTGCTGCCTGGCCTGTTCGGTAATTGGCCGAGTAGTTTTGGATCGATCCATGAGCCAATGAGGAACTGCTCATAAAAACTTGAATGAGTGACGCGTAACCGGTCGTCGATAGAGTAGTACGTGTCGATTATTGCCGGCTGCAAGTGCGTTTCGCGTCCGGCGAGTGTGTGTGGTAGTTGAATCTGCAGCCAGAAGCCTGACCAGCGCGGGGTGCCGTAACCGGCCAAAACCGATTTGCCCAGGACGCTTGGCCGTTGCAGCGTTTCCAGTAGCGCGTTCATTTGAGCTTTGTGCCCATTGTTACCGGCCCAGGCGGGCTCAGGGGCGAGCCCCCAACTGCAGCGATGGAGCCAGAGGCGCAGCCCTTCGCGCTTGTACATATTGGCCAGTATGGAGCTCAGGAAGTAGGCAATCCCAAGCACGGTCAGCAGGATGGTGATGGGGGTTGACATGACCCAGGTGAAACTGAACCAATAGCCGAGGAAGGCACCGATGGTCTGCGTGGCGGCGGTAATCGCCATCCCGATCACAATTTGGCGCTTCCAACTAAGGGCGTTTGTTTCCTCTTCGCTGGTAGCGTTCCTTTCATCGATCGAAAGTTGCCAGGCCTCAAGCCCGGCCGCAATCGCCCCCAGCGTCGCCCACGTAACCGTTCGCAAAATCAGACGTTTGGAAAACGTCGCAAACTCCTCCGCGGTGGCGGCGGTGGCGCTATCTCCGAGTTTGGCGGCTGTGGCCATAGCAGCTTTCCAGGCGTGGTATCCCGCTTCCGCAACTTTCGCCGTTTCCCGACCAAGTGGCGCAAACATCTTCCCCGCCTGATGCCACCCCGGAATCACCCACAGCGCGACGAGCGCATTAGCCGTATACGCAGCGCTGGAACCTATCTTTCGCCATTCATCAGCGCTGAAGCGGCCATTGTTCTGCGCCTGCTGGGTAGTGTTGAAGAAATTCCACAGGTTCAAACCCACCAGCAGCACAGGCAGAGCCTGGCCAAGGTACTGGTTGGCCCAGGCTTCGTTATGGGGTTGATGCTGTCGGCTGCCCGTTTGCCGCAGGTGCCTTTGGGCCAAAACCTCGTTGCGGCCCAGGTCAGTGAGCCAGCCGAGGATTGTTTGCCGGTTAACATGCAAGCGGGTAGTGTTGCCAGTCGCCAGGGCGGTGATCTGGTTCGGCTTGTGCAACAGCAGCGTCTGCATCTGCGCCTCAAGCTGGTGCAAGGCGATGCGCGCGGCGCGTTGGTCATAAGGATGGCCGGGGCGTTGCAACACCTGCGCTGCGCCGGCGATCTTGCCTTGCAATGCCCTGACGTGCCCAAGCCAAGTCTGCAGCAGGTCTGGGTACACGGGGTTGAAGACCAACTGGGTGTGGGTGGCAATTTCGCTGGAGATTAGCACTTGGGTGGCGGCGAGCGCCAGCACGTCATGGCCCTTCAGGGATGGTAGCAACAAGCTGCTAAGGCCGTGCCAGGCGTTCATGGCCTGGTCGTTCGCCACCTTGGTCAGGGTGTGTAGCGCCTGTTTACCGACGCTGCTCATGCTGCGATAAAGCTCACTGTTTTTGACCGCCTCCAAATCGAGCACGCCTTTAATTTCGTTGAGGCGCGAGGCGGTGCTTGTGGCGTCACCCGGCTGCCTGAGGTTCAGCGGCGGCATGCTGCCATCGCCTTCGCGAGCCTGGTCTTCAAGGTGTCCGGTGGTGCTGAAGTTGTACGACACCTGTTTGATCAGGACGGCTACTTCCGGGTTGAAGTTGAACAGCGCCAGGCCCAGCAGAGTGTTCGGCGCCTTGGCTTGCTCGCTGAGCCATCGCTGGCCCCCTTCACCGTTACCCAGGTTGATGTAGAGGGCATGGGCGGTTTCCAGCAGTTGGCTGGCTTGGTCCTCGTTGCCGCTGTCGTGGTACAACGCTTCGGCGCTGTTGCCGAGGCGATTTACCCAACTCAGCAGGTCGCCTTCGCTGCGTTGGCAGTGGGCCTGCAGTTGCTGCGCCTGCAGGGTGGTCTGGCCCAGGTACTGCTGCATCTGGGCATAGCGAACATCTTGGCGCCACAGGCGTTTGGCATTCCATTCGGCAAGCACCGCTCGCCACGTGTCCCGGTCTGGCAGGTGTCCCCACTTGGCCTGGAATCTGCTCTCGGCGTCGCCCAGCACTTTGGCCCCGGCGATGCCCGCCATGACCTGATCTTCAGGCAGTTGCAAACTCTTTGCCTGCTCGATTTCATCGTTAACGCGCAACAAGCCGTAAAGATCGTCGGTGTAGTCCCGGCGTTGGGCGGGATCTTCGAGGGGCTGGGGAATAAACGCATCGGCGTCGACACCACAGAGTTGCTGCACTGCCAAGGCGCTTTGCAGGGGCTGCTCATGCAGCGCCTCGAACTGGCTTTGTTCCAGCAGCCGTCCGCTCAGGTTCATGTTGAGGTCGTCGATCAGCGCCAGAGGGTCGTCGAGGGCTACGAGTAACGCCGTGTCCTGTTCTGGTACATGCCCGCGCACCAGGCATTCTTCAAAGGCGGCTTTGTAGGGCGCGCCTGGCTCTGTCACGGTGGTCGGCAAAAGGGTGCTGGTGAAGTCCGGGATGGATGCGCCGTGGACCAGGATGTCCGCCACGCTGTTGCCCAGTTCAGTGAGTGGCGCGCCATGTTCGAGTTCGCCGCTGTTGCAATAGGCCGGCAAGTCGACGTGGCGCAGCCAGGGCGACTGTGCGCCGGCAGTGTCGTTCATCAGCTCGCAGAGGTGCCAGGTCCACTGTACGGGGGAGTAGGCGATACGTAGTCGGCTACCGCGCGGATAAAGTAGATAAGGCTGCGTTGTGCCGGGATTGTTGCGCACATCCTGGTGTCGCTCGGTGCTGGTCCAAGGGTGACGGGTAAATTGATTGCCCTGGACCCGGTATTCATGGAAGGCGCTGTCTTCGCTGCTCAACACATAGAGCCAGCCGTCGCGCAGTTGGCGCAAGGTGTAGCTGCGGGTCTGAAGTTCGGGCGGCGCGCCCGACCAGTTCTTCGGTAGTGGGTTCGGCCCTTGGTTGCTGCCCTTTGCGGGCGACTCGTCAAGGGCATAGCGTACCGGGAACAGGGCAACCTCCTTTGCTCTCAAGCCGCATTGCCCGATTGATGTGCCATGATCAAACAATTGATTGCGGTAGGCTTGGCGCCATTGGGCTGGAGTTGTATGGAATTTCATAACGCTTCCTTGGCGAGTTCAATATCTAGGCAGTCGGCATCCATTTGCTCGATACGTTGCTCCGGGGACAGTTGTGGTGCGTTGGGCGTTGCGGTTAGCCAGTGCTGGTAAGGCGAGTCGCGGAGTTGGATAAAACCTTCGCCCCAGCGCAAGCTGTACTCGACCCAGATTGCTTGGCAACGAGCGCTAGCCAGCCCCCACTGATCGGCTTCATCAAGGCGGCGGTCGAACCACTCCGTGAGGGTGTGGCTTTGCAGTCGGGCCAGGTGACGGGGGTAGGTTTGTTGCAAGAAGGCGTGCAGCTGTTCCATGAACCGCCATCGCCATGCCTGGTCCAGCGCATCGAATTGGCTTTGGCCGAGGTGACGGTGTGTGCCGCACGCCGTTGTTTGTGCTGAAGCATGCGTAAAGCTAAGCCAGCGCGACGGCTCGTCGGACATCCAGGTGTGGGGAGGCTCGGGCACGTGCCAGGCCGCTATTGGGCCCAGGACGGCATTCAGTTGTGCCTCGGGGTAACTGCCAAGCCAGTAGCGAGTCACCAATGGATCGCCAAAGCGCAGCAAAGCGGCGACGCCGTTGTCGGTGGGCGGAGCGATAAAGGACCGCAGGTGACCGCACAGCGCAACAGACGGTGCGTCGCTGTACAGCACGCTGGCACAGTTTGGCCAGTCGGGGATGTGCGTCAGTACCTCCTCAGGGGTGGCCATCTCGGGCTCTATCCTGGCCAGTATGGGCCCCAGATCTTTGCAGCTGTCCCAGCGGGTACCCTGGTAGATAGGGACGATTTCTGTAATGCCTTCCACTCTCCACAAGGTGGCCAGGGCCTTTGGCAACATCACACCATCTACCAGTAAGTAACTGGCGCTCGGCTGATTGCCGGTTGACAGGGAGGGCGGCTGGACGGGCAGGTTTTCAGTGGCTGCAAACATCTGGCTCTTCCTTAAAGCACAATCCGTTGGTGCAAATAGCCTGTATCAGGCTCGAAGGGGAAGGGACGCTAGCAAATAGAATCGCAGGTGTATGTCGGAAGGATCTGAAAATTGTTTTCAGATATCGCAGGTTCACCATCGTCGTTAAATCGCAAAGTTGGAAGGCTTCTTGCAAAGGCAGCGCTGCGCGCGTCAAACGCGTCAAAGTTTTGCTTGAGCTAGACGAGGAATACCGGTGGATCGCTCTCAGTTAATCAACAGTGCCCGTAACAACCTGGCCGGCTTAGGTCGGGGGAATCTGGGTGTGCCGCTGTTGCTGCTGGTGATGCTGGCAATGATGATGTTGCCGATTCCGCCGTTCCTGCTCGACGTGCTATTCACCTTCAACATCGCCTTGTCGATCGTGGTTCTGCTGGTTTGTGTCTACGCCCTGCGCCCGCTCGACTTCGCCGCATTTCCAACCATTCTGCTAGTGGCAACGCTGCTGCGCCTGGCCCTCAACGTGGCCTCCACCCGAGTGGTCATGCTTCACGGTCATGATGGTCACGCCGCCGCCGGTAAGGTGATCCAGGCCTTCGGTGAGGTGGTGATCGGCGGCAACTACGTGGTCGGTATCGTGGTGTTTGCGATCCTGATGATCATCAACTTCGTGGTAGTGACCAAGGGTGCCGGGCGTATTTCTGAGGTGAGCGCGCGTTTCACCCTCGATGCGATGCCCGGTAAGCAAATGGCCATTGACGCCGACCTCAACGCCGGCTTGATCGATCAGGCTCAGGCCAAGGCGCGACGTTCCGAGGTGGCCCAGGAGGCTGAGTTCTACGGTTCGATGGACGGGGCCAGCAAGTTCGTGCGCGGTGACGCCATTGCCGGTCTGTTGATCCTGTTCATCAACCTGATTGGCGGCATGCTGGTCGGCATGTTCCAGCACGGCATGACCTTCGGCGATGCCGGTAAGGTCTATGCCCTGTTGACCATTGGTGACGGTTTGGTGGCGCAATTGCCATCTCTGCTGCTGTCCACTGCCGCGGCGATCATGGTAACCCGTGCCTCCGGCTCCGAAGACATGGGCAACCAGATCAATCGGCAGATGTTCGATTCGCCCAGGGCATTGGCGGTGTCGGCGGGCATAATGATCGTCATGGGCCTGGTGCCGGGTATGCCGCACTTCGCCTTCCTCAGCCTCGGTCTGCTCGCGGGTGGCGGTGCCTATCTGGTATGGCGTAAGCAGAATCAAGCCAAGCTCAAGGCTCAGGAGGAGGTGCAGCGCCAGCAGGATCTGTTGCCTTCACCGCAGCGTGCGATGGAAACCAAAGAGCTGGGCTGGGACGACGTTACGCCGATCGACATGATCGGTCTGGAGGTCGGTTACCGGCTGATTCCGCTGGTCGATCGCAACCAAGGTGGTCAGTTGCTGGCGCGGATCAAGGGAGTGCGCAAGAAGCTCTCTCAGGACCTGGGTTTTCTCATGCCCACCGTGCATATCCGTGACAACCTCGACCTGGCACCCAGTGCCTATCGCTTGACCCTGATGGGGGTGATCCTGGCCGAGGCCGAGATCTACCCGGATCGCGAACTGGCGATCAACCCCGGGCAAGTGTTTGGCACCCTCAACGGGATTGCTGCCCGCGACCCGGCCTTTGGTCTGGAGGCGGTGTGGATCGACGTCAACCAGCGCAGCCAGGCGCAGTCGCTCGGCTATACCGTGGTCGATGCCAGTACCGTGGTTGCCACCCACTTGAACCAGATCCTGCACAAGCACTGTCACGAGCTGATTGGCCATGAGGAAGTCCAGCAATTGCTCCAGGTGCTGGCCAAGGCCTCGCCCAAGCTTGCTGAAGAATTGGTGCCGGGCGTCATTTCCTTGTCGGGGCTGCTCAAGGTCCTGCAGGCATTGCTTGCCGAACAGGTGCCGGTGCGTGATATTCGCAGCATTGCCGAGGCTATCGCCAACAACGCCGGTAAGAGTCAAGATACCGCCGCGCTGGTGGCCGTGGTGCGCGTCGGATTGTGTCGCGCTATCGTCCAAAGCATTGTCGGCGTTGAGTCTGAGCTGCCTGTGATCACCCTTGAGCCAAGGTTGGAACAGATTTTGCTCAATAGTCTGCAAAGGGCCGGGCAAGGTCAGGAAGACGGTGTTCTTCTTGAGCCGAGCATGGCCGAAAAGCTTCAGCGTTCGTTGATCGAGGCCGCCCAGCGTCAAGAGATGCAAGGGCAGCCGGCGATTCTGCTGGTCGCAGGACCGGTGCGGGCAATGCTGTCGCGCTTCGGTCGCCTGGCTGTACCGAATTTGCATGTTTTGGCGTATCAGGAAATACCTGACAACAAGCAAGTTACCATCGTTGCCACAGTAGGCCCCAACGGCTGAGGTAGTGGGTTATGCAAGTTAAGCGTTTTTTCGCCGCCGATATGCGTCAGGCCATGAAGCTGGTTCGAGATGAGCTGGGGGCTGATGCCGCCATCATCGGCAACCGACGGATTGCTGGCGGTGTCGAGCTGACGGCGGCGCTGGACTACAAGCTGTCTGCCCTGGCGCCCCGGGTTCCGAATGTCGAGCTCGAAGATGAATTGCGCAAGACCCAGTCGCGCATCGTCACCGCCCAGGCCGAGCTCAGTAGTCGTAGCGAAAGCGAAGACGGCAACCGTCAGCTGTTTGCCGGTTTGCCACTGACCGCTTCTGAGCCGCTGGTCGAGGCGCACGTCGAAGCCCCCGTCGCTCCCGCACCGGCGGCTGCCGCGCCGGTCGATCCGCGACTGTTCGATGCCATGCGTTCGGAGCTTACCGGGCTGCGCGAACTGCTCGAAGTTCAGCTCGGCTCGTTGGCCTGGAGCCAGTTGCAGGGCAATCAACCGCAGAAGGCCAACCTTTGGCGGCGCCTGCAGCGTATTGGCCTGTCCGGCCCGCTGGCGCATGAACTGCTGGAGCAGATCAGCGGCATCGAAGAGCCGCGTCATGCCTGGCGCATGCTGTTGGCGCACCTGGCACGCAGAATTGATGTGCCGCAAGTCGAACCGATCGAGGAGGGCGGTGTCATTGCTATGGTCGGTCCGGCCGGCATGGGCAAGACCACTACCCTGGCCAAATTGGCGGCGCGTTACGTGCTCAAGTACGGCGCACAGAACCTGGCGTTGGTGAGCATGGACAGTTTCCGTATCGGTGCCCAGGAGCAGCTCAAGACCTTGGGGCGGATCCTCAATGTCTCGGTCACTCATGTAGATCCGGGTCAGTCCCTGGCTCAGGCCCTTGAGCCGTTGCTGCGCAAGCGTGTGGTGTTGATTGATACCGCTGGCTTGCAGGCCAGTGATCCAGCCCTGCGCATGCAACTGGAAACCCTTGCCGGACGTGGTATTGCGTCTAAAAATTATCTGGTACTGGCGACCACCAGCCAGAAACAGGTGCTCACCGCCGCCTATCACAGCTACAAGCGCTGTGGGTTGGCCGGGTGCATCCTGACCAAGCTTGATGAAACGGCCAGTCTCGGAGAAGTCCTGAGCCTGGCCATCAGTCACGAATTGCCTGTGGCCTATCTTACCGATGGGCCGCGCATTCCTGACGATCTGCACCTGCCGCGCCGCCACCAATTGGTCAGTCGCGCGGTCAGTGTGCAGATGCAGGACGAGCCCAGCGAAGAGGCGATGGCCGATATGTTCGCTGATCTCTACCACAGCCCCGGCAAGCGTGTCGGCTGAGGTGATTGTGAAGACGTTGCAAAGTATCTGCATGGATGGACTGCCAGGCATTTTTCAGGTGTTGAAAGCGCAGCCGGTCATGTGGCCTCGGTCTAAGCAAGACAAGGTAATGAACAAACATGGGTAGCATGCATCCCGTACAGGTGATCGCCGTAACTGGCGGCAAAGGTGGCGTCGGCAAGACCAATGTGTCGGTGAACCTGTCATTGGCGTTGGCAGAGCTTGGCCGTCGGGTCATGCTGCTGGACGCCGACCTGGGCCTGGCCAACGTCGACGTATTGCTCGGCCTGACGCCCAAGCGCACCCTGGCTGACGTCATCGAAGGCCGCTGCGAACTTCGTGATGTGCTGCTGCAGGGGCCCGGTGGGGTGCGCATTGTGCCTGCCGCCTCCGGCACGCAGAGCATGGTGCATCTGGCACCCGCGCAGCACGCTGGCCTGATTCAGGCTTTCAGCGAAATTGGCGACAACCTCGACGTCCTGGTGATCGATACCGCTGCGGGTATTGGTGACTCAGTAGTCAGTTTTGTCCGCGCCGCCCAGGAGGTGCTGTTGGTGGTGTGCGATGAGCCCACCTCGATCACCGACGCTTACGCGCTGATCAAACTGCTCAACCGCGATTACGGTATGAACCGCTTCCGGGTCCTGGCCAACATGGCACAGAGCCCTCAAGAGGGGCGCAACCTGTTCGCCAAGTTGACCAAGGTCACAGATCGCTTCCTTGACGTGGCCCTACAATACGTCGGCGCGGTGCCTTACGACGAATGCGTACGCAAGGCGGTGCAGAAGCAGCGAGCGGTCTATGAAGCCTTTCCGCGTTCCAAGTGCGCGCTGGCGTTCAAGGCCATTGCTCAGAAGGTCGATACCTGGCCGTTGCCTGCCAACCCGCGCGGTCATCTGGAGTTTTTTGTCGAGCGCCTGGTGCAACCGACGAGTGCAGGTCCGATGCTATGAACGCCAGCGGTTATCGGATGTACAGCAAGGCTTCGCGCGATGGCCAGTATGAATTGATCGAGCGCTACGCGCCGTTGGTCAAGCGTATTGCCTATCACTTGCTGGCACGATTGCCGGCCAGTGTGCAGGTGGAGGATCTGATCCAGGCCGGCATGATTGGTCTGCTCGAGGTTTCCAACAAGTATGACGCGAGCAAGGGTGCCAGTTTCGAGACCTACGCCGGTATCCGGATCCGCGGGGCAATGCTTGACGAAGTACGCAAAGGAGACTGGGCACCACGCTCGGTTCACCGCAATACCCGCATGGTCAGTGACGCGATTCGGGCAATTGAAGCAAAAACCGGCCGTGACGCTAAAGATCACGAGGTTGCTGCCGAACTCCAATTGAGTCTCGATGATTACTACGGGATTTTGAATGACACCCTGGGCAGCCGCCTGTTCAGTTTCGACGACCTGTTACAGGACGGCGAACATGAAGGCCTGCACGAGGATGGCGCCAGTGCCCAGCTCGAGCCTTCGCGCGACCTGGAAGACGAGCGCTTTCAGGCAGCTTTGGCCGATGCCATTGCCAACTTGCCCGAACGCGAGCGCCTGGTACTGGCGCTGTACTACGACGAAGAGCTGAACCTCAAGGAAATCGGTGAGGTGTTGGGTGTCAGCGAGTCGCGTGTCAGCCAGTTGCACAGCCAGTGCGCGGCGCGTTTGCGCAGCCGCCTGGGAGAATGGCGGGCGCGTTGAACGCAGGTTCAATGCAGTCGTGAAATGTAGTGCCCGAATTGATTGAATGCGCGTTCAGCGCTGAGCGCGTTAAAGACTGCTTGGAGGTCTAATTGAACAAAGACATGAAAATCCTCATCGTCGACGATTTTTCGACGATGCGGCGGATCATCAAGAACTTGCTGCGTGACCTGGGCTTCACCAATACCCAGGAAGCTGACGACGGCAACACCGCGCTGCCAATGCTCGAAAGCGGCCATTTCGACTTTCTCGTCACCGACTGGAACATGCCGGGCATGTCCGGCATCGATCTGTTGCGCAAAGTGCGTGCTGACGAGCGCCTCAAGCACCTGCCGGTGTTGATGGTGACGGCTGAAGCCAAGCGCGAGCAGATCATCGAAGCAGCCCAGGCCGGCGTCAACGGCTATGTGGTCAAGCCGTTCACCGCGCAAGTGCTGAAAGAAAAGATCGAGAAGATCTTCGAGCGCGTCAATAGCTAAGACACGCCACGGGGGCGCTATGGAGCAAACACATTCATCGTTGGACGGCTTCGAGTCGACACTGAAGAAGCATGCCCACGAACTGGTCGACAGTCTCGAGCGGGGCAAATTTGGCGACGCGGTGCAATTGATCCATCAGCTAAACCAGACCCGTGACCGTGGCCTGTACCAGGAAGTGGGTAAGCTCACGCGTGAGCTGCACAGTGCGATCGTCAGTTTTCAGATCGATCCGCAAATGCCTCAGGCCGAAGAGGTTTCACAGATCACTGACGCCACCGAACGCCTGTCCTATGTGGTCAAGCTGACGGAAGGGGCGGCCAACCGGACCATGGATCTGGTTGAAGCCAGCACGCCAGTGCTCAATGAGCTGAGTGACGAAGCTCAGGCATTGAGTGTCGACTGGCAGCGCTTCATGCGCCGCGAAGTGGCGGCGCCGGAGTTTCGTGAACTGGCCAAACGCGTCGACAGTTTTCTCACGCGCAGCGAGGAGGGCAACCGCAAGGTCGCCGGCCACCTCAATGATATTTTGCTGGCTCAGGACTATCAGGACCTGACCGGTCAGGTGATCAAACGTGTAACCGCACTGGTCACCGAAGTAGAAAGCAATCTGCTCAAGCTTGTGCTGATGGCCAGTCAGGTCGATCGTTTTGCCGGTATCGAACATGACCACCAACAGCTGCGCGCTGAAAAAGATCAAGAAAAACATCCAACTCGGGGTGAAGGTCCGCAGATTCATGCCGATAAGCGTGAAGACGTTGTGTCCGGTCAGGACGATGTCGACGATCTGCTGTCCAGTCTGGGTTTTTAGGGAGCACGTTTAATGAGCTTCGGCGCCGATGAAGAAATCCTTCAGGATTTTCTGGTAGAAGCCGGCGAGATTCTTGAGCAACTGTCCGAGCAACTGGTCGAGCTGGAAAGCCGTCCGGATGATGCCGATCTGCTCAATGCGATCTTTCGCGGTTTTCACACTGTAAAAGGGGGCGCCGGCTTCCTCCAGCTCAACGAGCTGGTGGAGTGCTGCCACATCGCCGAAAACGTCTTCGACATCCTGCGCAAGGGTGAGCGGCGCGTTGATGCCGAACTGATGGACGTGGTCCTGGAAGCGCTGGACACGGTCAACAGCATGTTTGGCCAGGTGCGCGAACGCAGTGACATCACCCCAGCCACGCCTGAGCTGCTGGCAGCCTTGGCGCGCCTGGCTGAGCCTGCGGCGGCGGTGCAGGCCCCCGCGCCTGAGCCGGCTCCGGAACCGGCGCCCGAGGCAGACATTACCGACACCGAATTCGAGCAGTTGCTTGACTCGCTCAATGCGGTCAAGGCCGAAGCTGAAGCGCAGGTGCAAGCGCCTGCCGAGGCCAGCGACGAAATCACTGATGCCGAGTTCGAGTCGCTGCTCGATCAGTTGCACGGAAAAGGTCAGTTTGCCCCTGATAGCGTCAGTGCGCCCGCGCCAGCGGCTACCACGGCGGCAGGTGCTGGCGACGAAATCACCGATGACGAGTTCGAGGCATTGCTCGATCAGTTGCATGGCAAGGGCAGCTTTGCTGTGGATGCCTTGCCGGCTGCCAGCGCGGTACAAGCGGCACCCGCTGCTTCAGGCGATCACATCTCTGAGCATGAATTCGAAGCGCTGCTTGATGAGCTGCACGGCAAGGGTAAATTCGCCCCGGACAGCGTAGCTACCGCCGCTCCAACTGCTCCAGCCGCTGCAGTTGCGGTCAAGCCCGCAGCAGCTCCGGCACCCGCGGCGGTCAAGCCTGCGGCGGCGCCGGTCAAGGCCGCAGCGCCCGCACCTGCGCGCCAAGCTGCTGCGGCGGCCGAAAAGCACCCGGCCAGCGAAACGGAAACCACCGTACGGGTCGATACCGCACGCCTTGATGAGATCATGAACATGGTCGGCGAGCTGGTGCTGGTGCGTAACCGCCTGGTCCGTCTGGGCCTGAACAGTGGCGATGAAGCCATGTCCAAGGCGGTGTCGAACCTCGACGTGGTCACCGCCGACCTGCAGACCGCGGTGATGAAAACCCGCATGCAGCCGATCAAAAAAGTCTTCGGGCGCTTCCCGCGCCTGGTTCGCGACCTGGCCCGGCAGCTGAAAAAAGAGATCAACCTGGAGCTGGTCGGTGAAGAAACCGACCTCGACAAGAACCTCGTTGAAGCCTTGGCCGACCCGTTGGTGCACTTGGTGCGCAACGCTGTCGACCACGGCATTGAAACGCCGGAAGAACGCGAAGCAACGGGCAAGTCCCGTAGCGGCAAAGTGGTGCTTTCGGCCGAGCAGGAGGGTGATCACATCCTGCTGTCGATTTCTGATGATGGTAAGGGTATGGACGCCGATGTCCTGCGCGCCATCGCGGTCAAACGCGGGGTGATGGACAAGGACGCTGCCGACCGTCTGAGCGAAAGTGAATGCTACAACCTGATCTTTGCCCCAGGGTTCTCGACCAAAACCGAGATCTCCGACGTCTCCGGGCGTGGTGTGGGCATGGATGTGGTGAAAACCAAGATTTCCCAGCTCAATGGCTCGATCAATATCTATTCGACCAAGGGCCTGGGCTCGAAGATTGTCATCAAGGTGCCGTTGACCCTGGCGATCATGCCGACGCTGATGGTCATGCTCGGCAATCAGGCGTTTGCCTTCCCGCTGGTCAACGTCAACGAGATTTTCCACCTGGACCTGTCGCGCACCAATGTCGTCGACGGTCAGGAGGTGGTCATCGTTCGCGACAAAGCCTTGCCGCTGTTCTACCTCAAACGCTGGCTGGTCAGTTCCGCCGCTCATGAAGAGCAGCGCGAGGGCCATGTGGTGATCCTTTCGGTCGGGACCCAACGCATTGGCTTCGTTGTCGATCAACTGGTGGGTCAGGAAGAAGTGGTCATCAAACCGCTGGGCAAGATGCTCCAGGGCACGCCGGGCATGTCGGGCGCCACCATTACCGGTGACGGGCGCATCGCGCTGATCCTCGACGTTCCGAGCATGCTCAAGCGTTACGCCGCCCGGCGTATTTGATTCTGGTGGCGCGGCCGCAAGCCGCGCCCCGTAATGGAGTGTTTATGGCAGTCAAGGTCCTGGTGGTGGATGATTCCGGTTTTTTCCGCCGCCGTGTCTCGGAAATTCTTTCAGCGGACCCGACTATCCAGGTCGTCGGCACCGCGACCAACGGCAAGGAAGCGATCGACCAGGCGCTGGCGCTCAAACCCGATGTCATCACCATGGACTACGAAATGCCCATGATGGATGGCATTACCGCCGTGCGCCACATCATGCAGCGCTGCCCGACGCCGGTGTTGATGTTCTCTTCGCTGACCCATGAAGGCGCGCGAGTAACCCTCGACGCCCTGGATGCCGGTGCGGTCGATTACCTGCCGAAAAACTTCGAAGACATCTCGCGCAACCCGGATAAGGTCAAGCAGATGCTGTGTGAAAAGGTTCATACCCTTTCTCGCAGCAACCGCCGCCTGAGCAGTTACGCCGCGCCGGCGCCGCAGCCGACTTCGCATGCCCAGCCAAGTGTCAGCAGCCTGGGCAGCAGCCCGGCACTACGTGCAGCGGCACCGGTACGTGCAGCAGCTGTTGCCTCGCCAGCGCCCAAGCGCAAGCCTTATAAATTGGTGGCCATTGGTACTTCCACCGGAGGCCCGGTAGCGCTGCAGCGGGTCCTGACTCAGTTGCCAGCCAATTTCCCGGCGCCGATCGTGTTGATCCAGCACATGCCAGCAGCGTTCACCAAGGCTTTTGCTGAACGTCTGGACAAGCTGTGCAAGATCAGTGTCAAGGAAGCCGAAGACGGCGACATGCTGCGCCCTGGCCTGGCATTGCTGGCCCCAGGTGGCAAGCAGATGATGGTCGACGGTCGCGGTGCGGTGAAAATCCTGCCGGGTGACGAGCGCCTCAATTACAAGCCGTGTGTGGACATCACCTTCGGCTCGGCGGCCAAGTCTTACGGCGACAAGGTGCTATCGGTAGTGCTCACCGGCATGGGGGCAGATGGTCGTGAAGGCGCGCGCCTGCTCAAGCAGGGCGGCAGTACGGTCTGGGCCCAGGATGAAGCCAGTTGTGTGATCTATGGCATGCCCATGGCCATCGTCAAAGCCAACCTGGCTGACGCGGTCTACAGCCTGGACGAGATCGGCAAGCACCTGGTCGAGGCGTGCGTCTGATGGATGTCTTGAGCCTGATCGGGATCATCCTGGCGTTTGTTGCAATTGTCGGTGGCAATTATCTCGAGGGTGGTCACCTCTCGGCGTTGATCAACGGCCCTGCCGCCCTGATCGTGCTCGGCGGTACCTTGGCCGCAGCGTTGCTGCAGTCCCCCATGAGTGCCTTCAAACGTGCTTTGCAGATTGTGCGCTGGATTCTTTTTCCGCCACGCGTCGACCTCGCCGGCGGCATTGATCGCGTGGTCAACTGGAGCCTGACAGCGCGCAAAGAAGGCCTGCTGGGCCTGGAAGGTGTGGCGGATGCCGAGCCCGATCCCTACGCGCGCAAGGGCTTGCAACTGCTGGTCGATGGCGCTGAGCCAGAGGCCATTCGCAGCATCCTCGAAGTAGATTTCTACACCCAGGAAAGCCGTGATATCCAGGCGGCCAAAGTGTTCGAATGCATGGGCGGCTATGCGCCGACCATCGGCATCATCGGTGCGGTGATGGGCCTGATTCACGTCATGGGCAACCTGGCCGACCCTTCGCAATTGGGGAATGGTATTGCCGTGGCCTTCGTTGCCACCATCTACGGGGTGGCCAGTGCCAACCTGATCCTGCTGCCGATTGCCAACAAGCTCAAGGCCTTGGCCATGCGTCAGTCGCGCTACCGGGAAATGCTCCTGGAAGGGCTACTGTCGATTGCCGAAGGCGAGAACCCGCGCTCGATCGAGCTGAAGCTTCAGGGCTTCATGGAGTAACACATGGCGCGGCGCAGACAACCCGAAGAACATGAAAACCACGAGCGCTGGCTGGTGTCCTACGCGGACTTCATCACCTTGCTGTTCGCCTTCTTCGTGGTCATGTACTCGATTTCCTCGATCAACGAGGGCAAGTACAAGATCCTCTCGCAGGCATTGATCGGGGTGTTCAACGACCCCGAGAAGAGCGTGCGGCCGATCCCCATTGGCGAAGAGCGTCCGCTGACGGTGAAACCGGCCGAGCCGTTGATCAAGGACAGCGAGCAGGTGGACGCCGGGCTGGCGCAGACCAACAGTGATCCGCTGAAAACCATCACCGATGACGTGCGTGACGCCTTTGGCGATTTGATCAAGTCCGATCAGATGACCGTGCGTGGCAACGAGTTGTGGGTCGAGATCGAACTCAATTCTTCGTTGCTGTTTGGCAGTGGCGATGCCATGCCTAGCGATGTCGCGTTCAACATCATCGAAAAGGTCGCGAAGATCCTCAAGCCCTTCGCCAACCCGGTGCATGTCGAAGGGTTTACCGACGACCTGCCTATCCGTACCGCGCAGTACCCGACCAACTGGGAGCTGTCCTCGGCGCGCGCTGCCAGTATCGTCCGTTTGCTGGCGATGGAAGGGGTCAACCCGGCGCGCATGGCCTCGGTGGGCTATGGCGAATTCCAGCCCATTGCAGGCAATGACACCGCCGAGGGCCGCGCACGTAACCGCCGGGTGGTGCTGGTGATCTCCCGTAACCTTGAAGTGCGCCGCAGCCTTACCGGTACCGGCAGCGCCAATGCCACTGCGGATGCGGCATTGAAGCGGGCTGGCACACAAACTGCACCGCCAGCGGTATCACCGACGGTAGGGGGCAATCGCGTCAATCCTCCGTCACCGAATCTATAACCGTTCCTGGTCTGGCCGCTGGCTGTACCGGGAGGAAGCAACGTAATGAGAGTCTGGGCAGTAGCCAATCAAAAAGGTGGAGTCGGTAAGACCACCACGTCCATCGCCCTGGCCGGCTTGCTGGCCGAGGCGGGCAAGCGCGTGGTCGTGGTCGACCTCGACCCCCACGGCTCGATGACCAGCTACTTCGGCCACAACCCGGACACGCTGGAGCACAGCTGCTACGACCTGTTCCTGCACAAGGGCACGGTTCCCGAAGGCTTGCCGGGACAGCTGTTGCTACCGACCAGCGACGACAACATATCCCTGTTGCCCTCCAGTACCGCGTTGGCGGTGCTGGAGCGCCAGTCGCCAGGGCAGAGTGGCCTGGGCCTGGTGATCGCCAAGTCTCTGGCGCAACTCTGGCAGGATTTCGACTATGCCATCATCGACAGCCCGCCATTGCTCGGGGTGCTGATGGTCAATGCGTTGGCGGCAAGCCAACAATTGGTCATCCCGGTACAAACCGAATTTCTTGCGGTCAAGGGCCTGGAACGTATGGTCAGTACCCTGGCCATGGTCAATCGCTCGCGCAAGCAAGCCTTGCCCTATCACATCGTGCCGACCCTGTTCGACCGCCGCACCCAAGCCTCCATGGGCACCTTGCGGGTGTTGCGTGACGCCTATCCGGAAAACATCTGGCAAGGTTACATCCCGGTGGATACCCGTCTACGTGACGCCAGTCGGGCCGGGCTGACGCCGTCGCAATTCGATGGCAAGAGCCGTGGGGTGGTGGCTTACCGGGCGCTGCTCAAGCATCTGTTGACGCATAACATCGCCCAGCAGGTGGCCTGATGAATCGCCCGCAGAAGATTGCTAGCGGCCCGCAACTGGCCTTGCAGTCGTACCTTGATGGCCTGCTGCATGAGGCCACCGAGGAACTGGTGCAGCTTGAGTCGTCGGTTGAAATCGATGAGTTCCACGCCGCAGTGCTTGAGGAGCAGGCCCGTGATGCCCAGGTAAGTCATCAGCGCGAGCCGGCGGTTGTCGCGGTGGCGCCGCTGCCCTTTGCCGAACCTGCGCCAGTGGTGCTCCCGGCCGTGATGCCGGTTGTAGCCCCGGTTGAGCCTGAGCCAGTCAGTGTCGAAGTGGGCGTTGAGCAACGTGCAGCGGTCGAACCGCTGGTGGACGTCCACTTGCCGCCGGCACCCAATCTGCCGGTGCCACCGGTCACCAGCGACGGGCGACCGGTTTGGGCTGCCGAGCCTTTCGAGTGCCTGCTGTTCGACGTTGCTGGACTGACCCTGGCCGTACCGTTGGTGTGCCTGGGTTCGATCTACTCGCTGGCCGGTCACGAGCTGACGCCGTTGTTCGGTCAGCCTGACTGGTTTCTTGGCATCTTGCCGAGTCAGAGCGGCAACCTGAAAGTGCTGGATACCGCGCGCTGGGTCATGCCCGACCGCTACCGCGAGGACTTTCGTCAGGGGCTGCAATATGTCATTTCGGTCCAGGGCTATGAGTGGGGACTGGCCGTGCATCAGGTTAGCCGCTCTCTGCGTCTGGACCCCAACGAAATCAAATGGCGTAGCCAGCGCGGTCAGCGACCCTGGCTGGCGGGCACGGTCATCGAACACATGTGCGCGCTGCTGGACGTTGCCGAGCTGGCCGAATTGATCGCCAGTGGCGCAGTCAAGCAATCGCATGCCAACAATAAATAATCGGTCGCGCCTGCGACCGCACTGAGTACTCCGCCGAAGGTGGATTTTGAGGGATAGGGGAATGAAAAAATCGTCTGCACAAGGTTCCGAAGATCCGATCCTGCAGTGGGTTACCTTCAAGCTGGACAATGAGTCCTACGGCATCAATGTGATGCAGGTGCAGGAAGTGCTGCGCTACACCGAGATTGCTCCGGTCCCGGGTGCCCCGAGCTACGTGCTGGGCATCATCAACCTGCGAGGCAACGTGGTGACCGTGATCGACACCCGCCAGCGCTTTGGCCTGATGTCGAGTGAAATCACCGATAACAGTCGCATCGTCATCATTGAAGCCGACAAGCAAGTGGTTGGCATCCTGGTCGACAGCGTTGCTGAAGTGGTTTACCTGCGCCAGTCGGAAATCGAGACCGCGCCGAATGTCGGCAACGAAGAGTCGGCCAAGTTCATTCAGGGCGTGTGCAACAAGAACAACGAATTGCTGATCCTGGTCGAGCTGGACAAGATGATGACCGAGGAAGAGTGGTCCGAGCTGGAGAACATCTGAGTTGATCTTTGAGGTTGCAGTCATATTTCTGGCATTGCTCTGGGTGCTGAGCCTGTGGTTCTTCCTGAACTACAGCAAGCGCCAGCGCGAGCTGGCCGCTCAGCAGGCTCAGGGTGATGCGCTGCGAGACCAACGCATCAAGGACCTGGCCAAGCGCCTGGACGACTACCAGAACGGCACCGTGCGCATGGGCGAAGCCCTGCATGAATTGCGTGCGACCGTGGCGCCCCTGCCGGACAAGCTCCTGCAACTGGAGCAGCGCGACCCCAACAGCCTGTCGTTCGCCCAGGCAGCGCGGTTGGTCGGCATGGGGGCGAGCGTCGATGAACTGACCCAGTCGTGTGGTTTGACCCAGGCTGAGGCCGAGTTGATGAGCAAAGTGCACCGCAGCTGAGCTCTTCGGCGTGCTTACCGCCGGCAACGCCGGCTTCCACAATGCTCCAGTGAATATGCCGGCCCTGTGGGAGCCGAGGTTGCCGGTTTACAGCGTGGACTTATCCAGTTGCTAGATCAAATGGATAAGCTCGCTCCCAAGTCGAAGAGGATCTTCCCCGGCAATCGGTGAAGTACCTTTTTAGTTGACCCCTGGCAGGCGCCGTTCTGCTGGCGTGATATCCCGTTCCTGCGGGCCCTCATAGTCAAATCCAACTGGCACCTTGCCCTTGAGCTGCCAAGCAAAGGCAATGATTTCAGCAATCGTCAGGTACAGCGCTTCGGGAATCCTGTCGCCCAGCTCCATGCGTGCGAGCAGGCGGACCAGTTCGGCGTTCTCGTAGATGGGCACTTCGTGTTCGCGGGCAATGGCCAGGATGGCTTCGGCCAGTTCATCGTCACCCTTGGCACTCAGCGTAGGGGCCTGTTGACCGTCATAGCTCAGGGCAATGGCCTGGCGCGGGTTCTTCTCGATCATGCGGTTTCATCCACCCAGCGTTGCTCTACACGGGTACGTGGGCCTTGTGGCGGTGTACCGTGATGGCAATGCAGCTCCGTCACGTTCAGACCACGCGCCAATAAGCGTTCACGCAAGTTGCCCAGCTGACTTTCGATCAACTGCGCGGTGCTGGGTAACTCAGCCCAGAGTTGACTCGACAGCGCGCCCTGGCTGATCTGCGCCTGCACCTGCAACGGCCCCAGCGGATGTAAGTCGAAAGACAGTTCGATACGCCAAAGCATTTCCAGTGGGTCGCGACGTTCGCGCTCCGGATCTTCTTGCTGTTCTGGGGTTTCTTCGCGTTGCAGTTTCACTTGCAGAGGCATGAAGTCTTGCCCAGTACGCAGGGGGATCTCCAACTGCCAGGTAGTCTGCAGGTTGCCATCAGCGGTGGTGCCGGT
Organism: Pseudomonas sp. UM16; assembly: GCF_050312595.1. Classification (NCBI taxonomy): domain Bacteria; kingdom Pseudomonadati; phylum Pseudomonadota; class Gammaproteobacteria; order Pseudomonadales; family Pseudomonadaceae; genus Pseudomonas; species Pseudomonas sp. UM16. Next base: position 263,430 of record NZ_JBNPJT010000002.1, on the reverse strand, counting down.
TTGTTCGAGGCTAGCCAGCTGATGGCTCTGCAGGCGCGAAATGGCTGCAGCGGCCAGGCGCAGCAGATGCTCCAGATCGCCTTCGCCGTCCTGGCTTTGCAGCAGCCGTAAGGGCAGGGGGAAACCGCCGGGGTGCGGACGTGGACTGACCTGGCCGAGCATGCCGAGGGCATTGCGAACCATGCCGGGCATCGCCTGCGCCAGGGTGCTGGCTGCCGCGGCCGGGTTGAACTGAGCGTTACTCGGCAACCCTGGCATTAGCTGCGCCACCAGTCGCACAACCTGAGCCTTGAAGTCGGGGGCAAGGTTGGCAGGGAGGCCAGCGAGCAGCTTGGCCTCAAGGAAGGCTCCGCTGTTGCTCAGGGCCTGAGCGACGCCTTTGGGGTCGCTGAGCTGACGCACGTCCGGCAGGCTGGACAGCAGCTTGTCTACCGTGGCGCGCTGTTCGTTGGGCGACGTATTGCTGTCACGCAGCTGTTGCAAGGCGCTGAGCAGGCCTTGCAAGGACGCCTGGCGACTTTGCTGACTGCTCAACTGCTGGGCGATGGCCAGTTGGTCCTGGCGCCCGCTCAACGGCACGAACGCTAACGACTGATCACCTTGGACCCGCGCGCTGAGCAAACTACCCACGGGCAGTGGGCGAGGGCTGTCGATGGTCAAGGTGGCACCCGCTTTGGGGCCTGCCAGTAGCGTGACCAGCGAACGGAACTGGGCCAGTTGGCCTGCCGTCTGGGGCAACGCCTGACTGGTCAGGACCTTGCCTTGCAACAGCGTGCCGATGGGCAGTTCGCGGGTATCGATACGGGTCAGGCTGGCCACATTGTTGGCGATAGCCTGTTGCACCGTGATAGTCAGATTCGAGCTATTGCTCTGGCTGACTGCCAGTTGGCTACCTTGGGCCAGCGGTTGGTTGCTGCTGGCCTGAAGGTTGGTCTGCTTGCCGTTTTCTTGGGTCAGCTTGAGCAACATCTGAAAATCCTGGCCGACTTGACGCAGTGCCAGCACTTCAGCCTTGGCGGTTTCACCAGGGGCTAGCAGGGCCTGTTGTGGCTGTAGCAGGCGCAGCAGTTCGCCAGTCATCGCCGTGCGCGGTGGGGGGCTGGCTGGAATCTGCGCACCGAGGTTGTTAATTTCACCTGTCATCCGCTGGCAACCTGTTGAAATAGCCCTCTTTGCAGTAGGACATCGCATGTATAATGCCGCCCGATCTTTTGCGATCAGAGCGGCCGGGCTGTATCTCCACTGCCCAGTATAACGGCAGGGCCGGGACCGACTTGAGACAGGCATCCCAAGCATAAGGCGAAACTGTGACCCCTCATTTGGAAGCCGTGGGCCTGGCCTGCGAGCGCGACTGGCGAATGCTGTTCGAAAACCTCCAATTGCACCTGGCTGCAGGCGACATGCTGCAGATCAGTGGCCCCAACGGCAGCGGCAAGACCAGCTTGCTGCGCCTGTTGGCCGGCCTCATGAGCCCGACTGCCGGGCAGATTCGCCTCGACGGCAAACCCCTGGCCGAACAGCGCAATGAACTGGCGCGGATTCTGCTCTGGATCGGGCATGCTGCGGGCATCAAAGACCTGCTCAGCCCCGAAGAGAACCTGGCCTGGCTGTGTGCCTTGCATACACCCGCCGAGCCTGCTGCGATCTGGAAGGCCCTGGAGGCGGTTGGCCTGCGCGGTTTCGAAGATGTGCCCTGTCATACCCTGTCGGCCGGCCAGCAGCGCCGCGTGGCTTTGGCCCGCCTGTACCTGGACAGCCCACCGCTATGGATTCTCGATGAACCCTTTACCGCGCTCGACAAGCAGGGCGTGGCCCAGCTTGAGGCGCACCTGGCAGCGCATTGCGAGCAGGGCGGGATGGTCGTATTGACCACCCATCACACACTGGAGCGCAAGCCGTCCGGTTACCGTGAACTGAACCTGGGGCAGTGGGCCGCATGAGTGTCTTTGTCCTGTTGTTGCGTCGCGAAGCGCGACTGTTGTGCCGCCGTCCGGCGGAGCTGGCCAACCCGCTGGTATTCTTCGCCATTGTCATCGCCTTGTTCCCGCTGGCGGTCGGTCCCGAGACTCAATTGTTGCAAACCTTGTCGCCGGGGCTGGTCTGGGTAGCTGCCCTTTTGTCGGTTTTACTCTCGCTGGACGGGCTTTTTCGCAGTGATTTCGAGGATGGCTCACTGGAACAGTGGGTCCTTTCGTCGCACCCCCTGCCTCTTCTGGTACTGGCAAAAGTACTGGCACACTGGGCCTTTTCCGGCTTGGCACTGGTATTGTTGGCACCCTTGCTGGCACTGATGCTAGGTTTGCCGGCAGCCTGCCTGCCGGTACTGCTGGCATCGTTGTTGCTCGGCACCCCGGTGCTGAGCCTGCTGGGCGCTGTGGGTGCAGCCCTGACAGTCGGTTTGAAACGTGGCGGCCTGCTGTTGGCGCTGCTGATTTTACCGTTATATATCCCGGTATTGATCCTGGGCAGTGGCGCCTTGCAGGCGGCATTGCAAGCTATGCCGGCGACCGGTTATCTGCTCTGGCTTGGTAGCCTGACCGCCTTGGCAGTAACTCTGGCACCCTTTGCAATAGCGGCTGGCCTGAAGATCAGCGTCGGCGAATAATGAGGTCTGGGCCCTGCCCAGCAAAGACCCTGGATGTACCGTGATGAAAAGCAGCGTAATCAGCTGGACGTGGTTTCATAAACTGGGTTCGCCCAAGTGGTTCTATGCCATCAGCGGCCGCATGCTGCCGTGGCTGACGGTGGCCGCGATCTTGTTGATCGGTATCGGCGTGATCTGGGGCCTGGTCTTTGCCCCGCAGGACTATCAGCAGGGCAACAGCTTCCGGATCATCTACATTCATGTACCGGCCGCGATGCTCGCTCAGTCCTGCTACGTGATGCTGGCCGTGGCCGGGGTGGTCGGGCTGGTGTGGAAAATGAAGATTGCCGACGTCGCCTTGCAATGCGCCGCGCCGATCGGTGCCTGGATGACCGCCGTAGCGCTGGTCACCGGCGCTATCTGGGGCAAGCCGACCTGGGGCAGTTGGTGGGTCTGGGATGCCCGCCTGACGTCGATGCTGATCCTGCTGTTCCTGTACTTTGGGCTCATCGCGTTGGGCCAGGCCATCAGCAATCGCGAGAGCGCGGCCAAGGCCTGCGCCGTGCTGGCGATTGTCGGCGTAATCAACATCCCGATCATCAAGTATTCGGTGGAGTGGTGGAACACCCTGCACCAGGGGGCCACCTTCACCCTCACCGAGAAACCCGCGATGCCCGCAGAAATGTGGTTGCCGCTGCTGCTGACGGTGTTGGGTTTCTACTGTTTCTTCGGTGCCGTGCTGTTGCTGCGCATGCGCCTTGAAGTGCTCAAGCGCGAGGCGCGCGCCAGTTGGGTCAGGGAGGAGGTATTGAATAGCCTGGGTCGGGAGATGGCACGATGAGTTTTGCCTCTTTCAGTGATTTTCTCGCCATGGGCCATCACGGCCTGTACGTCTGGTCGGCCTACGGCATCTGCCTGCTGGTGCTGGCCGTCAACGTTGCCTTGCCCTTGATGGCCCGGCGCCGTTACCTGCAAGAAGAGGCGCGTCGTCTGCGCCGGGAGAGCAACCAGTGAATCCGCAACGCAAGAAGCGCCTGTTCATCATCCTCGGCCTGCTGGCCGGGGTTGGCATCGCTGTTGGCCTGGCCCTGAGTGCCCTGCAGCAGAACATTAACCTGTTCTATACCCCGACCCAGATCGCCAATGGCGAAGCGCCGCTCGATACCCGGATTCGCGCTGGCGGCATGGTCGAGAAGGGCTCGCTGCAGCGGTCCGGCGACTCGCTGGATGTACGTTTTGTGGTGACCGACTTCAGCAAATCGGTGCCGATCACCTACCGCGGCATCCTTCCTGACCTGTTCCGTGAAGGGCAGGGCATCGTTGCCCTGGGCAAACTCAACGCCGAAGGCGTGGTGGTGGCCGATGAAGTATTGGCCAAGCACGATGAGAAATACATGCCGCCTGAGGTGACCAAAGCCCTCAAGGAAAGCGGCCAAGTGGCCACCGACGCGGGAGCCAAGCCATGAACGCCGCACTGATCATTCCTGAGCTCGGCCAGTTGGCGATGATTCTGGCGATCTGCTTTGCCGCTGTGCAAGCCACGGTGCCGCTGCTCGGCGCCTGGCGCGGAGACAATCTGTGGATGAGCCTGGCCCGGCCTGCGGCCTGGGGGCAGTTCGCCTTCCTGGCCTTTGCTTTTGCCTGCTTGACCCACGCCTTCATGACCGACAATTTCTCGGTTGCCTATGTCGCCAACAACTCCAACAGCGCCTTGCCCTGGTACTTCAAGTTCAGCGCCGTGTGGGGTGCCCACGAAGGCTCGCTGCTACTCTGGGCGATGATCCTCGGTGGCTGGACCTTCGCGGTGTCGATCTTCTCCCGACAACTGCCGCAGGTGATGCTGGCCCGGGTGCTGGCGGTGATGGGCATGATCAGCGTCGGCTTCCTGTCGTTCCTGATCGTTACCTCCAACCCATTCCAGCGCCTGTTGCCGCAGGTGCCGACCGATGGCGCCGACCTCAACCCGTTGCTGCAGGACATCGGCCTGATTGTGCACCCGCCGATGCTGTACATGGGCTACGTAGGGTTCTCGGTGGCCTTCGCCTTCGCCATCGCCGCCTTGCTCGGCGGCCGTCTGGATGCCGCTTGGGCGCGCTGGTCGCGGCCGTGGACCCTGGTGGCCTGGGCGTTCCTCGGGATCGGCATTACCCTCGGCTCCTGGTGGGCGTACTACGAACTGGGCTGGGGCGGTTGGTGGTTCTGGGACCCAGTGGAAAACGCCTCGTTCATGCCTTGGCTGGTCGGCACCGCACTGATCCACTCCTTGGCCGTCACCGAAAAACGCGGTGTGTTCAAGAGCTGGACCGTGTTGCTGGCGATTGCTGCATTCTCCCTGAGCCTGCTGGGTACCTTCCTGGTCCGCTCCGGGGTGCTGACTTCGGTGCACGCATTCGCTTCCGACCCGGAGCGTGGCGTGTTCATCCTGATCTTCCTGTTGTTTGTGGTGGGTGGTTCGCTGACCCTGTTCGCCTTGCGCGCGCCGGTGGTCAAGAGCCAGGTCGGCTTTGCCCTGTGGTCGCGGGAAACATTGCTGCTGGCCAATAACATCGTGTTGGTCGTTGCTGCGTCGATGATCCTGCTCGGCACCTTGTATCCGCTGATTCTTGATGCGCTGACCGGGGCCAAGCTGTCGGTCGGCCCGCCGTACTTCGATGCCTTGTTCATTCCGCTGATGGCCTTGCTCATGGTGGTGATGGCCATCGGCGTGCTGGTGCGCTGGAAGGACACGCCAAGCAAGTGGTTGCTGAGCATGCTCACCCCAGTACTGATCGCCAGTGCGGTGCTGGCACCAGTCGGCGGACTGCTGGTCGATGACTTCGACTGGCAAGTGCTGACCACCTTCGCCCTGGCCGCGTGGATTGTGCTGGCCGGTGCCCGTGACATCCTCGACAAAACCCGCCACAAGGGTCTGTTCAAGGGCTTGCGTGGCCTCAATCGCAGTTACTGGGGCATGCATGTGGCGCACCTGGGCCTGGCGGTATGTGCCCTGGGTGTGGTGCTGTCGAGCAACAACAGCGCTGAGCGCGACCTGCGCCTGGCGCCAGGCGAGTCGGTTGAGCTGGCCGGTTATCAGTTCATTTTCGAAGGTGCCAAGCACTTCGAAGGGCCGAACTTCACCTCTGACAAGGGCACCGTGCGGGTGGTCGAGGATGGCCGCGAAATCAGCGTGCTGCATCCGGAAAAACGCCTGTACACCGTGCAGCAATCGATGATGACTGAAGCCGGTATCGACGCCGGCTTCACCCGTGATCTCTACGTCGCCCTCGGCGAACCGCTGGACAACGGCGCTTGGGCCGTGCGCGTACACGTTAAACCCTTCGTGCGTTGGATCTGGCTGGGCGGTCTGCTGACCGGCCTGGGCGGCCTGCTGGCGGCCATGGACGGGCGTTATCGAGTCAAGGTCAAAGCCCGTGTGCGTGAAGTACTGGGCATGTCGGGAGCAACTGCATGAAGCGTTGGATCATGGTGCTGCCGCTGGCGGTGTTTCTGCTGGTGGCGGTGTTTCTCTACCGGGGCTTGTTCCTCGACCCCACTGAGCTTCCGTCGGCAATGATCGGCAAGCCATTCCCGGCCTTTGCGCTCAAATCGGTGCAGGACGGCAAGACCCTGACCCAGGCCGATCTGATCGGCAAGCCGGCGCTGGTCAACGTTTGGGCCACTTGGTGCCCGTCGTGCAAGGTCGAACACCCGTACCTGAACAAACTGTCCGAACAAGGCGTGGTTATCCATGGGGTCAACTACAAGGACGACAACGCTGCGGCCATCAAGTGGCTGGCCGAGTTCCATAACCCGTATCAACTGAACATTGGCGACGACCAAGGCAGCCTTGGCTTGAACCTGGGCGTCTACGGTGCACCGGAGACGTTCCTGATCGACGCTCAAGGCATCATTCGCTACAAGCACGTCGGTGTGGTTGACGCCACGGTCTGGCGTGAACAACTGGCGCCGCTGTATCAGGGCCTGGTCGATGAGGCCAAGCCATGAAGCGCTGGCTCGTAGCGGCGGTATTGGGCTTGAGCCTGGCCGGTGTGACCCAGGCGGCCATCGACACTTATCAGTTTGCCGATGACGCTGAGCGTGAGCGTTACCACGAGCTGACCAAGGAACTGCGATGCCCCAAGTGTCAGAACCAGGACATTGCCGACTCCAACGCGCCCATTGCCGCCGACCTGCGCCGGGAAATCTTCCGCATGCTCGGCGAGGGCAAGAGCAATCAGCAGATCATCGACTTCATGGTCGATCGCTATGGTGATTTCGTGCGCTACAAGCCGGAGCTGAGCGCCCGAACCTGGTTACTGTGGTTCGGCCCGGGTGTGTTGCTGGTGGGTGGTTTTGGCCTGCTGGCGCTGATCGTGCGCAAGCGTCGGGCGCAGAGCGCTGGTGGCCCTGTCGACCTTTCCCCCGAGGAGCGTGAGCGCCTCGCCAAATTGCTGGACAAAGAACAGACCCATGATTGATTTCTGGCTTTCTGCAGGCCTGCTGTTGCTGGTGGCCCTGAGCTTTTTGCTGATCCCGGTGTTGCGCGGCCGTCGCGCGCAACTGGAAGAAGACCGCACCGCACTGAACGTCGCTCTGTACCAGGAGCGCGTTGCCGAGCTGACTGCTCAACAGGCGGCTGGCGTGCTTGATGAGGCGCAACTGGCCAAGGGCCGGGATGAAGCTGCCCGTGAGCTGTTGGACGACACCGAGAACGCCGAACCGCAGCGCCTGGGGCGTCTGGGTAAACCATTGCCATTGCTGGCTGCAGTGCTGGTGCCACTGATGGGCCTGGGGCTGTACCTGCATTTTGGTGCCAGCGAGCAGGTCGAACTGACCCGCGAATTCGCCGAAGCGCCGCATTCGATGGAAGACATGACTGCACGCCTGGAGCGGGCCGTCGAGGCGCAACCGGATTCGGCCGAAGGCTTGTACTTTCTCGGTCGCGCCTATATGGCCCAGGAACGACCGGCCGATGCCGCCAAGGTGTTCGAACGTGCGGCCAACTTGGCCGGTCGGCAGCCGGAGTTGCTCGGGCAGTGGGCCCAGGCAATGTACTTTGCCAACGGCAAGCAGTGGACGCCACAGCTGCAAGCGCTCACCGATGAAGCGCTCAAGGCCGACCCCAATGAAGTCACCAGCCTCGGCCTGCTCGGTATTGCCGCTTTCGAAAGCGAGCATTTCCAGCAAGCCATCGACTACTGGAACCGCCTATTGGTCCAGCTGCCAGAGGGTGATGCCTCGCGGGCCGCGTTGCAGGGGGGTATCGAGCGTGCCCAGGACAAACTCAAGGCGGGTGAAGGCAAGCTGGCCTCTGCACAGGCGCCCGTATCGGCAGCCGTAGCAGGGCCACGCTTGAAAGTACGGGTCGAACTCGCCGCCGCGCTCAAAGACAAGGTCAAGGCGGACGACACGGTGTTCATCTTCGCTCGTGCCAGTTCCGGTCCGCCCATGCCGTTGGCGGCCAAGCGAGTGACCGTGGCGCAGTTGCCGATCGAAGTCGAGCTCAGCGACAGCGATGCAATGATGCCGAGCATGAAACTGTCGAGCTTTGCTGAAGTCCAACTGGTTGCACGCGTCTCGCGGGCTGGCCAACCGACCCAGGGTGAATGGATTGGCCGAAGCAGCCCGCTGGCCAGCAGCACCACCGCTGCGCAGCACCTGACCATCGACAGCCCGGACCAGTAAGAGAATCACTATGAACAGTATCGCTCGCCTTGCCCTCCTATCCCTGGCCGTGGGCCTGAGCGCGTGTACTGTTCATCAGCCCTCCGAACCGACCACTCCGCCGATCGAAACCGTGCCCCCGGGGCCAACTACCAAGCCGGCTCCACCTCCAACTACAGTACCAAGTAAACCCGCGGTAACCACCCCGGCACCCAAACCGATGCCACGCACCTCAGCCAGCTTCGCACCACCGCCCGGTGGTGCCAGCCACTGGGATCCACGCCTGGGTGTGTATGTGCTGGAAGGTCAGACCAACACCTTCTACCGCCAACGCACCTACTACCGCTGGAACAGCGGCTGGAGCTGGTCGACCAACCTCAACGGCCCCTGGCAGGAAACCGACAGCAGCGGTGTGCCAGGCGGCCTGGGCCGGGCTTTCGCGCAGTAAGCCAAGCCGCCCACAATGCCTCTTCATGGTTTGGCACGGGTGGAAACGGTAAGGCTGTGGATATCCAACGTTAGTTGTCGCCCGCTATGTATTCGAAGCGCGCATCTTGTGCCTGAGTGGTCGGCAGCGTGATTTTGATCAGCGGCAGGCTGGTTCCCGTCTGTGTGAGAAAATTGGCTCTGTCTTTCTTGGCGTCTGCAAGTCCGACTGCCGTCGTATAGAAGAATGCCTGGATCGGCAATACCTTGGCCTGACCGGTCGCCCAAGGTGCTATCACCAGCTCGTTGTGCCCGGTAAATCGCTTGTCAGTTGGGTTGCCGTTGCTTTTGGCAAGTACACTTGCATAGAACGCCGGCCCACTGAGATGGTTTCTGCTGTCGCGAACATTAAAAGCGCAGAGACGTGAATTGTTGCCAGCCTGTTGCGTGTAGAGGGTTGTCCATTGGGCTGCAGTGGAAATGTTCTGAAGTTCACACGGTCGGCTGGTTGTCTGATTAGGGTAAGTGCCGCACCGTTCATTTCGCGAATCTGTCCAACCATCGATGGGGTAGGAGCAAAGCACGTCAGGGTCCATTTTATCCTTCGGTGCACCAAAGATGGGGTAGAGGATTAATCCATTCTGGCCATCCCAGGGGGTACGCGAAAATTTACTGTCTTTGCGTAGGTAGGAGAAGGAGACACCTTTGAGTCTAATGGCGGTGGGGCTCGGGTCCCAAGAATCATAGGCGGTGGAGTATGTTGTAACGCGAAAAATCACGCCGCTGCACAAAAAGGCCGGGGTGCTGGCTGATCCACAGTTCTGCTTGGTGTCGTTGTAGCGTGCTGTCAGGGCAGTAGCGGTTTCTGGGCCATCAACTGTGGCTTGAAGTAATGGACGCGTTGCCGGAGGCGAGGGAAGAGGTTCACGGGCAGTGGTACAGGAAATCAATAGCACTGAAAACATCAATAGCAGATAGCTTTTCATGTCGTTGTTCTCATCTTTTCATGGGCGTGCAAGTGCCAGCTTCTGTTCTCGGAGATATAGTGGAGGAGTGCGCTTGATGGCGTTGTTTCTAGCCAGGTTGATAACTTAATGTAACTATAAGTTACTATCGCTACGTACACCTCAGTCTAGGTGCGTAGCTGCGCACTCCTGGGTTGCCTCATGCGTTACTTGGAGCTTGTAATCGCTCGATGTAGAGCAGGCGAGAGAAGATTCGTCGTGAATCACCAGATCTTTTCACTGCATAGTTTATCCAAACAGTTTTACCGTTATTAGCGACGAACCAGGAATGAGGAATTACGATATAGACTCTTCCGTTGTCGACCACTACCTCCTGAGTGTCGAAATATTGGGTCGCTGATGAAAACAGCCTTGCACGGACTGTATGCCCGGACGTCATGCCGGTGTACTGGACCTCAAGTGTTCTGCTTCCAAGAGGCAAGGCCGGAGCTTGTAGTTCGAGCGCTTGACGCTCAATGCGTACGTAGCGGCTCTGGGAGATCAGCCAGTCTCCGCCACCTTGTTTGCGCAAGGCAAAGTTCAAGTTTAATGAAGCGCCTGAGCTGCCGTACAACATGAATTTCGGAAATGCGATCGAGAAACCGACGGGGGGTGAAGATAACCTGAATTCAGGTGCGTCATAGGTGACGCTGCCGTATTGGCCGCGTACACGTACGATGTCGTTGGCCTGCATGCCACTCGAGATGGAAACATCACAATTCAGTGTTTCTCCAGATATGCCATATATTCTATCAATTGTCAGGTATTGACCTGACGGGTTGTTCGGGTCTTCTGAAGCTTCTCTCAGGCGTGGGGCAGACCAAGCCTGATTTGTTATCTCGGTGTTTTTCATGGTTCATCTCCAGTTGGTTGCTCATGGACTTCAGGGGTAAGGGATATTTTATATAACAGCGCGAATATAACTTGGTAATGGTTTGGCGCTGCAGTGCTGTGATCTGATGCATTTACGAGATCGCATGATTGTGTTTGTTTATATGATCTGCACGCCTACTGTTTGGGCTATAACGAGTGGGAAGTTGTCGCCAGCTTCCCGGTATGGCTCGTGCAGTCAATAGTCGGCTTTCAGAGTTTCAGCCTGAGTACGCGTGAAAACCTGAAGCGTTCTTGATTGCCACGATAGATGCTGTAGTTGATCAATACCTCCTGGCCTTGGTTCTCGGTTACCCATGCTTTAGGGATCTGAAAATATTCAATTACGTTCTTCTGCAGATCTTGCTCACCCGAATCGCGTGCTACCACGCCGTTCCAGCGCACACGTCCCGTGTGACGATCTTGCTGATCCGGGGACAGGATGGAAACCTCATACCTATCCCCCCTATCGAAGTAATGCGGTGGCGGCATCACCATCCCTTGACTGTCGATGATTAGGGGGAAGGCCGGGGAGGGGATCGTGCCATTGACGGTGTAGCGCACCTTTACCTCCGTGCCTATGGCGTCGATGACCTCGAGCCTGGGCACCTCAAACTGCAAGCTGCCAACGGTTGTGACGCTTTGCGGTGGGCTCGACCATTTGAAATGGAGGCTTTCCCACTCCACCACGATGGACTGCCCGGCGGCCATTCCGGGGAACTGAAGAACCTCGACGGTGAGATAGTCGCTGTAGTACATGTCTTCATGAAAATTGAGCCTGCCGTCAGGAGCTATCGGTATGCGAGGCTGGCTGGGGATGATCGCTGCGTCTTTCAGTAGCGTCAGCGTCAAATCTGGGAAGATCCGCGCCGCAGCCTCGACGGTCCCACCGTCGAACGCCACCTTGACTTCTAGCCTCAGCGAGCTACCAGACTGCAGCCTTTCAAGTTCGCTACGTTGTATGCCCATGCTCAGACCATTGCCGATTTGACCTTCATCAAGCAACTGCCCCTGTGCTACATAGAAGCTGTACGCGGCACCGCTCTCCAATGTGCCACTGACCTTGATCCAATAGCGCTGCCCTACGGCAATCAGCGGCCAGCGCTGGACGTTGGCCGTGGCATCGCCTTGGAATTTGGTGAGATCGAGCGTGAGATTGCTGGCTTGTGGGACGGTCGGCGCTGGCAAATAGTTTTGAGTCAGTTCACTGACAGGTAGCGACAGAGGTTCGGACAGTACCGGGTTACCCCCGCGGCCAACGGCATAGCGCACGGTGATGATTTTGCCCTGGCTCGCCGCCACCACCGAGACTGGGATGTCGAAATCGACATGGCCGGAGGCACTACCGTTCTGTTGTGCAGTTTCGATCGTGTCGGCCCCGCCCACGCCGGTCCAGGCCACGGCGATGATATCGGTGAGCTGCATCCCCTTGTAGGCGACCCGTACCGTTGCACCCTGTTCGGCGTTGATCGGATCCAGCGTGCCCGTGGGGGCCTGCATCACCGAGGGGGCGACGAAATTGTCTTGCACCTTGCGGCGGATGAGCAGGTCCAGTACCGCCGAATGGGCCCGGCTGCCGTTGTTGCGTTGCACTCGGTAACTCACCGCCACGTTGCTGTTGAGGTTGTTGATGATGTACGGGTCATAGGCGATGGCGAAGTTGATTGGCGAGCCGAGGTTGTCGGTGGTGACGTCGATGAAATCGCTGTAGCTGGCGCCGGACAGGCCTTGCCAGGTCAGGGTGATGCGGTCGCCCACGTGCTTGCCGACGTACAGTGGTACCTGGGCGGTGGTGCCATTGGGTACGACGTCGGGATCGAGGACACCATCGACCACGCCGACCACGCTGGGCGTCTGCAGCTCGGCACCGCCTTGGCCGACCACGTTCAGTGGCAACGCCTGAGAGTCCTGTCCCTTGACCCGGTAGTACACACGTAGCGAACCGTTGAGCAAGGGGGGGAAGAAGACCCACGGCACGGTGAAGGAGACCGGTTGGCCCTCCATGCCACCGCTAATGTCCCTGAAATCGTAATAGGTCGAAGGTGCACCATCGGCGGCGGTGCCGATGCAGAACAGTTCCACCCGATCACCCGATACCATGCCCGGATAGACCGCCACTACAACCGTGGCCCCTTCCTCAGGGATTTGTCCGAGATCAACGTTATCGCCCACAGCCTCTCGCAAGGTCGGCGGCTCGAGCCGCTGTACCTGTCCGATGATCTCGACCGAGGTGCGCCGGGAGTGGCGCAGTGCAGTGTTGGAACGCACGCTGTAACTAATGGCGGCAATCCCGCCAGCGCTGGCCCGGACGATGGCATTGGGTACTGTGACTTCGACCGGCAGGCCCTCATTGTCTGCGTTCACGTTGTAGACGTGTGAGTGCTCGACTGGGTCGCCTACCGGTGGGCGGGCACGCCAGGTGATGGTGATGGTGTCGCCTTCGGCCATTTCGGCGTAGGCCCGCACGCGCACTCGGGCATCCTCGTCGCCCAGTTGTGCGAGGTCAATCTTGCCATCAGCGGCATCCAGAGCATCCGGCGCACGCAGCAGGCCACTGCCGACCTCGGCCTCGACCGGGAAGGGGGGCGACCAGCGCGACCAGTTGTTAACGATATCGCGGATCTCATACTCGATCACCAGCGGCCCGGCGCCGACCAGATCGATGGTTTCACGAGGGACGGGCAGGTGGATGGGGTTGTCGACTTCGCTCGCTTGTACTACATGCTCGTCAACAAACTCACCGCCCCAACTGAGGTGGAGTTTGTCGCCTTCGGTCATGTTCTTGTACGGGGCAATGATGGCAACGATGCTATTGGCATTGTCCTCGTCGACCAATTCCGGTACCCCACTGACGGCCTGCAGATTCTCGTTGATATAGGGGGTTGAGGGGGCGGGATCAGTGCCGCCGGGCACATTGGTCTTGACCCGGATGTTGAGGGGATGGGATTTGTACACATTACCACCGATGGCGCTGGTGACCCTGTGGTGCACCGGCGGGGTGCCCTCCTGAATAACGGCGGTAGGGACATTGAGGGTCATGGTGCCCAGGTCGATGTGATCCTGGTTGATCAGCAGCGTATCGATCAGGCGGTTGTTCCAGAACAACTCGACCTTGTCGTTGACGAGGATCTGTGAGTAGGAGGTGATGAGCACCTGGATGGGCGCCCCGGGATCGGCGATGTCGACCTGACGGATGCCGCCATTACCCTCGGCGATGGGAATGCGCGGGGGCTGCAGTGTCGGCTCGGGGTCCTGAAAAATACTGACGGAACGCAGGTTGGCGAGCAGACGGCTGATAGCGCTGAGCTGATGGTAGGTGGTCACGATGCCTCCGACAGTAATGGGAAAGACCGTCAGGAGCATTGCACTAGCAGGAACATTTGACACCTAGCATTTTTGTCAGGTTACGAACAGCTCGGTGGCGCGTATAAAAACCCAGCGCTGTCACTGAAAGACGAGCGACTCCAACTTCTCTTACCGTTCCAAGGAGCGTCACAATGACCACCAAAGGGCCTAATCTGGATGCGGGGCAACTACTGCGGGATGACTATCGACTCGCCAAGCAGGAACGACGCCAGCAGGAAAGGCTGAAAAATAGACGTGCCGTGAAGGTCGATGCCGATCTAGTGCCAATCGATCTTCCTGACGTGTTGCCCAATGATGAGGGGGTTGAACTCAACCTGATTCCCACTGCAATGCTTTCGGAGGATCTGAATGCTCAGATTCCTACTGCCTGGACAGGAGTAACGAGGGCGAGACTACAAGTCTTTCTGAATGATCAAGACAGCAACCCAATCTTCGACCAGACCTATCCGGCATTACCGTCATTTCCGTTAGAGATAAAGGTTCCCTCCGACCAATTCCAGGCTGCCGGGGGACATAGGGTCCGCTATATGGTGTCGACTAGCGGGGGAACGGAAAGGGCTGATTACACTTACTTCACTGTCGACCGAGACGACCCTAATCGGAATATCATTCCAGATAGCTTAGTGTTACCCACCGATAGGGTGACACTCGAATACCTGAATACCAACGGCGGTCTGCCTTTCACCATCAACGCATTTACGTATGCAAGACCTGGCGACCGCGCTGAAATCTTCATGATTCCGTTTGCAAGCTCAGAGCCTGTACTTGTTGCCGAAATCGCCGCCCGCCCTGTGGCAGATTTCGACCCATCAGCCCCCATGACAGGCGTCATCGCCAAAGATAAATTCGTCAATGAGAATGACGACCCCCTATACCTGGATGGCGTGCTCAGTTTCTATTACCTAGGGTATTCCCGCGCGGGCAATCAGACCAGAAAGCCGATCGATCTAAACATTTCCATGGCATTCCAGCCGTTGCCCACCGGTTTGCAAAATGCTGTGATTCCACTGGCGCAGGAAGAAGATGCGCCTCTGATCGACCGTGCCGATGCCATCCTCGGGGTTATCGTTCGAATCCCGGAGTTTACTCATCACCAACCCACAGATCGGGTTGTGGTTACCTGGGGCAGCCGGAACGTGGACGACTTTGCGGTTGGCGGCAGTCCGACCTTCCCACTCGAAACACGTTCGGTCCCCTATGCAACGCTACTGAGCGAAGGTGAGGCCGTTGGCGAAGGCCCCAAGAACGTCACCGCTACTTACAGAATCGTCCGAGGACTGCTGGAGTTCACTCCGACCGCAGCCGCTAGTTCAGGCGTGGATCTGCGTATTCCAGGCCCGGAAAACCCTGATCCGGGCCCTGAAAACCCGCTACTGGGACAGGTCACAGTACGGGGCGGAAGCGGGGATTCGGAAGACAACAAGATCGGGGTGGGGGATATCGACCTTCCCGTTTCGGTGACTTTGCCAGCCTATGATCCGATGGTGGCAGGCGAAGTACTGCAGGTCTTCTGGAACAACAAGCTAGTCCCAGACGCCAGCTATACCGTGGTGGGCGGCGAGACCGACTTTAACATTGCCGTTCCGTTCAGCTTCGTTGCCGAGGAAGGCGACGGCCCGGATGTTCCGGTGCATATCCAACTGACCTCGCCAAACCTTCCTCCGGGTAACGCGCCCATCACCGTGCCCACTCCTGTCGAGGTCAATACCTTTGAGTTCGGCCCGTTGACCGACCCCGTTTTCCCTGACATGGACGACTTCTTCGAGTCGCTGGGCTGCTGTCAACGAATCTGGGAAGGGGCAAAGTTACGCGTCTCGGGTGATACCCGCAATTTCGCCGCAGGCGATACGGTGACCGTGCACTGGGAAGGTCGCGATTCCGATGGCACAGCTATCCCCGAAACCACGGGCAGCCAGCCCTATGAACTGGATGCCGATCAGGCCACTAGAGGCTTCGATCATTCCATCGATTTCACGAGTGTCGTCAGGCCCATCGCGGATGTCGCCGGTTACCTGTTCGCTTGGTATGTCGTGGCCAAGAAGAGTGGCGCTAGTGTCAAATCGTCTGAAGCCAAGGTTGAAGTGTCCTACACCATGCCAAGTGGATGCGAGTGCATTGCCGAAGGGGTCTGCGATATCAGTGCTTGCTCACCCAGAAGCAAGGCCGGTTCGAAGTAGCCACGGCTGATGAATAATCCGCCGCATTGTAGGAATTGGACTACATCGAGGTCGGAGCGTTCACGCTAATGTCTCGTGTCTTCGCCTAGGAGAGCCCATGGATCGAATCTGTAAGCGATTCATGGGGCTTTTACATTAACGACATAGGGACCCACGATGCCAGCCGAGTGCAAACCTATTACACCTGTCACGCACAAGTGGCGTTACGCTGTATTTGCCTGTTTTACCCTGTCCACGAGCCCGGTGCTGGCGGACCAGGTACTCGACAATGAACAAAGAACGTTACCGCCAGGCACCACGCCGGACCATTACACCCTGCTCAATGGCTCGGTGTTAACCGTCAACTCAGGCAGCATCCTGGGTGTATCGCTGACCGATTCGACCCTTAATCTCAATAACGCCGATGGCGGGCGCGTGTTCGGTACAGGCTCAAGCGTAAACGTCAGTAATGGCCGCCTCACAGGCAGCGGTCTGTTCGATGAAGCACTGTCCCTGACAGCCGGGACCGCCCACATCAATGGCTCGACCTTGGTGAACGAGGGGGCCGAAGGGGCAGCGATGGCCGTCAACAGCAGCGTCAGCGGCGTCACCTCCCATGTGCAGGTCATCGACAGCGTCCTGCGCGGCGCCGATGAGGGCGCCTACGTCACCGACCGAAGCGTGCTGGAACTGCGCAATACCAGCATTGATACCACCCAGGAGACCGGCATCGGGCTGACAATACGGGCTGCCACTGTCAGTGCCAGCGGTGGCCGGATCGAGGGCGGCCTGCACGGGATAAATTTCTGGACGGGGCGCAATGACACCCGTGATAGCACCGTCACCCTGGAGGGCACCCAAGTTGTTGGCCGCAATGGCTCGGCGATTCGGGTAGCAGAAGGCACCGAGGTGACCCTCGAACTGCTCAATGGCGCCACCCTGCAGGGCAAGGATGGCCATGTTCTCGAAGTGGCGGGCGCCTCGACCGCCACAGTGGGTGTACGCAACAGCGCGCTGGAAGGCAACATCACGGTCGCCGGCGACAGTATCGCCAGCTTCGACTTCAATAGCGCGAGCCTGACCGGGAATATCGACAACGAAGCGGGTAGCACCACCAACATCAGCCTCAACAGCAGTGCGCAATTGACAGGAACCCTGCACAACGTCTCTGGTTTGACCATCAACGACAGCCATTGGCGGATGACCGGCAATAGCAGCGTTGCCAACCTTGCCCTACAAGGCGGAACCGTCAGCCTTGGCGAACCTGGAGAGTTTTACACCCTGTCGCTGGGCAATCTGTCAGGCAGCGGTACGTTCGTCATGGCCACAGACTTTTCCCAGCGCCAACACAGCTTTCTCGACATCAGTGGCACCGCGACGGGTAATCACGCCCTGGTGATCGGCAGCACCGGTGCAGACCCGGTGACCAACACCAGCCTGCACGTGATCCATGCCGAAGCTGGAGATGCCCAGTTCGATCTAGCGGGCGGTACTGCGGATCTGGGTGCCTGGTCCTACAAACTGGTACAAGATGCCAACGGCCAAGACTGGTATCTCGACGCGACGACCCGCACGGTGGGGCCTGGCACCCGGACCGTGATGGCTCTGTTCAACACCGCGCCTACTGTCTGGTATGGCGAACTGGCATCCCTGCGCAGCCGCATGGGCGAGTTACGTTACAGTGATGGCCGCAATGCGGGCGGCTGGATGCGCGGCTATGGCAACAAATACAACGTTGCCGATGCTTCCGGTGTCGGTTATCAGCAAAATCAGCACGGCATTTCCTTTGGTGCCGACGCACCGCTACCCGTTGGCGACGGCCAATGGCTGGTGGGGCTACTGGCCGGTCACAGTCGCTCGGACCTCGACCTGGCTCGGGGCAGTTCCGGCAGCGTTGACAGCTACTATGCCGGCGTCTACACCACCTGGCTGGACGCGCACAGCGGCTTCTATTTCGACGCACTGGTCAAGTTCAATCGCTATCAGAACAACGCCAAGGTGGCGTTCAGCGATGGCACACGAGCCAAGGGCGACTACGACAACCATGGCATTGGCAGCACCGTGGAGTTCGGTCGTCATATCAAGCTCGACCAAGGCTACTTCCTTGAGCCGTTCGCCCAGCTCTCAGCCGTGGTTATCCAGTCCAAGGACTATGCCCTGAGCAATGGCCTGCAGGCCGAGGGCGATCAGACCCGCTCCTATCTGGGCAAGCTCGGTGCCACCGCCGGTCGACGTTTCGACCTAGGTGAGGGCCGTAGCTTGCAACCTTATGTCAAAGCCGCGTATGCCCATGAATTCGCCAACAACAATAAAGCACGGGTCAATAACAATGTGTTCAATAACGACCTGTCCGGCTCGCGTGCCGAGTTGGGGTTGGGGGCTGCCTTGTCGTTTTCGCGGAGCTTCCAGGTCCATGCAGACTTGGACTACAGCAATGGTAAACACATCGAACAGCCCTACGGCTTGAACCTGGGTGCTCGCTATTTCTGGTGACCCACGCCATCGGGAAGGTCAGCGGATCCAACCATGCTCATGAGTAAATAGCTATGTCAGATTCTAAGTCGATCGCTTCCGGCAGTACCTACCTGGCAGATGACCTAACTGTACCTTCGCTTCCCGATGCGCTGCCGCCGCTGGCAGGTGACTCCGCGTTCCTGATACCTGTCTCGAATCGGACAGGGGCGTTGAGAGCCAACATTGATGAGCGCTGGGAAGGTGCCAGCCAAAGACAGACGGTGATGTTTTTCTGGAATCGCAATCAAGTCCATGAGCAAGAAGTGCTTGATCCTGACCCGGGCGAGTTCCCGATGACGTTCGAAATCGGCGGTCTTCATCTCTCTGGTGGTGGCATTCACCAGCTCTACTATGAAGTCGTCTCAGTGGGTGGCACCAGTCGATCTTTAGCTGTACAGGTCGACCTTGATAACACGCCACCCAACTTTGGCCTGCGTCCCGGAGCGCTGACTTTTCCTTCGGAGATTGTCAACGACGGCGTGACCGAAAGCTATCTGGCAGACAATCAGGATCAAGTCATCGCCACGCTGGCGCATTGGTCGGACATCCGTCTGGAAGACGAGATCGTATATTTTCTCGAGCGTGCTCCAGGCTTGGCAAGCAACCGGCGGCTTCCTGCCGGCAGCATTGTCATCACCCAAATGCATCTGGATCATCCACCTCTGGAGGTGCCTTTCAAAGGTGATGACTTTCGTACGCTGGGCAATGGCAACGCCGTAGCACACTTTTATTTGCGCGACAGGGCCGGTAACGAAGGGTTGGAAAGCTCACCAAGCACAGTGTTCAAGATAGTACTGACCCCGCAACCGCAACTACTGCCGCCGCTTGTACCGCTGTACGACCAGCATGGGCTGATCAGCGAGGCGGTCGCACGTCTCCCTGTACAGGTTGAGATTCCGGCACTCGAGCATGTCGCCACAGGCGATCAGATTCTTCTCCACTGGGGGAACGTGGCATTGCCCGCCATCACCGTTCCCGACCCGAACGCCAACCCCCTCCTGCGCATTCCCGTTTCCTATCGATCGATTCAAGGAGGTGGCAACGGAACCCTGCAGGTAACCTATGACCTGCTGCGCGCAGCAACACCCATTGGCCGATCACCTGCTAAACAGGTCGAAGTGGACATCACCCTGCCCGGTGGCCCCGACCCCGACCCGGAGAGTCCCTGGCACGGTAATCTACAATTGCCCACAGCACTCGGTGCCAGCGCAGTGCCCAACATCATCTCGCCCTCCGACATCGAACAGCCCGCCAATGTAATCATTGCGTGGCATGGCAAGGATGGCCAGGAAGTTTTCGAGAGCCTCGATGCAGTCGAGGCACACTGGGAGACTATCGTACTGCCCTACGTCATAACCGACGCCGACGTCATTGCCAAGCAACCCTTGCGAATGGAAATCAGCAGCGCGCAGATGAAACAGGCCGGTACCGGTAGGCGAGCGCTGCACTACCGCGTGACCCGGCAACTGAGTGCGCACCCCGGCTACAGCAATACCGCCTACTCTGCCGAGCAGGAAGTTTCCGTCAGTGACAGTACTGGCTTACCGGGCGGCAACGATGGACTCCCCGCCGGGGACTTTCCGGAGAAGAATCCGAACAACGCCATCAACAAGGAAGCCGCCATGGATGGGACACCGTACGAAATTCGGCTCGATTACCATAACGCTGCAGTCGGCGATAGGATCGACTTCACCTTCCGCGGCCATCAAGGTTTTGCTGACGATCCAAAAGTTGAGCCAGATAGGCCCATTGCAGGCTCGTACATAGAGGATACCCATGAGGTGACCCAGCACGATCTGGAACAAGGCAGCTATTCCTTTATCGTGGGGCGTAAGCAGTTGGTCGCGATCAAGTTCGCTTCTGGCAACGGTTACCACTGGATCACCAACGACGTTGGTACGGTGCAAGCATTGCACTACCACGTACTCGTCGATACCGGCGACCTCGTGCCTTGAATTGCAGACTCAAGCAGCACCCTCGAAGCGGTTAATACTGCGACGCCGTTGTTCAGGATGGCACCCCACTGGAGCACTTCAAGGTCACCAGCGCCATCGGCGGTAATGTGTGCAAATCCCATCCTCTCGACAGCCATGACCGGCGCCGAAGTCCAGGCCCTGTTCACTTGAGCGCCAGCAACCAGTCTGCAAATACCTGCGCTGCCGGTGAGCAGGGCGCTTGTTTGTCGTGCACCAGATAGTCGGCTTGCCCGGTGTGCACGACAAACGCCGATACCTGGCGGATCGCACCCTGCTCAATGCGTTCGCGGGCCATGAATTCCCAGCCAAGCCCGACCCCCATGCCTTGCAACACCGCTTCGAACACCAGATTGACCTGGTTGAAGGTCACCGCATCGGCGGGCGCCTGGTAACGCAGGCCCTGGTGGCTGAACCAGTCTTGCCAGTCCAGGCAGTTCCAGGCCGAAGCATCCAGTTGAATCAGTGGTAAGGTTTGCAGCGCCTCCAGCGAGTCGATTGCGGGCAGGGCGCGCTTGATGCTGGCAATCGGGTAGATGGTCTCGTCGAACAGTTTGGCGGCCTTGAGTGAGCTCCAATGGCCGTGGCCATAGAGAATACCGAAGTCGTAATGGGCAATATCGCTTTCACCGATCTCATTACTGGCGTGAATATTCACTGTCAGTTCCGGGTGCTGTTCGTTGAAGCGCAGTAGCCGTGGGAACAGCCAGTACTGGGCGACGGCATGGGTACAGATGACGCTGACATTGCGGCTGCTGTGACCCGCTTTCAGGCGCAGCACGTTGGCCAGCAGGCTCTCCAGCATCGGCTCGACAATCGCGTTGAAGCTTTCGCCGGCCGAGGTCAAGGCGATCCCCCGAGCGCGGCGTTCGAACAGCACCGCGCCGAGGTGTTGTTCCAGCAACTTGATCTGTTTGCTCACGGCGCTTTGGGTCAGGTAGAGCTCGCTGGCGGCACGGGTGAAACTGCCAGTGCGTACCACCGTCTCAAAAGCGATCAGGGTGTCCAGCGGGGGCAGGTGACGGCTGAAGCGACTCATGCTGAAGGTCCGTTCTGAGGAATGGCTACATCATAAAGTCGATACTCACGGGCTTAAAGGCATTCCCTGTGGGAATGGCTGCATGCCGAATGATCTTTTGTCCAGACACTGGCCACGCGTTAGCCTGCGCACTTCTTTGAACAGGAGCAGGCAAGTGAAACAGGGTGTGGCCTACGCTGCAATAGCCGGCGCGATGTGGGGGCTGGTGCTGATGGTGCCGCAATTGTTGCCAGAGTTCAGTCCAGTGCTGCTCAGCTGTGCCCGCTTCGTGCTGTTCGGTGCGGTGACCCTGGTGCTGGCGGTGCCGATGCGCAAGGCCCTGGGCCGCTTGACCCTGGCAGATCTGTGGATGCTCGGACGCTTGGCGCTGATCGGTAACCTGCTGTACTTCATCTGTCTGGTGGCCGCCATCCAGCGCCTTGGGGTGGCACCGGCTTCGCTGATTGTCGGTGTCTTGCCGTTGACCATCACCCTCTATGGCCGCCATGACAATGGTGGTGTAGCGCTCAAGCAACTGCTTGTGCCGCTGTTGCTGATTCTCGCCGGGATGCTCTGTATCAATGTGCAGACGTTTGCCGTTGAGCCGGGAGCACTGGGCGACAAAGTTGCCGGCGTGCTCTATGCCTTGGCCGCATTGGCTTGCTGGACCTGGTACGCGGTCAACAATAGCCGCTACCTGAAACAGTGCGGGCATTTTGACAGTCACCAGTGGTCGGTGCTGTGCGGGGTGATGACCGGGCTGTTCAGCCTGGCGCTGGTGGCGTTTATCGCACTTTGGCAGCCCGCGCAGCTGCAGGTGCAGGCAGCGGCCGAGCGCTGGTGGCTGTTCTGGCTCTACAGTCTGGGCTGCGCGATTTTCGGTTCGTGGCTGGCGGCGCTGCTGTGGAATGCTGCCTCCAAGCGCATGCCGCTGACCTTGAGCGGCCAACTGATTGTGTTCGAAACCCTGTTTGCCTTGCTCTACGCCTTCATCTGGCGGCAAAGCGGGCCGAGCGTGCTGGAGGCTGCAGCAATCATCCTGGTCATCGGTGGGGTCTGCTGGTCGATGCGTCAACACGGTACACCGGCAAACCTTGCCAAACCTGCGCATTCTTGAGAAAAGGCAGCCTCGAAATAGGCATCAACGAGGTCACGCATGAGCAGCGAACTGCAAATTTTCGATATCCAGCTGGGCGAAGGCAAGGAAGCAATCAAGGGCGCGCTGATTACGACCCAGTACACCGGGTGGCTGGAGGACGGCACGAAATTCGATTCCTCCTACGACCGCGGCAAGCCGTTCCAGTGTGTGATCGGCACCGGCAGGGTTATCAAGGGCTGGGACCAGGGCCTGATGGGGATGAAGGTCGGCGGCAAGCGCAAGCTGCTGGTGCCGTCGCATTTGGCCTATGGCGAGCGCAGCATGGGGGCGATCACGCCACATTCGAACCTGACCTTCGAGATCGAGTTACTGGAAGTCCTGACCCGCGATGATTGACCCGCGGCTGTCTTAATTCGGCAACATCGCCGCGCTAATGTCACAGGTGCTCAGGGATTGAGTATTCAGGGATCGAACCAAACGGGATTAATGCACTCTCAGTTAGCCCGCTTCACGGATGAAACGATAGACAGGGATCACCCGCGGCTTCGGCCGCGGCGTGTCACCGGCGGGGTCAGCCTCATCCCTTATCGCCGCAAGAGCCCCTCCATGAAGTTGTCGACCCTGTTTCAACGCCACCGCCATGCCTTCTGTTCGCTGGTCCTGCTCGGGGGCGTCTCGCTGCTGGCTGTGGAGGCGGTCGAAAGCCACGCCGAGCCGGTGGACGGTACCCAGACACTGGTGTTCCTGCGCCACGCCGAAAAGCCGGGTGAAGGCTTGGGGCAACTCAACTGCCAAGGGCTCAATCGTGCTCTGGACTTGGCCACCTTGCTCCCGGAGAAATTCGGCAAGGCTGACTACGTGTTTGCCGCCAATCCGTCTCGCCATGTTGAAGAAGGCAGCAAGGACGATGCCTACAGTTATATTCGCCCGCTGATGACCATCAGCCCCAGCGCCATCAAGCTCGGCCTGCCGGTAAACATCGACTTTGGCGCCAATGACACTGGCGAGCTGGCCGATGAACTACTGCAGGACAAGTACCGCAACGCTACCGTTTACACTGCCTGGTCTCATGGTTACCTGCCTGAGCTGATCAATACCGTGGCCGGCAAGGCCGTGGGCGAGAAGCGGGTGATCACTGAAGACTGGGATGGCGGTGATTTCGATTCGCTCTACGTACTGACCCTGACCTGGCGTGACGGCAAAGCCAGCCTTTTGAGCCGTAACTACAAGCAGGGCCTTAACAACGGCGAGCATAGTTGCCCGAGTTGATGCGCTCCCTCAGCCTATGCCATGGGCGGTAACCGCCTTTTTACCGGGGTTTTCTTGACGATCGCGGTATTGGTTTCAGCATGGCTGTTGAGTTTATCCAGCACCGTGTCGAGCTGTTCCATCGAGCGCACATGCAAGCGGGCAATGAAACAGTCGTCACCAGTAACTTTGTCACACTCGGTGAACTCGGGGATGGCCATGATTTGCCGTTCCACCTCCTGCAATTGCCCCGGCAATGGCCGCACGCGCACGATGGCCTGCAGTTGATAGCCAAAGCAGCGTGGGTCGATTTCCACGGTATAGCCTGTAAGCACCCCGCGTTCTTCCAGGCGGCGCAGGCGCTCGCTGACACTGGGTGAAGACAAGCCACTGAGCTGCGCCAGGGCTTTAAGAGAGCGCCGTGAATCGTCCATCAGCGCCTTTATCAGCAATTGGTCAATATCGTCGGTCATCACAGCCTCGTTAGGCAGATTGTGAAAACTGCCTTGATAGTAAAGGTGTATCTACAGTTTAGCCTGCTTTATCCACTGGAGCGGGCGCCTCCAGGCTCGCATAATTTAGCCATCGTCAAGGAGGTGAGTGATGGACAGTTCAATACGCCGTGGGTCGTTTGAGATGGTTGCCGCGATGCTGATTTCGGGGACCATTGGCTGGTTCGTGCTGGTGTCCGGGCAACCGGTTCTGGATGTGGTGTTCTGGCGCTGCGTGTTCGGCGCAACCACCTTGCTGCTGATCTGCCTGGCCATGGGTTTTCTCAAACCCGGGATTCTAACCCTGACTACGTTCGCCTTGGCGGTGCTCAGTGGCGTGGCGATCGTCGGTAACTGGGTGCTGTTGTTCGCCTCTTATTCGCGGGCCTCGATTGCCATTGGTACGGCGGTGTACAACGTCCAACCGTTCATGCTGGTGGGGCTGGCGGCGCTGTTTCTCGGCGAGAAGATCACTCTGCAGAAACTGTTCTGGCTGGTGCTGTCGTTTTTCGGGATGCTGGCGATCGTCAGCGCCCATGGCAGCCAAGGAGGCAGCGGCAATGACTACCTGCAGGGCATCGGCCTGGCGCTCGGTGCAGCGTTTCTCTATGCCGTGGCCGCGTTGATCATCAAGCGCCTGAGTGGCACGCCGCCGCACCTGATCGCGTTGATTCAGGTGTGCACCGGCATCCTGTTGCTGGCGCCCTGGGCCAATACCTCAGGCCTGCCCAGCGAGACCGCTGCACTGGCCTCGCTGATTACCCTGGGGATCGTGCACACCGGGGTGATGTATGTGCTGTTGTACGGTGCAATCCAGAAGCTGCCGACCGCATTGACCGGCGCCTTGTCGTTCATCTACCCGATCGCGGCGATCCTGGTTGACTGGTTCGCCTTTGGCCATCGCCTGCAGCCGTTGCAGTGGCTGGGGGTAGCGGCAATCCTGCTGGCTGCCGCCGGTATGCAGCAAGGCTGGTGGTGCAAGCCTGCGGCCAAGGCTGCGGCGGTCAAGCCAGACTGACGGCGGCACGATCGATCAGGGCTGCCACTTCGGCGGCCCTGGAGACCAGCGAGGCATGGCTGGCGTCCAGACGTAACACTTCTCTGGGGTTCATTCGTTTCGACATCAATTGCTGGTTGGCCGGGGCGATCATTCGGTCGTGGGTAGAGAGCTGATACCAGGTGGGTTTGTGTTTCCACGCCGGGTTACTGATGGTGTCGCCAAAGGTACCGGCCAGCGGTGCTTTCTGGGTCACACTCATGATCAGGCCCTCGTCCTTGCTCAGGTCCTGGCAGAAGCTTTCGTGCAGTTTTTCCGGCTTGATCCACAGGTAGCCGTCCGTGTCCGGCTGCAAGTTGGCGGCCGCTTCGGGCGGGTTCTGCGCGGTGATGTCGCCTGGGCTTTCGCCATCATCCGGGGCAAAGGCGGCAATAAAAACCAGACCGGCAACATTGGGCTGGTTGCCCATTTGAGTGATCACTGCGCCGCCATAGGAATGGCCGACCAGCAACACCTTGCCAGCAATGGACGCGACCATCTTACGCGTGCGTTCGGCATCATCGGCTAGTGAGGTCAGTGGCATTTCCACTGCGTGTAGATTGCGGTGGCCCAAGCGCGACAGTTCAAGGATGACCTTGCTCCAGTGGGCGGCACCGCCCCAAAAGCCATGGACCAGAACAATTGCAGGTTTCTCGCTCATGATGGTTGTCCAACGCAGGGAATGGGAATGCTAGTTTAGATGCAATTGCCCAACGCTGAGTCATGGATGGTCAAACGCGCTGGCGGCGGTGGGTGGGCAGAGTAGAATAGGCAGCTTTAGCCAATCGAAATTGCCCATGACCTCTGTGATCGATACCCTTCAACAGCATCTGCTTACGGCCCTGAGCCCGGCGCCGACTGAAACCCGGCGGCTGTTCCATGGCCGTGGACGCTGCTGGCCGGGGCTGGAACAGATCACCGTGGACTGGCTGCAAGGTGTGTTGCTGGTATCGCTGTTTCGTGAGCCTCCCGAGGGGCAGTTACCGGCCCTTGAGCAGATGCTGCTTAACCTGGCCCAGGCGCCATGCTGGAGTGGTCAGGTCATGCTCATTCAGCACCGCTATCTGCCTGACAGTCCAGGGCAGTGGCTACTGGGCGAGCCCAGCGAGCATTGGTTGATCGATGAAGACGGTTTGCGCTATGAGCTTGATCTTGGCCTGAAGCAAAACACCGGGTTGTTCCTCGACATGCGCTATGGCCGGCACTGGGTGCGGGAACAGGCTACGGGCAAGCGGGTGCTCAATTTGTTTGCCTACACCTGTGGGTTTTCCGTTGCAGCCATTGCTGGCGGCGCCGAGCAGGTCGTCAATCTGGACATGGCCCGTTCAGCACTGAGCCGTGGGCGCGATAACCATCGGCACAATGGTCATGATCTGGGGCGTGTGAGCTTTCTGGGCCACGAGCTGTTCAAGTCCTGGGGCAAGGTCCGCAAGTTCGGCCCTTATGACCTGATCATCATTGATCCACCGACTTTCCAGAAAGGCAGTTTTGTTCTGACCCAGGATTACCGCAAAATCTTGCGACGCTTGCCTGAGCTGTTGAATGAGGGCGGGACCGTGCTGGCCTGCGTGAATGATCCGGCCATTGGGCCTGAGTTCTTGATTGAAGGGATGGCTGAAGAAGCGCCGCAACTGCGTTTCGTTGAGCGCCTGGCCAACCCGCCGGAGTTTCCGGACAGCGATCCGGCAGGTGGGCTCAAGGCGTTGGTATTCCAAACCGAGCCAACAAGGCTGGCGCCCACAGTGGCTGGTGTCAGTGGCGCAATCGGCGCCATCCCAGCACCACCCCGCTGAGGCTGAGTATCAGGCCTGCGGCACTGAAGACGATCATCCAGATATCCCAAGCTGGCCGCAATTGCAGCAACGGCAACCAGTCCCAACTGTGCAGCAACGCAAACAGCCAGCGCGATACCCGCTTGGGTCGATCCAGAACCCCGACTATTTCTCCCGTGTACAGATCCACATGCAGCCAAGTCTGTTGTGGATCATCAAAGCGTACCCGCAGCACCGGCAGCCGTATTGCGGCCCGGATAGCTGAACAGGTAGCGTGGCTGACCCGCTACCGTGCTCAGGCGAATGCTTGCCGGAGCACGGTACGGGTCGGCCGCCGCGAGGGCAGCGCCTAGATCTACGCAGCACGACTGCAGGTTTAGCTCGGGCAGGTGCGCCAGGTGTTCGCGCGGTGTCAGCTTGGGGTAGCCAACATAGAGCATGACCACCCCGGAGAAAAACCACAGGGCCATGAACAAACACACACAGATGCCCAACCAGCGATGCTCCAGGTACAGATAGCGTTTCATCGGCCGTGTCCTAGGCTCTGTACGAAAAGCCTTGATACTCGGTGATGCTGCGTTGAAAACAGCCTCGGAATGCTCATTTACAACCCGTAAACTCCGCTTCCTCGGCTGTTTTCGCCTTGCCTGACCTTCGTCTCAAAACTTTTCATACAAAGCCTAAAAGCGAGTCTGCAAGGCCAGTTCCAGGGTTCGCGGCGCGCCCAGGTAGAGCATGCTCGAACTGGTCCAGCGGGCATAGACTTCATCGGTCAGGTTGCGCACCCGCGCGCTGATGCGCGTGTCGGTGTCAACCTGGTAGCCGACGAAGGCGCCAAACACGGTGTACGACGGCGCGTAACGGGTGTTGGCCGCATCAGCGTAAACCGATGATACGTAACGGCTGTCACCGCCCACCTGCCAGTTGGGGTTGATGTCATAGGTCAACCACAGGTTAGCCACTCGCTCAGGGATGTTGGTCGGGGTATTGCCCTTACGCGAAACACTGGTGCCGCCGACGTTTTCATTGAACTCATCGTACTGAGCGTCGACGTAGGCGAAGTTGCCTTCAGCCAACAGTTGCGGGGTGATGCGCAGCGAGCCGGCCAGTTCCACGCCACGTGACGATTGCTTGCCCACCGGTTGGGTAACGCCGGGGTTGGCCGGGTCAGCGGTGGCCAGGTTCTTGCGCTCGATATGGTAGGCGGCGAGGGTGGCGGCGCCACGGCCGTCGAGGAAGCTGAATTTGCTGCCGACTTCGACCTGTTTACCGGTGCTCAGGTCAAAGTCGCGCACCTGGGCGAAACTGGCCGTGGTGAGGATCCCGGCGGGCGGGTCGGCTGCGGTGCTGTACTGCACGTAGACGTTGGCTGCGGGCGTCAGTTCGTAGACCAGGCCGACGCGCCCGGTAGTGGGTTCATAAATGCGTTTGAAGTCGCGCGGGTTATTGGCATCGACGCTGCGGTAGTTGTGCACCTGAAGGTCGATATGGTCGTGGCGCAGGCCGGTCAGCAGCGACAGGTGCTCGCTGAGCTGCAGGCGGTTTTCCAGGAACGCGGCCCAGGTATCGACGGTGTTCTGACGGTTCTTCTGATAACCCGGGACCATGCCATTGAGGTCATAGAAATGACCGGGGTCGAAGTGGTCCGGGTCAACACTGTCGAATACCCCGGTCACCGAACGCGGGTAGTTGGTTTGCACGTTATGGCTGTAGTCCAGGCCTGTCGACCATTGGCTGTTCATGCCCAACAGTTGCCCCTGGTGGAGCAGTTCGATGCGGTTGCCGTTGAGTTCTTGGTCATGCCGTTGCAGCAGCGCATTGGAGCGGTTCACCTGGCTGTTGTCGGCGTTGTAGGCGTAACTCTCAAGGTTGCGGAAGTTTCGCTCGGTGTTGTAGTGGTAGAGGGTGTTGCGCAGCGAGGTGTCGTCGTTGAACCGGTACTCGGTGATCGAACGCAGCCAGCGTACGCGTTGTTCGTAACGGCCGTCCTCGACGTTGTAGTTCTCGAAGCGACGGCTGTCGTCGACCTTCATTTCGCCCCCGAGCGGATTGAGTACCGGGCTGCCCCAATAGGGGCTGTCGACGCTTTCGTTCTGGTACTCCAGGGCCAGGGTGTGCGACAGCTGGTCATTGATGTCAGTCAGCAGCGAGAAAGCCACGCTCCAGGCGTCGCGCTCTTCGCGATCGACATAGCCGTTGCTGGTGGTATGGCTGAAATCCAGACGTGCATAGTTACCAATACCGTCACCTTCGTTCAAGGCATGGTTGAAACCGAACGAGGTTTCGCTGCTGTCGTAGGAGTCGTACTTGATGCGGCCTTCGTTGAAGTTCTCGTCACGGCTGGCCAGTTTGGTGATGTAGTTGATCGAACCACCCACAGCGCCGGCGCCAAACAGAAAGCTTGAGGGACCGCCAATGGCTTCGACGCGGTCATAGATCCAGCTGTCCACCGGCCGCGCGGCAATCGAGTCGTACTGCACGCTGATGCCGTTGAACAGTTGGGTAATTTGCGCCCCGGAAAAGCCACGGTAGGCCACTGAGCCTGCTGAACCTGGCGGCGAGGCGGCGGTCATTCCCGGTACGCCGGCGAGCATGTCCTGGGTGGTCTGGGCACCGCGCTGTTCGATTTGCTGACGGTTGACGATGCTTACTGACGCCGGGGTTTGCCGTGGGGTCAGGCCCAGGCGTGAACCGGTTTGCGAGGGCGTGTCGAGGAGTACGCCGTCTTCGCTTTCAGCGCGGCCCTCAATGCGCAGGTCGGGCAGGGTGAGCGGTACTTCGGCACCCGCATTGACAGACAGCGCACACAGCAGCGCCGCGCATCCGGAAAAGCGATAGGAGTAGGGCATGATACGAACTCTGGAAATTGAGCCAACGGCCAACGGCACCTGTCAGTCAGGCACGGTAAACAGGCCGAATACATATAGCTGTACGGTTCAAGCCAGAAGCGGAGAGGCGCGGGGGTTGGCGGCAGGCCAGCAATAGCGCGGTGGCGCCTTGCTGCGCAGTTCACGGTGATAGCGACGCGTGCGGGCGGTTGCCATCAGCCAGCCGATGACCAGCATCAAGCCCAGGCAGACTACTGCTGCGGCACACACCGGGCAGGTCTGCAGGCTGTCCCAGCCGGCAACCGATTGCTCGCCAAAATCGCTTTTCAGGCTCGGGCCGGCGCTGCCCATGGCCGAGCAGAAGGCGCCACCGATGCCGTTGAGCTTGAGCCCCATCATCTGCCCATGCCCGATGCCGCAGGCGAACAGATTGAACAGGACACAGAAGTACAGGGTCCAGGCAATCAGCGGGCGGTGGGCGCGGGTGGGGTTCATGGCCGCGACTTTAGCATCGAACTCCGCTTGCCAGAAAGGCCAATCAAACGGGCCCTTCACCTATCCGTGCAGGGGGAGGGTTGTACTGGGCGAAACTGACATCATCGGTCTCGTCCACGCGTTTTTTCAGGCGCTCGTTGAACGCCCGATTGACTGCGTATTGGCCACCGGAGCTGGTGCGAAACTGCGCGGTGAGGGTGATACCGTTGAGGTTCATGCTATCGACCCCGAACACTTGCAACGGCCCCTGCAGGCTGTGGCGCAGCATCGGGTCTTCGCTGATCGAGTGGCCGACTTCACGGATCAGCTTCAAGGCGCTGTCGACATTGGTGGCATAGCTGAACTGCACCGAGAAGAAGGCGTAGGCGAATTGCCGTGACTGGTTGGTGACCGCCTTGATCTGGCCGAATGGCACCGAATGTACAAAGCCCTTGCCGTCACGCAGGCGCAGGGTGCGAATGGTCAGGCTTTCAACCGTGCCAGCGTGGCCGGAGTCGAGCACCACCCAATCGCCAATGGCAATGGTGTCTTCGATGAGGATGAACAGCCCGGTGATCACATCCTGGACCAATTGCTGGGAGCCGAAGCCGATGGCCAGGCCGACGACCCCGGCGCCCGCCAGGAATGGCGAGACGTTGATGCCCAGATTGGCCATGGTGGTGATGGTGCAGATCACCACCAGGATGATTTTGATCGCGTTGCGCAGCATCGGCAAAATGGTCCGCACGCGGGTGCTCGGCTGGCGCGCGGAGCGGCGCCCGACGGTGGGTTTGAGCGCTTCCTGGATGGCCGTGTCGATCACCACCCAGAGTAACCAGGTCACCAGCAGGATCAGGCCGATGCTGCTGAGTGAATCGCTGATGGCCCGTCCGAGGCTGTTGCGCAGGGCGAAATCGAGCACGGAAAAGCCCCAGATCCGCCCCAGCAGTTCGATGAACGTAACGGCTATAACCACCCGCAACAGGGCATAGGCAAGGTTGCGCAACAGCTCCTTGTAGGGGCGCAGGCGTTGTCTGGCGTCAACTTCTTCGCGATGTTTGAACATGCGTTGCAAGATGGTGCTGAGAAACACCGTGCCAATCAGCAAAATGGAGGTCAGCAGGGCCTTTTGCAGGGCGCGCTGGCTTTCTTCACCGGCACCGATCAGGTGCACGGCCGAGACCAGGATCATCATCAGGATCGGTAGGAACCACAGTGCCGAAAAGATCCTCAGGGTTTCCTGCACAGCGCGGTGTTGCAGACGGTCGGGCAGTGCGCGGTTGCGGATCAGGTGCGCCACCGGCCGTCGCAGTTTGAGCACTAAAACGGCGAACGCCAGGGTCGCCAACAAACCGGTCACGGCAGCGACACTGCTGGTGATATTGCCGCCCAGTTGGCGGGCGATCTGCGGGCTGGTCAGGGCATCGCTCCAGGCGGCGAGAAAGCCGATCATGAACAACGGGCGGGGTGCTAGCTCGCGAATGATCCGTACCGCTGTGCGTTTGTGCCCGGTGTCGAACAACGTGATCAGGCAGAGAATGATCGAGGTTGAGAAAATACCGCTGCTGGTGGCATAAGCCAGGCTCATGCCCAGCGCGCGCCCGGCGGAAATCGCCAGGAAGTGACCAACATAGAGCGTGATGATCAGGCTGGCCAGGGCGGGCAGGGTATAGGTCAGCAGGTACTTGATCACACGCCGGGGGCGCGGTCGCTCGCGCAGCAGGCGCGAATGACTGCTGGCACGTTCGAGCATGCGCCCCAATTGAGAGAGCAGGGCAAAGGCAATCAGCCAGGTGACCGTGAGCACTGCAAAATCGCGCCACAGTTCCAGGGAGCTGAGGCCTGAGGGTCGCGCGACCAATTGGTCGACCTCATCGGCGGCGCGATCGGCGCGCAAGCGCCAGTTGTCGATCAAGTGGTTGTCGACGTCCAGCTCCTCGCTGACATCGTCCAGGCCATCGGCAATGGCGCCGAGCAGGCCGCCCTGAACCACAGGCTCGGCAGGTTGTGCAGCTTTGTCAGACTTGGGTAGCAGGGGTACGGCGGTTGCCAGCTGGACGCTCAGCAGGCAACTGAACAACAGGGCGAAGAAAGATCGGATCACTGGGTACTCCTTGAACCGTGGATGACGGAAAGGGTAGTCAATGAACCGATCAATGGAGGCGCGGCGCGTTCGAAATAACGCTGAAACGAACGTCGGGGCCAGTTGATCCGTAGCCGCAGCCTGGTGGCAGCGGCTCCAGGCGATTACTGCCCGGTATAGATCTGGTCGAACACGCCGCCGTCATTGAAGTGGGTCTTCTGCACGGTGCGCCAATCGCCGAAGGTCTTCTCTACCGAAAGGAAGTCGACTTTCGGGAAACGGTCGGTGTACTTGGCCAATACAGCTGGGTCGCGTGGACGCAGGTAGTTGTTGGCGGCAATTTCCTGCGCCTCTGGCGACCACAGGTATTTAAGGTAGGCCTCGGCAGTGGCACGGCTGCCTTTCTTGTCCACCACCTTATCAACCACGGTCACTGGCGGCTCGGCTTCAGCAGAAACGCTTGGATAGACCACTTCGAACTGATCACGACCAAATTCGCGGGCGATCATCTCGGCTTCGTTTTCGAAGGTCACCAGTACGTCGCCGATCTGGTTGGTCATGAACGTGGTGGTGGCGGCGCGGCCACCGGTGTCGAGCACTGGCGCTTGTTTGAACAGCTTGCCGACAAAATCCTTGGCCTTGGTTTCGTCACCACCATTCTTCAGGACGTAGCCCCAGGCCGAGAGGTAGGTATAGCGGCCGTTACCGGAAGTCTTGGGGTTCGGGACGATGACCTCAACACCATCTTTGAGCAGGTCTGGCCAGTCCTTGAGGGCTTTTGGGTTGCCCTTGCGCACGATGAACACAGTGGCGGAGGTGAAGGGCGCGCTGTTGTTCGGCAGGCGCGTGACCCAGTTGTCGGGTACCAGTTTGCCGTGATCGGCCAAGGCATTGATGTCGGTGGCCATGTTCATGGTGATGACGTCAGCCGGCAGGCCATCGATGACTGAACGCGCTTGCTTGCTCGAACCGCCGAAAGACATCTGTACGGTGATTTTCTCTTTGTGCTCAGCTTCCCAGTGCTTCTGGAAGGCGGCGTTGTAGTCCTTGTAGAAGTCGCGCATCACATCATACGAAACGTTCAGCAGTGGCGCTGGCGCGGCCTGGGTCAGGGCGCCGAGCGTGAGGCCGGCGGCCAGAAGCGAGGCACTAAAGAGTTTTTTCACTGCGCATTCCTTGTTCGAATTGGCGTTTAGGGCATTATGCCAGCGACTATAGCGGCTCAAGCTTAGGCACTAAAAGATTAAAAAGTGCTTTGCTTATTCCATTTTCTTGAATAACGCATTGCCACAACGCGAGCAGAACGCGGCGCCGTGCTCATGGTTGTTTTTCCGGCATACCGGGCAGTCGTGTTGCAGCTGCTCGCCGCGCATGGCATTGGCCAGTTCCGCAGTGAAGATGCCGGTGGGCACGGCAATGATCGAGTAACCGGTGATCATCACCAACGAGGAGATCACCTGGCCCAGCGGCGTCTTGGGCACGATATCGCCAAAGCCGACCGTGGTCAGGGTGACGATCGCCCAATAGATCCCTTTGGGGATGCTGGTAAAGCCATGTTGCGGGCCTTCGACCACATACATCAGGGTGCCGAACACCGTTACCAGGGTCGAGACACTGAGCAGAAAGACGATGATCTTCTGTTTGCTGCCGCGCAGTGCCGAGAGCAGGTAATGTGCTTGCTTGAGGTAGGGGCTGAGCTTGAGCACGCGAAAAATCCGCAGCATGCGGATCACCCGGATGATCAGCAGGTACTGCGCGTCGCTGTAATACAGGGCGATGATGCCCGGCACGATCGCCAGCAGGTCGACCAGGCCGTAGAAGCTGAAGGCGTAGCGCAAGGGCTTGGGTGAGCAGTACAGGCGAATCAGGTACTCGACCAGAAAGACGGCAGTGAACCCCCACTCGATCGCTGCCAGCAGGCCGGCGTAGTTCTGGTGCACTTCATCGATACTGTCCAGGACCACGGTGATCAGGCTGGCGAGGATGATCAGCAGGAGGATGCTGTCAAAGCGTCGGCCAGCGACCGTGTCGGTTTGGAAAACGATGACATAGAGCCGCTCACGCCAGCTCGAAGGGGTGTCCATACTTTGCTCCATTACACAATGGAGCAGAGCCTAGGGGCAGCGTCTCAGCTATGCAAGCGACCGCTACGACGAGCCAGCGGCTGGCGCATCAAGCGCTGACCGATCAGCACCAGCCAGCAGGCGAAGATGAACGGCGCGGTCAGGCCAGGCACTGGCAGTTGGGCTACCAACGGTTGCAGGACAATGGCCAGGATCATCGCCAGCAGCGGCAACCAGGGTTGCTTGCGGGTCTGGCTGAAGGCCAGGGCGGCGAGTGCGGCATTGAAACCATAAAGGCCGGCATAGGCAGCACTGGCTTCGCCGCCGAGCAGTGCGACACTACCGCCCAGCGCTGCGCCGAGCAGCGCCCAGGCGGCGGCATAGCGGTTGGCGATCAGCAAGCCGATGGCGATCAGCAGACCGGCAAGCGGGTTATCCAGCAGAAAAATCTGACCCAGGCCGCGCGCCAGTGCGTAGAGCGCATGGTGTTCGATCGGGCTGATGGCGCTGGCTTGGGGGTGGCTGAGCAGCAGCACGGCCCAGCCGATCAATACGAACGGTGCGGTGTACGCCGGTAACAGCAGATTGGAACTGGCACGCTTTAGCCACTGATGCACCAGCATGCTGCTCACACCGCCAGCGGCGATGATCAGCGGTGGCAGGATGGCCGACCAGGGCAGGGCATAGCTGAGTAGCAGGCCGATCAGCACGCCGTTGTAGCTGTACAGCCCGGCTTGGCGATCGGTGCGGTTGTAGCCACGGCGTTGGGCCGTGAGCAGCCCGGAAAGGGCGCCAAGCAAGGCGCCGCCGACTAGGTTGGGGGCGGTCAGGGTGATGGCCAGCAAGCACAACAGGCCGCACAGCGGGTTGCGCTGCAGCAGCACCTGGCTGAAGCCATTGAGCAAGGCCGTGGCCCAGTCGGGGCACGGGTTGACGAAATTCTTGGTGTACATGGGGGCAGTCTGGGTTGATGTGGAGCGGGGTGGCCTCTATTGGGCTGGTTTTCCCACATGAATGTGTGTTGGTTGCGCTGGCCTCATCGCGGGCAAGGCCAGCGCCTACAGGGATGATATGTAGGCGCTGGCTTTGCCAGCGATGGGCTGCAGAGCAGCCCTATGCAGCATCAGATCAAGGTTTCGATCCGCAGCGTGTTAGTCGATCCCGGCTTGCCAAAAGGCACACCGGCAGTGATCAACAGGGTGTCGCCACGGCTGGCCATGCCTTGTGCCTGGGCGATTTCCAGTGCGGTGGAGCAGATTTCATCAACTTGACGCAGACGATCATTGACCACCGAGTGCACACCCCAGGCCACGCTAAGGCGCCGAGCGGTGGACAGGTTAGGGGTCAGGTTGAGAATCGGCGCCCGTGGCCGCTCGCGCGCAGCACGCAAGGTCGAGGCACCCGATTCGCTGTAGTTGACCAGTACCGCCACCGGCAGAATGCCGCTGATACGACGGATCGCGCAGCTGATGGCGTCGGAAACCGTCGCTTCAGCCTTGGGCCGGCCAACGTCGAGCTGAGCCTGATAGTCTGGGCCATTTTCGACCTGACGGATGATCTTGCTCATCATCTGCACAGCTTCGAGCGGGTAGTCACCCGAAGCGGTCTCGGCCGAGAGCATGACCGCGTCGGCACCTTCAGCCACAGCGTTGGCCACGTCGGTGACTTCGGCGCGGGTCGGGGCTGGGGAGAAGCGCATCGATTCAAGCATCTGCGTGGCAACCACCACCGGTTTGCCCAGCTCGCGGCAGGTGTTGATGATGGTTTTCTGGATCTGTGGCACGCTTTCAGCAGGCACTTCCACGCCCAAGTCGCCGCGGGCAACCATGATCGCATCGCTCAGCTCGGCAATCGCGCGCAGTTGAGTCACCGCCGACGGTTTCTCGATCTTGGCCATCAGGTAGGCGCGGTCACCGATCAGCTGGCGTGCTTCGATGATGTCTTCCGGGCGCTGCACGAACGACAGGGCCACCCAGTCCACACCCAGTTCCAGGCCGAAGGTCAGGTCGCGGCGATCCTTGGCGGTCAGCGGGCTGAGGTCCAACACTGCCTGTGGAACGTTGACGCCTTTGCGGTCAGACAGCTCGCCGCCATTGAGTACTTCAGTCTCGATGGCGTCGCTGTGCTTGGCAGTCACCCGCAGGCGCAGCTTGCCGTCATCGAGCAGCAGGTCCATGCCTGGCTCAAGCGCAGCAATGATTTCCGGGTGGGGCAGGTTGACCCGCTCGACAGTGCCGGGGGTGCTGTCCAGGTCCAGGCGCAGGGCCTGGCCGCGTTGCAGCTGGACTTTGCCCTCGGCAAAACGGCCAACCCGCAGTTTCGGCCCTTGCAGGTCCATGAGGATACCCAGCGGGTAATTCAGCTGGCTTTCAACTTCGCGGATCCACTGGTAGCGCAGGGCATGGTCTTCGTGTTCGCCATGGCTGAAGTTGAGGCGGAAGATATTTACCCCGGACTCAACCAGTTGGCGGATGTCATCGATACCCTTGATGGCAGGGCCGAGGGTAGCGAGGATTTTGACTTTTTTGTCAGGCGTCATGTTTGGCACTCTCGAGGATCAGAATGGCGCGAAAATCGTTAACGTTGGTCCGCGTCGGCTCGGTGACGATCAAGGCATCGAGAGCGGCGAAGTAGCCATAGCCATTGTTGTTGTCCAGCTCATCACTGGCCGACAGGCCGAGGGCTGCGGCGCGCGCGTAACTGTCTGGGGTCATCAACGCACCGGCGTTGTCTTCGGAGCCATCGATACCGTCGGTGTCACCGGCCAGGGCATAGACACCGGGCAGGCCCTTGAGGCTTTCGGTCAGGCTCAAGAGAAACTCGGCGTTGCGTCCGCCACGGCCATTGCCGCGCACGGTCACGGTGGTCTCGCCACCGGAAAGGATCACGCACGGAGGTGACAGTGGCTGGCCGTGCAGGACGATCTGTCGGGCGATGCCGGCATGGACCTTGGCCACCTCCCGTGATTCGCCTTCCAGGTCGCCGAGAATCAGCGGGCTGAAACCGGCTTGACGGGCTTTGACCGCCGCAGCTTCCAGCGACTGCTGGGGGCGGGCGATCAGTTGGAAGTGGCTGCGTGCCAGGGCCGGGTCATCGGCCTTGACGGTTTCCGAGGCCGGGTTGTTCAACCAGGCAGTGACGGCAGCAGGCGCTTCGATGTTATAGCGCTTGAGGATCGCCAGGGCTTCGGCCGAGGTGCTCGGGTCGGCCACGGTCGGGCCGGAGGCGATGACGGTGGCCAGGTCACCCGGTACGTCGGAAATCGCATAGGTGTAGACCGTGGCCGGCCAGCAGGCCTTGGCCAGGCGGCCACCCTTGATCGCCGAGAGGTGCTTGCGCACGCAGTTCATCTCGCCGATGGTCGCGCCGGATTTAAGCAGCGCCTTGTTGATCTGTTGCTTGTCGGCCAGGGTCAGACCTTCGGCGGGCAGGGCCAGTAAGGCAGAACCACCGCCGGAGAGCAGGAAAATCACGCGGTCGTCGGCGGTCAGGTTGCTGACCATTTCCAACACGCGTTTGGCAACAGCCAGGCCGGCGGCGTCGGGAACCGGGTGGGCAGCTTCGACCACTTCGATTTTCGAGCAGTTGGCGCCGTGGCCGTAGCGGGTGACCACCAGGCCGGAGACCGGGCCCTTCCAGTGGCGTTCGACCACTTCGGCCATGGCCGCTGCAGCCTTGCCAGCGCCGATGACAATGACGCGACCGCTGCGGTCGCTGGGCAGGTGCGCTTCAAGGACCTGGTGAGGGTGCGCGGCATCGATGGCCGTGGCGAACAGGTCGCGCAGAAAGTGTTGCGGATCGAGCGACATGGCAGGCTCCAATCTTATTGTTCTTCAGAATCGAAAACGCCCCTGGGCCCGCCTCCGTGCAGGCTGACCCAGGGGCGCTGTTGCCTGGGTATTACTTGTCGTCGCGGATCGAGAAGTTGGCCATGTGCTCAAGCCCTTTGATCAGCGCCGAGTGGTCCCAGTTGGCACCGCCGATGGCTGCGCAGGTGCTGAACACTTGCTGGGCGTTGGAGGTGTTGGGCAGGTTGATGTTCAGCTCCTTGGCGCCTTGCAGGGCCAGGTTCAGGTCCTTCTGGTGCAGGCTGATGCGGAAGCCTGGATCGAAGGTTCCCTTGATCATGCGCTCGCCGTGTACTTCCAGGATCTTCGAGGAGGCGAAGCCGCCCATCAGTGCTTCACGTACCTTGGCAGGATCGGCGCCGTTCTTGGCGGCGAACAGCAGGGCTTCAGCCACTGCCTGAATGTTCAGGGCAACGATGATCTGATTGGCGACCTTGGCGGTCTGACCGTCGCCGCTGCCACCCACGCGGGTGATGTTCTTGCCCATGGCCTGGAACAGCGGCAGTGCGCGTTCGAAAGCATTCGGGCAACCACCGACCATGATGCTCAAGGTCGCGGCCTTGGCACCGACTTCACCGCCGGACACTGGCGCGTCCAGGTAGGTGGCGCCAGTCGCCTTGATCTTCTCGGCGAAGGCTTTGGTGGCGGTAGGGGAGATCGAGCTCATGTCGATCACGACTTTGTTCGGGCCTACGCCTTGAGCCACACCGTTGTCACCGAACAGCACGCTTTCGACCTGTGGGGTGTCGGGCACCATGACGATGATGAATTCAGCTTCCTGGGCCACTTCTTTCGGGTTGGCCAGGGCAACGGCGCCTGCGGCAACGAGGTCGGCCGGGGCTGCATCGTGATGGGTGGACAGGAACAGGCTGTGACCGGCTTTTTGCAGGTTCTGCGCCATTGGGCGGCCCATGATGCCGGTGCCGATAAATCCGATTTTAGCCATGAGAGATGCCTCTTGTAATTGTTTGCAGGTCAGATCGCGTTATGGGATTTCAACCAGCCCAGGCCAGCTTCGGTGGTGGTCAGCGGCTTGTATTCACAGCCCACCCAGCCCTGGTAGCCGATGCGGTCCAGGTGTTCGAAGAGGAAGCGGTAGTTGATTTCGCCAGTACCCGGCTCGTTGCGGCCCGGGTTGTCGGCCAGCTGGATGTGGTTGATCTTGGCCAGGTTGCTTTCCATGGTGCGGGCCAGGTCGCCCTCCATGATTTGCATGTGGTAGATGTCGTATTGCAGGAACAGGTTGCTGCTGCCGACTTCGGCCTGGATTTCCAGGGCCTGTTGGGTGTTGTTCAGGTAGAAGCCTGGGATGTCGCGGGTGTTGATCATTTCCATGACCAGCTTGATCCCGGCGGCTTCCAGCTTGTCGGCAGCGTATTTGAGGTTGTCGACAAAGGTCTTGCGGACGCTGGCGCAGTCCGGGCCTTGCGGGCGGATACCGGCCAGACAGTTGACCTGGGTGTTGCCGAGCACTTGGGCGTAGGCGATGGCCAGATCGACACCGGCGCGGAACTGCTCGACGCGCGCAGGATCGCAAGCGATACCGCGATCACCCTTGGCCCAGTCGCCAGCCGGCAGGTTGAACAGCACCTGGGTCAGGCCGTGGGCATCGAGTTGCTGCTTGATTTCAGCCGAGCTGAAATCGTACGGGAACAGGTATTCAACTCCGCTAAAGCCA
This sequence comes from Pseudomonas sp. UM16, assembly GCF_050312595.1. Classification (NCBI taxonomy): domain Bacteria; kingdom Pseudomonadati; phylum Pseudomonadota; class Gammaproteobacteria; order Pseudomonadales; family Pseudomonadaceae; genus Pseudomonas; species Pseudomonas sp. UM16. The sequence goes on along the minus strand of NZ_JBNPJT010000002.1, from coordinate 223,256 downwards.
GCGTCAGCTGCAGCTTTGAAGCGGGCGAGGAAGTCCTGCTCGGTGAACAGCATGGACAGGTTGGCGGCAAAACGTGGCATGGAGGTCTCCTTGCAAAAGTGGGCCCTGTGCGCAATGCAGCAGGGCCGCTCAAGCGATCAGTCGAGCAGGGAAATCGCGGTTGGTGCGTCGTTGCCGACCAGCGCCAGGTCTTCGAACTCGTTGACCGCGTTGATTTCGGTGCCCATGGAAATGTTGGTCACGCGCTCGAGGATAACCTCGACCACCACCGGGACCTTGAACTCTTCAGCCAGTTTCTGCGCTTTGAGCAGGGCAGGCGCGATCTCGCCAGGCTCGGTAACACGCAGGGCCTTGCAACCCAGACCTTCAACCACGGCGACGTGGTCGACGCCATAACCGTTGAGCTCCGGTGCGTTGATGTTCTCGAACGCCAGTTGCACACAGTAGTCCATCTCAAAGCCACGCTGGGCCTGGCGGATCAGACCCAGGTAGGAGTTGTTCACCAGCACGTGGACGTAAGGCAGGTTGAACTGCGCACCCACGGCCAGCTCTTCGATCATGAACTGGAAATCATAGTCGCCCGACAGTGCCACAACCTTGCGGCTCGGATCAGCCTTGACCACACCCAGTGCTGCAGGAATGGTCCAGCCCAGCGGGCCGGCCTGACCACAGTTGATCCAGTGACGCGGCTTGTACACGTGGAGGAACTGCGCGCCGGCGATCTGCGACAGACCGATGGTGCTGACGTAGCAGGTGTCTTTGCCGAACACCTGGTTCATTTCCTGGTACACGCGCTGTGGCTTGACCGGCACGTTGTCGAAATGGGTCTTGCGCTGCAGGCTGGACTTGCGCTCCTGGCAGTCTTCCAGCCAGGCGCTGCGGTCCTTGAGCTTGCCGGCGGCTTTCCACTCGCGGGCCACTTCCAGGAACACGTCCAGGGCAGCACCGGCGTCGGAAACGATACCCAGGTCAGGGGTGAATACCCGGCCGATCTGAGTCGGTTCGATATCGACGTGAATGAAGCGGCGGCCTTCGGTGTAGACCTCAACCGAACCGGTGTGGCGGTTGGCCCAACGGTTACCGATGCCCAGCACCACGTCGGACTTGAGCAGGGTGGCGTTGCCGTAGCGGTGCGAGGTCTGCAGACCGACCATGCCGACCATCAGTGGGTGATCGTCAGGGATGATGCCCCAGCCCATCAGGGTCGGGATCACTGGAATGCCGGTCAGCTCGGCGAATTCAACCAGCTTGTCGCAAGCGTCGGCGTTGATGATGCCGCCACCGGCAACCAGCAGTGGGCGCTCGGCAGTGTCGAGCATGGCCAGGGCTTTCTCGACCTGGACGCGGTTGGCGGCAGGCTTTTGCACAGGCAGCGGCTGGTAGGCGTCGATGTCGAATTCGATTTCGGCCATCTGCACGTCGAACGGCAGGTCGATCAGCACAGGGCCCGGGCGGCCAGAGCGCATTTCATAGAACGCTTTCTGGAACGCGTAAGGCACTTGGCCTGGCTCCAGAACGGTGGTCGCCCACTTGGTCACCGGCTTGACGATGCTGGTGATGTCGACGGCCTGGAAATCTTCCTTGTGCATACGGGCACGCGGCGCTTGGCCGGTGATGCACAGGATCGGGATGGAGTCGGCGGAGGCGCTGTACAGGCCGGTGACCATGTCAGTGCCAGCAGGGCCGGAGGTGCCGATGCACACGCCGATGTTGCCGGCTTTGGTGCGGGTGTAGCCCTCGGCCATGTGCGAGGCGCCTTCAACGTGACGAGCGAGGACGTGATCGATACCGCCGACTTTCTTCAGGGCCGAGTACAGCGGGTTGATTGCAGCACCCGGAATACCAAACGCGGTTTCAACACCTTCGCGGCGCATCACCAGAACGGCTGCATCAATTGCTCTCATTTTGCTCATGGTTTTGTGCCTCTTTGATTTTGTAATTGTATACAAATGGCTTTTCGTCAGAGTGTATTCACGCCAGGCGACTCTGGTCAATCCATTTTCATCGGCGATGGGTGCTTTCGTCGGGAAGGCCATAAAAAAGGCGTTTCGTCAGAATTGGGTTGTCGCGCTGAAAATATTGTATACAAAAATATTCGCCATTGTGTTCTATTTGTTCTATTGATTTTTACACCTGCCCTCAGGGCTTCTAACAACAAGAGGACCTTTCCATGACCACATTGACCCTGAAAGTCGCTGTCAGCCTGGTGAACGCCGCGCTGGCTGCGGGTCGCAAGATCTCTGCCGCACCCCTGACGGTGGCGGTGCTCGACAACGGCGGCCACCTATTGGCGCTGCAACGTGAAGACGGTGCCAGCCTGCTGCGTCCGCAAGTGGCGATGGGCAAAGCCTGGGGGGCGATTGCCCTGGGTAAGGGTTCGCGCCTGCTGGCGCTGGACGCGCAGCAACGTCCGGCGTTCTTCGCCGCGCTCAATGGTCTGGGGCAGAGCCCGGTGGTGCCAGCGCCGGGTGGCGTGCTGATTCGCAATCAGCAGGGCGTGGTGTTAGGGGCGATCGGTATCAGTGGCGATACCTCGGATATTGACGAGCAGTGCGCGATCAGTGCGATCGAAGAGGCGGGATTGACGGCGGATGCCGGTGTAGCCGCCTAAGGTCTATGGGGCTGCTTTGTAGCCCATCGCCGGCAAGGCCAGCTCCTACAGGAGCCGGCCTTGCCGGCGATAGCGGCGCTGCGGACTAAGCGTCCGGCTCACACCCTTTGAGCACCAGGCGAATGATGGTCTGCGTTGCTGCCTCATAATCGCTGTCTTCCAGCTTGGCTTTACCGGTAACCACCGAAATCTGCCAGTCGAAGTCAGCATAGGTTTGAGTCGCCGCCCAGATGCTGAACATCAGGTGATGCGGATCGACTGCAGCGATCTGGCCACGCTCAATCCAGGCCTGGATGCATTCGATGTTGTGCCGGGCCTGTTCGTTGAGCTGTTCGACCTGGCTCGGGCTCAGGTGCGGGGCGCCGTGCATGATCTCACTGGCAAACACCTTGGAAGCAAACGGCAAGTCGCGCGAGATGCGTACTTTCGAGCGGATATAGGCGCTCAGTACTTCCTTGGGATCACCCTCGGCATTGAATGGTGTGGATGCCTGCATGATCGGCTCGATGATGCTTTCCAACACCTCGCGGTAGAGGTTTTCCTTGGACTTGAAGTAGTAGTAGACGTTGGGCTTGGGCAGCCCGGCCTTGGCCGCGATATCGCTGGTCTTGGTGGCGGCAAAGCCCTTGTCGGCGAACTCCTCGCTGGCCGCGCGCAGGATCAATTCTTTGTTGCGCTCGCGAATGCTGCTCATGGTTGACGCTGTTCCTCGTGTCGGGCCGCAGGCGGCACCGGGCCTGAAAGGGCGGTGGCGCATGGTAGCACCGCGTTTGCAAAGGGCTCAAGCTGGCGACTTTGGGCTAGACTGAGCACCTCTTAACCCGCTGGAATCAGGCAAACATGGCAGGAAGCAGTCTTCTGTTGTTGATCGACGACATCGCTACGGTACTCGACGATGTCTCGGTGATGACCAAGGTCGCGGCGAAAAAGACCGCCGGTGTATTGGGTGACGACTTGGCCCTGAACGCCCAACAGGTCTCGGGCGTGCGCGCCGAACGGGAAATTCCGGTGGTCTGGGCGGTGGCCAAGGGCTCGTTCGTCAACAAGCTGATTTTGGTGCCGGCGGCGCTGTTGATCAGTGCGTTTATTCCCTGGGCCGTGACACCATTGCTGATGGTTGGCGGTGCTTTCCTGTGTTTTGAAGGCTTTGAAAAGCTCGCCCACAAGTTTTTGCACAATAAAGCGCACGAGCAAGCCGAACACGAGGCCAGAACTGAAGCGCTGGCCGATCCGGCTGTTGATCTGGTGGCCTTTGAACGGACCAAGATCAAGGGCGCCATTCGCACGGATTTTATTCTCTCGGCGGAAATCATCGCCATCACCCTGGGCGCGGTCGCCGCTGCACCGCTGACTCAGCAGGTCATCGTGCTCTCGGGCATTGCCATTGTCATGACCATCGGTGTGTACGGATTGGTTGCCGGCATCGTCAAACTGGATGACCTGGGATTGTGGCTGACAGGTAAAGCCTCAAGCGTGGCCAAGGCTGTCGGTAACGGCATTTTGCGGGCGGCGCCGTACATGATGAAGAGCCTGTCGGTGATTGGCACCGCAGCGATGTTTCTGGTCGGTGGCGGGATCCTGGTGCACGGTGTGGCGCCGCTGCATCACGCTATCGAAGCCTTCAGCCAAGAGCGGGGCGGGGCGTTGACCGGGGCGTTGCTCAACGGTGGCGTCGGTATCATTGCCGGAGCTGCGGTGCTGGCCGTTGTGGCCGTGGTAGGCAAGATCTGGCGTTCGGTTAAAGGCTAATGACCTCATCGCTGGCAAGGCCAGCTCCCACAAGGTCAGGTAGTGAACCGATCCTGTTGGAGCCGGCTTTGCCGTGTTGATCAGAAGTGCACTTTGACCAGGAAGCTGGCGGTGTTCTGATCGGTATCGAAGGCATCGCTGTCCTTGATGCCGTACTTGTTCTTCCAGTAGTCGTATTCAAAACCGACATACAGCTGCTTCTCGCCCCAGTTCAACGCTTTACCCAGGTCGTATTTAACCTGCGGGTTGAAGTGCAGGTTGGCGTGGTAGGTGCCACGGCGGCTGGTGGCGTCGTTGTCGACTACCCAGTCCATGAAGCCATCGATGAGGATGTCAGACTTGCCCACAGGAATGGTGTAGGACCAGACTGGGGTGATCTGCCAGACATTGTCACCGGCCCGGCTACCTTCAGTGTTGCGCTGGTAGAAGTTCAGCTGGAAGTAATCGAAACCCGGGATTGCCAGGTCGAAACCAGGACCGATCAGGTAGGACTCGGTATCGCCCTCACCAAACTCGTAGGTCATCGCCAGCAGCACGTCCTTGATCGGACCGAACTCCAGCTTCTGGTCGAAAATCTTGCCGAACGACAGACGCGGCTGAATCTCACCGTAGTAGGTGTTGTCGCCGTTGTTGAAGTCTTTATCGCCGTTGTAAAAGATCTTGTCGACGAAGATGAAGTTGTCGCCGTATTTCCAGGCATCGGCGTGCTCGAAGGTTACGGTCTGCTGGATTTCCGGGTTGACGGCGAAGTTCTTGCCCCACAGGTAGGTCAGGCTGTTGTTCTGCCATTGCAGCAGATCACCGGCGGTGGCGGCAGTGCTGGCCGCCAGCAGGCCGCCGGCGAGAATCAGGCTATTGGTAATGCGCATCGCTGTGTTGCTCCCTTGATTGAATCTGATGTCAGTGCTCTGAATGGCACCGTTTTGTTCAAATACTTGTCTTTTGAGTCAGTTTTTTTCGATTAACCACAGCTATTTGGCAAGCGCTGCGCCAACTATCCGATACGGCACAACAATCCTGCTCGACGTCTTTCTGAACAGCTGAAAAGGGGTACTTCAGGTTAGCGTAACGCTTGCCAACCGCCCGAATTCATTGACTGAGCGGTCAGCAAACGCAGGTAGGATCCGTCCTACCCTGAGCGAGGGGCGCGCAGATTACTGGCTTGCGCGCGGGTCCTCAAGTGCTCCGTCATGGAGCAGGTGGTGTTAAAGCTGTGCATTTGGTCAGGTTTTAGAAGTGAACCTTAACCAGGGCGCTGGTCACGCTCTGATTGGTGTCCAGCCGACCATTGTTCTCGATACCGTATTTGTCTTTCCAGTAGCTGTATTCGATACCCACGTACAACTGCTTGGCACCGAGGTTCAGCGCCTTGCCCAGGTCGTATTTGACCTGCGGGTTGAACTGCAGGTTGGCATGGTAGGTGCCGCGGCGACTTTCGTCGTTATCGACCACCCAATCCATGTAGCCATCGATGAGGATGTCGGATTTGCCCACGGGGATGGTGTAGGAAAAAGTTGGGGTAATCTGCCAGACACTATCACCCGGGCGGCTGCCCTCGGTGTTGCGCTGCATGATGTTGAGGGTGAAGTAGTTGAAGCCGGGAATGGCCAGGTCAAAACCAGGGCCGATCAGGTAGGCCTCGTTGTCACCTTCGCCTGACTCGTAGGTCATGGCGATCAACACGTCCTTGATCGGGCCGAATTCGAACTTGCGTTCGAAGATCTTACCGAGCGACAGACGCGGGCTGAACTCACCGTAGTAGGTGTTACTGCCTTTGTTGCGGTCGGTACCGCCGTTGTAGAAGATCTTGTCAACGAACAGGAAAGTGTCGCCGTATTTCCACTTGTTGGCGTGCTCGAAGGTCACCGTCTGCTGGATCGCAGGGTTGACCTGAAAGTCCTTGCCGTAGAGATAGGTGAGACTGTTGGTGTGCCAGAGCAGCAAGTCTCCTGCGGTAGCTGGCAAAGCGGCCAGCAAACTGCTACCCAACAGGAGGGAAGTGGTGATGCCTTTCATGTTGTGATTCCCGGCTTTGTTATTGTTGGTTTTGGGTTTTCGGCGCGAGGCGCCCCGGCCGACCCGCTCCCACGGGTCGACGGTCCTGCGTGTTGCTCGGGTGTGCCGGGCGGCAACTGCCGCCCAAAGGCTCAGTGCTGGTGGGCGGCGTCGTTGTGCGCGGCGCGTTCGGCGCCGCCAAGGATGTTGAACAGCAGGTTGAGGATCAGCGCGCTGACCGTGGCCATGGCGATACCGCTGTGGGTGATCGGTTCCATCCACTGCGGCATCTGCGCGAAGAACTCCGGACGCACCACAGGGATCAGGCCCATGCCAACGCTGACAGCGACCAGCAACTGGTTGCGGCGGTCGGCGATGTCAGCCTCCTGGAGAATCTTGATTCCGGTGGCGGCGACCATGCCGAACATGGCAATCGAGGCGCCGCCCAGTACCGCAGGCGGAATTGAAGCAATCAGGAACGCTGCCTTGGGCAGCAGGCTGAGGAGAATCAGAAAACCACCGGCAACCACCGTCACATAACGGCAGCGCACGCCGGTCATCTGCACCAGGCCGATGTTCTGGGCAAAGGAGGAGTGGGTAAAGGTATTGAAGAAACCGGCAACGAAGGAGGCCCCGGCGTCGCACATCAGACCGCGGCGCAGCATGCCTGGGGTCACTTCACGGTCGGTGACTTTGCCCAGTGCCAGGAACATGCCGGTGGACTCGACGAAGATGATTACCACCACCAGGCACATGGAAAGGATGGGTGCCAGGCTGAAGGTCGGCATGCCGAAGTGCAGCGGGGTGACCACTTGCACCCAAGGGGCATCGTCGAGACCGGACAGATCAACCATGCCGATGGAACCGGCGAGGATGTAGCCCAGGCCCATGCCGATCAGGACCGAGACATTGACCCAGAAGCCACGCATGAAGCGATTGACCAACAGGATGGTGGCCAGCACCAGGCCTGCGACGATCAAGTAAATAGGGGAGCCGAAGGTTTCGGCGCTGGCACCGCCACCGGCCCAGTTGACGGCAACCGGGAACAGCGACAGACCAATCGAGGTGATGACCGTGCCGGTCACCAGCGGTGGGAAGAAACGCACCACCTTGGACATGAATGGGGCGATCAGCATGCCGAAGAAACCGGCGGCGATGGTCGCGCCAAAGATACCTTGCAGGCCGACACCGGGCATGCCGGCCATGGCCACCATGCTGCCGACAGCAGCAAAGCTTGCGCCCATCATCACAGGCATGCGGATGCCAACTGCGCCAATGCCGAACGACTGGACGATGGTGGCGACACCAGCGACCAGCAGGTCGGCATTGATCAGGAAAGCGACTTCTTCACGAGAAAGGCCGGCGGCCTGGCCGATGATCAGTGGCACGGCAATGGCGCCTCCGTACATCAGCAAGACATGTTGTAGACCCACCAGGAACAGTTGGAGCATTGGCAGTGGCTGTCGTGGGGGCGCAACGGGGATGTACGCCTTGCGTGACTCGGACATGCAACACCTCGGTTTTGTTTTTATTCTTTAGAGCTGCAAGCTTCAAGCGCCAAGCTTCAAGTAGAAGCAGGAGGTTGCGCTTGGCTTGCAGCTTTTAGCTTGCCACTTGAAGCTTTATTGCTTAGTTGGTTGGTGCCCCTTTGGCGATCCAGGCACCGATCAGTTCACGTTCTTGCTGGGTCATCTGGGTGATGTTGCCCAAGGGCATGATCTGTGTTGCCACGGCCTGCGCTTGAATGCGCGCAGCCTGCTGCTGGATCTGTTGCGGGGTGTCGAGCATTACCCCGGCCGGTGCAGCGCTGAACAGTGGGCTGGTAGGCTTGGCCGAATGGCACACGGCGCAACGTTCCTGGATGACGCTATGGATCTTGTCGAAGCTGGCATCGTCAAGTTTGGCAACGGTGGCTGCGGGTGCTTCGGCAGCAGGGGCGGCAGCCTGGGCAGGCTCGGCAGCTTTCTCTGCCGCTTTTTCAGCAGCGGTCTTTCCACCCAGGGCAGTTTCCGGAAGCGGTTGGTACTCAACCTTGGCGGCAGCCTGCTCCGGCGCGGTCGGCATCGGCGCAGGGCCGGTGACGTACGCCAGGCAAATCATCGACAGGGCACCGACTGGCAGGGTCCAGGCGTACTTGTTGCTGTCATGACGGGTGTTGAAGTAATGACGAACCAACACTGCAGCCACGGCGATACCGGCCAGGATCAACCAGTTGTACTGGCTGCCGTAGGTGCTCGGGAAGTGGTTGCTGATCATGATGAACAGCACCGGCAGGGTGAAGTAGTTGTTGTGACGCGAACGCAGCAGGCCTTTGGCCGGCAGGGTCGGGTCGGGCGTTTCGTTCTTCTCGATGGCGGCTACCAACTGACGCTGGGCCGGCATGATGATGCGGAATACGTTACCGACCATGATGGTGCCGATGATCGCGCCGGTGTGCAGGTAGGCACCACGACCGCTGAACACCTGGCTGAAGCCGTAGCAGGCGGCAATGACCAGGATGAACAGCACCAGGCCGAGCAGGCCAGGGCGCTTGCCCAGGGGCGAATCGCAGAGGAAGTCGTAGATGAACCAGCCGGCGATCAGCGAGCCGACACCGATGGCGATACCTTCGCCGCCCGACAGCGTGCTGCCTGGGGCCAGCAGATACAGGGTCGGGTTCCAGTAGAACACCAGGCACAGCAGGGCAATACCCGACATCCAGGTGAAATAGGCTTCCCATTTGAACCAGTGCAGGTTCTCCGGCATCTTCGGCGGAGCCAGCTTGTATTTCTCCAGGTGGTAGATCCCGCCACCGTGAATCGCCCAGAGATCGCCGGACAGACCGTCGCGCGGGTTGGCCCGGTTGAGGTTGTTTTCCAGCCAGACAAAGTAGAACGACGCGCCAATCCATGCCACGCCAGTGATCATGTGAACCCAACGCACGCTCAGGTTCAGCCATTCCAACAGATGTGCTTCCACAGTCTTTACCTCTACCCTGGCACCCTGTAGCCGGATGCTCAGGTCTTCTCTTATTGGTGGGGGGCGAGGATCAGTTGCTCATCCTCATTGAAAAAATGCTCATCGCAGTTGTTGCCAGTGCCACTGCGATCAACCACCAGGAAGTCATCCCGCTTTTCGATCGTCAGCACCGGGTGGTGCCAGACGCCGCGATGGTAATTGATGCCCTGCCTTCCATTACTCACGAAGGCGCGGACAAGGCCTGATACAGGTGCATCGCCAACCGGCGCGACCACGATCAGAAAGGGGTTGCCGAGCAGCGGAATAAACGCCTGGCTGCCCAGCGGATGGCGCTCCAGCATGCGAACGGTCAGCGGCATGTCCTGCGCGTCGGCGCGGAAGATGCTGATGATCGCGTTGTCCTCGGGCTGGGCGGTTTCGACCGTCGCCAGCTTGTGGAAGCGCATGGTCGAACCGTTGTTGATCATGAAGTGGTCGCTGCCGTCGGTTTCGATCACGTCACCGAAAGGGGCGAAGGCTTCTTTGGTCAATGGCTCAATCACTAAAGTGCGCATGCGGATTCTCTTTATTCTGTGTTGTGGAGGGTGTCGCTCATTCGGCCGTTTGGGCCCTGGGTATGCTCGCGTGGCGCACTCGGGCCCGTGGGCTCAGGCACCCTTTAAAGTTGCAGCAGGCGGAACAGGGCAATCAGGTTGATCTGTGCCAGCGCTTCCTTGAACTCAGCCTCGGCCGAGTTGTGGATGCGTTTTTCGAACGAGGCGAGGATCTGGTGCCGATTGCTGCCTTTGACTGCCATGATGAACGGGAACTTGAACTTCTCTTTGTAGGCGTCGTTGAGTTCGGTAAAACGCTCGAACTCTTCGGCAGTGCACTGATGGATCCCGGCACCGGCCTGTTCATTGGTGCTCGATTCGGTCAGTTCACCCTGGATCGCGGCCTTGCCGGCGAGGTCCGGGTGAGCATTGATCAGTGCCAGCTGAGCGGCATGATCGGCGCTAAGGAGAATGTCGCTCATGCGCTGATGCAGGGCTTCGATCTGATCGATTTCCTGCAGTTGGCCCAGGTCGTAGGCTTTTTCGGCGACCCATGGCGAGTGCTCGTAGATGTCGGCGAAGGCTTCGACGAACGCACTGCGTTCCAGGGACGAAGGCTTGAGGGTCTTGAAAGCGGTCATTAGACGTTCTCGGCTTTGTAAGGGTGGGTGGCATGCCAGTGACGGGCGATGTCCACGCGCCGGGTGAACCAGACCTGATCGTGGCTCTTGGCGTATTCGATGAAGCGCTTGAGTGCTGCCAGGCGTGCCGGGCGGCCAATCAGGCGACAGTGCAGGCCGATGGAGAGCATCTTCGGCGCTTCGGCGCCTTCTTCGTACAGCACGTCAAAGGCGTCTTTGAGGTACTGGAAGAATTGCTCGCCACAATTGAAGCCCTGTACCTGGGTGAAGCGCATGTCGTTGGTGTCCAGGGTGTAGGGGATCACCAGGTGCGCCTTGCCGGTCGGGTTGTTCGACTCCCAGTAGGGCAGGTCGTCGTCGTAGGTATCGCTGTCGTAGAGGAAGCCACCTTCCTCCATCACCAGGCGGCGGGTATTGGCGCCGGTACGACCGGTGTACCAGCCCAGCGGACGTTCGCCGGTCAGTTCGGTGAGGATGCGGATGGCTTCGAGCATGTGCTCGCGCTCCTGGGCCTCGTCCATGTTCTGGTAGTCGATCCAGCGGTAGCCGTGGCTGCAGATTTCGTGGCCGGCTTCGACCATGGCGCGGATTACGTCAGGGTGACGCTGCGCGGCCATGGCGACGGCAAAGATGGTCAGTGGCACGCCAGTCTCTTTGAACAGCTTGAGCAAGCGCCAGACGCCGGCGCGGCTGCCATATTCGTAGAGCGACTCCATGCTCATGTTACGAGCGCCCTGCAGAGGCTGGGCGGCGACCATTTCAGAGAGAAAGGCTTCTGATTCCTTGTCTCCGTGAAGAATGTTGCGTTCACCACCTTCTTCGTAGTTGAGCACGAAAGACAAAGCGATGCGGGCATTCCCCGGCCAGCGCGGATGGGGTGGGGTATTGCCGTAACCGATCAGGTCGCGAGGATAATCAGCGCTCACTGCAGTCTTCCTTCTTATACGTGTAAACGGATGGCGTGGTGCCCTTGTAGGGTGTCGCCCACGTCGATGAGATGATTGTATACAACTTTGTTTGCGGTTTGTAAGCCTGTTTTTTCGTATTTCTTTGTCTTTTCACGCTGGAAAACCTCTGCAAGAAACCTGCCTGATTGGTCAGCAAATGACGCGGCCGTCGGCCAGTAACGTGGTTTTGCGACTGATGGCGTATTTACAGGAGGTCATCGGCGTGCCAGGAAAGAATACTTAATTATTGTGTACAATTTTACAGAAAAATGTCTTAATAATTCGACAGTCGTACGCTGCCGGGTTTCCTGACGGCGTCGTATGGGACTTTTTGCCAATAGATAGACAGAGGCGAGCAAGCAATGGGACGTTTGACCACGCATGTACTGGATGCCGCACACGGCTGCCCTGGTAGCTCGATCAAGGTCGAGCTGTACCGCGTCGAAGGCCAGCAGCTGGAGTTGGTGAACTCCACCCTGACCAACAGCGATGGCCGTTGCGACGCGCCGTTGCTGCAAGGTGACGATTACCGCAGCGGTGTCTACCAGCTGCAATTCAATGCCGGCGATTACTACCGCGCCCGTGGTGTACAGCTGCCCGAGCACGCATTCCTTGATGTCGTGGTCCTGCGTTTTGGTATCAGCGCCGAGCAGGATCACTACCACGTGCCGTTGCTGATCTCGCCGTACAGTTACTCGACCTATCGTGGAAGCTAGTTGGTCGCTAGAAGAATCTTCGTAGGTCCTTGCCCGCTCACACTGCGGGCTTTTTTTTGTCTGCTGGTTATTGGCGGGGTGGACTGCATCGATCTCCCACGTAGGCCACGCAGGCAACAAAAAAGGTTCTTCACGGAATCCCGGGAAACACAGAAACAAGAACGCCGGTTTGATTGATGATGTTCGTGCGAGCAAACACATCTAACAAACCGGCGTTCTTATGCGCGATATTAATACGTTCCTTCCGTTTTGGGAGGGCTTTTCTATCGTCGCCATCAAGCTTGATGGCGACGCGCTGCAGATCGATCTCATCTCCCAGGCCACTCGATTCCCTACCTGCAGTGGCTGCAACCAACCCAGCACAACCACCCATGAATACTGCCAGCGGGCCATCCGAGACCTGCCCATCCTTAGGATGCCGGTGCGGCTAAACGTCGAACTCAGACGAGTTGGATGTGGCGCTTGCGGCAAACGGATGGAGGCTGTCAGTTGGCTTGATCGTTACTCCCGGATGACGCGCCGCTTGGCTGAAACCGTCATCCAGACCTGTCGACGGCTGCCAACCTTGCATGTGGCTCAGCTATTCGGACTGCACTGGGATAGCGTGCGGTTACTGGAGCGACGGGCTCTACAAGCAGAACTGGAGGAGCGGCCTGTAGCCCGCCCAAGGCGACTGGTCATGGACGAGTTTGCCCTGTTCAAAGGGCATCGATACGCCAGCGTCGTACTGGATGCCGATAGCCGCCGGGTGCTGTGGATCGGCGAAGGACGCAGCCGTGCCGCCATCCGACCGTTCTTCGAAGAACTGGGGGCTGAGGGTTGCGCGCGAATTGAGGCGGTGGCGATGGATATGAATACCGCGTTTGACCTGGAGGTGCGCGAGCATTGTCCGCGGGCACGGGTGGTCTACGACCTGTTTCACGTGGTGGCCAAATACGGTCGAGAAGTCATTGACCGTGTGCGCGTCGATGAAGCCAACCGCCTGCGGCATGACAAGCCTGCCCGCAAGATCATCAAGCAAGCGCGGTGGCTGTTGCTACGTAATCCAGAAAATCTCAGGAGTGCAGATCAGCAGGTGCACTTGAAGGATTTGCTTGCTGCCAACCAGTCGTTGATGACGGTTTATTTGATGAAGGCAGAGCTCAAAGCGCTGTGGTCACCTACTACCGCTTGGGGCTGGCGATCAGCCTGGAAACAGTGGCTGCGTCTGTCCGATGAAAGCGCGATACCGGCTCTGAAGCAGTTTGCCAAACGCCTGAAGGGCTATTGGCGCGGCATTCTGAGCAGGGTGCGGTGGCCAATGCACACCGGACAGCTGGAGGGGATCAATAACAGGATTAAGGTCATCAAGCGGATGGCCTACGGCTACCGGGACAGCGAATTCTTTTTCATGAAGATCAAGAGCAACTTTCCCGGTAATCCGTGAAGAACCACAAAAAAGCCCCACCCGAAGGTGAGGCTCTGTTTGCTCGGGCCGGGTTTACAGGAATACGAACTTGGCGATGAAGATCGCTGTCAGTACCCATAAACTTGCCGAGATCTCGCTGAAGCGCCCTGTACCTGCCTTGAGCACCACGTAGGTGATAAAGCCCAGGGCAATACCATCAGCCACCGAGAAGGTCAGCGGCATCATGATCGCGGTGACGATCGCCGGGATGCTGTCGGTCGCTTCATCCCAGTTGATGTGCGCCATGCTGCCCATCATCAGCATGGCGACATAAATCAGCGCACCTGCAGTGGCGTAGGCAGGGATCATCCCGGCCAGTGGGGCGAAGAACATTGCCGCAATGAAGAACAGGCCAACCACCACCGCCGTCAGCCCGGTACGACCGCCAGCAGCGACACCAGCAGCACTCTCGACATAACTGGTGACCGGCGGTACGCCAACCACGGCACCGAACACACTTGAAGCACTGTCAGCCTTCAATGCTCGCGAGAGGTTTTCGATACGCCCGTCGGCATTCACCAGGTTCGCCCGCTGGGCCACACCCATCAGGGTGCCGGCGGTGTCGAACATATGCACGAAAAGGAAGGCGAATACCACGGCGATCATGCTGACGTTGAACACACCTGCGACATCCATGGCCATCCAGGTCGGTGCCAGGCTCGGTGGCAGGGAGAACAAGCCGCCGTATTCGACCAGACCCAGGCCCCAGCCCGCGAGGGTAACGCTGATGATGCTGATCAGGATCGCCCCGAACACCCGGTGGTAGCTGAGTACCGCGATCATCAAAAAGCAGATCGCCGCCAGCAGCGGGCCAGGTTCGTGCAACGATCCAAGTTTGATCAGCGTGGCCGGGCTGTCGACGACAATGCCCGCCGTTTTAAGACCGATCAGTCCGAGAAACAATCCGACGCCGGCACCCATTGCATGACGCAGGCTCACGGGAATGCTGTTGAGCAGCCATTCACGCACCCGCGACAGTGTCAGCAGCATGAACAGCACCCCCGAGACGAACACCGCACCCAGCGCGGCCTCCCAGGTGTAGCCCATGGTCCCGACCACGGTATAGGTAAAGAAGGCGTTGAGCCCCATGCCCGGCGCCAGGCCAACCGGCCAGTTGGCATACAGGCCCATCAACAGGCAGCCCAGGGCGGCGGCGATACAGGTGGCGACGAACGCCGCGCCGTGATCGATGCCGGCATCGGCCATGATGTTGGGGTTGACGAAGATGATGTACGCCATGGTGATAAAGGTGGTCAGCCCGGCGATCATTTCGGTCTTGACGGTGGTGCCATGTAGCTTGAGTTTGAAAATCCGCTCCAGCCAGCTCGTTTCGAGCGGTGGGGCAAGATCCAGCGTAGGGGCTTCGGATTTGCGGCTTTCCACAGCATGTACTCCTCAAGTCTTTTCTTGTTTTTCAGAGCCAGTCCTGCGCACGCACTGGGGAGCTCTGTGAGGCGGGTGGGGTGGCAGGCGACCGGACTGTTAGTTGACTTCTGAGTCAGGAAGTTGCACGGGTGGATTATGCGTTTGTATACAAAGAATGCAAATAATGTTTTTGATGTTGTGCGCAAATAAATGCACCGTGTCGCTATAAAGGCCATCATCCCCTGCAGAAATCGCTGCGGCTGTGTACAATGTGCCCATACCTTAATCGATTAATTTTCTTACCAGGACTTGCCTTCGCCCCACTGGCTGCTATTACAGTCAGGGTCCGACTGGCAGATCTCCGTGCTCGAGTGCCCATGAACGAACAGCTGCAACCTCTCAAAAAACCAGTGCGTACCGGCAAGGCCGGACGTAGCGGAACCCAGGACGATATCGTCTACGCGCATATTTTCGAGGCCATTCTCGAGCAGCGTCTGGCGCCGGGTACCAAGTTGAGCGAGGAGGCCCTGGGCGAGATATTTGGCGTCAGCCGTACCATCATTCGTCGCGCGTTGTCACGCCTGGCCCATGAAAGTGTGGTGCTGCTGCGGCCAAATCGTGGTGCGGTAGTGGCCAGCCCCACTGTTGAAGAAGCCCGTCAGGTGTTCTTCTCACGCCGCATGGTTGAGCGAGCAATCACTGAGCTGGCCGTCGAACACGCCACCGCCGAGCAACTCAACGAGCTGCGCCAGATGGTTCGTGAGGAGCGTGACAGCTTTTCTCGTGGTGACCGCGGCGCCGGTATCCGTCTTTCCGGTGAGTTCCACCTGAAGCTGGCCGAAGCGGCTGGCAATGCACCGCTGATCAGCTTCCAGCGTAGCCTGGTGTCGCAAACTTCCTTGATCATTGCCCAGTACGAAAGCGGCAACCGCTCGCATTGCTCCTACGACGAGCACATGCAATTGATCGACGCCATCGAGGCCCGGGATGTGAATCAGGCAGTGAGCCTGATGATGCATCACATGGATCACATCGACAGCAAGCTCAACCTCGACGAAGACAGCGCGTCGGATGATCTGCATGCGGTGTTCTCGCATTTGCTGCAGACCAAGAAACGCGGAAGTTCGGTGCCGGTTAAGGGCTGAGATCGAGTCGCTGACATCGCCGACAAGGCCCGCTTGCACCTTCAGCCCGAGTGATCTGGGGGAGCTGGCCTAGCCGGCGTTGCATTTCAGGCTGACTGGCACTTCACCCAGCCTCTGCTAGATTCACACCTGTCTCACACCGCAAACCTTCATCAAGCAGTTGGGCTTGCGCGCTTCGCGTAGAACTTCAACTACTTGAGGACAGGTATATGTCGATGCCCCTGAGCAAGCGCATGGGTGCGGAACTGATCGGGACGTTCTGGCTGGTTTTAGGTGGTTGTGGCAGTGCGGTGCTGGCTGCGTCACTGCCAGCGGGGATCGGGCTGGTCGGTGTGGCCATGGCCTTTGGTCTCACCGTACTGACCATGGCGTTCGCCATCGGTCATATCTCCGGTTGTCATCTCAACCCCGCCGTCTCGGTGGGCCTAGTGGTGGGGGGGCGATTTCCGGCCAAGGATCTGCTGCCCTACATTGTCGCCCAGGTGATCGGCGCAATCCTGGCCGCCGCAGTGATCTATTTCATCGCCAGCGGCAAGGAAGGGTTCGATGTGGCTTCTGGCCTGGCCTCCAATGGCTATGCCGAACACTCGCCGGCCGGGTATTCATTGGCGGCAGGCTTTGCCAGTGAAGTGGTGATGACCGCGATGTTTATCCTGATCATCATGGGCGCCACCGACAGTCGTGCGCCAGTAGGCTTTGCACCGATTGCAATTGGCCTGGCACTGACCCTCATTCACCTGATCTCGATCCCTATCACCAATACCTCGGTCAACCCTGCGCGCAGCACCGGTCCGGCGTTGTTCGTCGGCGGTTGGGCGCTGCAGCAGTTGTGGCTGTTCTGGGTGGCACCACTGATCGGGGCAGTGATCGGCGGCGCGGTGTACAAAGGCTTGTTTCGCGAGCCTTAGCGTTGGTGCACGCAGCGCCCGGCAGCGAATGTCTGCTTGACGGTGCGGTCATCGCCCAGGGTCATCAGCACGAACAGCGTCTCATCGATGCTGTTCGATTGCTGGATGCGGTAGTCCATCAGCGGCGTAGCCTTGTAGTCCAGGACCACGAAGTCGGCGTCATTCCCCGGCTTCAGGCTGCCGATGCGGTCGTCCAGGTACAGCGCCTGGGCACCGCCCAGGGTGGCCAGGTACAGGGACTTGAACGGGCTCAGGCGGGCACCTTGTAGCTGTATGACCTTGTAGGCTTCATTGAGGGTGTTGAGCAGCGAGAAGCTGGTGCCAGCACCCACATCCGTACCCAAACCCACCTTGACCTTGAACTTTTCCGCCTGCGGCAGGTTGAACAGGCCACTGCCGAGAAACAGATTGGAGGTTGGGCAGAAGGCCACGGCCGAACCGGTTTCGGCCAGGCGCTGGCATTCCTCGTCGCACAGGTGCACACCGTGTGCGAACACTGAGCGTTCGCCAAGCAGCTTGAAGTGGTCGTAGACGTCCAGATAGCCCTTGCGCTCAGGGAACAGCTCTTTGACCCAGTCGATCTCCTTGAGGTTCTCGCTCAGGTGCGTGTGCATGTATAGATCGGGGAACTCACTCAGCAGTTGGCCGGCCAGGGTGAGTTGCTCCGGGGTACTGGTCGGGGCAAAGCGTGGGGTGACGGCGTAATGCAGGCGACCCTTGCCGTGCCAGCGCTCGATCAGCGCCTTGCTTTCGGTATAGCCGGACTCAGCGGTGTCGGTCAGGTAGTCCGGGGCGTTGCGGTCCATCATGACCTTGCCGGCAATCATCCGCAGGTCCAGGCGTTCGGCTTCGGTAAAGAAAGCATTCACCGACTCGGGGTGGACACTGCCAAACACCAGGGCGGTGGTGGTGCCGTTGCGCAGCAATTCTTCGACGAAGATCTTCGCCACGTTGTCGGCGTGGTCTTGGTTAGCGAACTGCTTTTCGCAGGGGAAGGTGTAGGTGTTGAGCCAGTCCAGCAGTTGCTCACCGTAGGAACCGATCATGCCGGTCTGTGGGAAGTGGATATGGGTGTCGATAAAGCCAGGGGTGATCAGCGCATCTTGATAGTGCTGCACTTCGATGTCGGCTGGCAGGGTTGGCAGCAGGTCGCTGGCGTGCCCCAGGGCGCTGATCTTGCCGTTGTCGATCAACAGTAGACCGTCTTCGAAATACTGGTAGGACGCTTCGATCCCGACTTCGGCGGGGTCGGCGACACTGTGCAGGATGGCGGCACGGTAGGCTTTGCGGGTTGCGCTCATAGGGCTCTCGTCATATGGCTTGGCTGCGCCGGGAAGGTGGCAGCAATTGGGCAATGGGGCCGGCATTGGCAGCATTGTCATGCTGGCCAAAGCTGGCGTTGTAGGTGGCAATGATTTCGGCGGCGATAGACACAGCGATCTCGATCGGCAGCTTGCCCTTGACCTCGGCCAAGCCCATCGGGCAACGCATGCGTTGCAGGCGCTCTTCGCTGTAGCCGCGTTCACGCAGGCGGTGTTCGAATTTGACCCGTTTGGTCTTCGAGCCAATCAGGCCGAACCAGGTGAAATCATTACGTTTGAGGATCGCCGCGGTCAGTTCCAGGTCCAACGGGTGGTTGTGGGTCATGACGATGCAATAGCTGCCTGCGGGCAGGTCGTCGACTTCATCGACCGGCTCTTCGCTGACAATCTTGCTGACCCCGACTGGAATGCTTTCGGGGAACTCCTGCTCGCGCGAATCGATCCAGCGCACCCGGCAGGGTAGCGCGGCGAGCAAGGGTACCAGAGCGCGACCGACATGGCCTGCACCGAATACGGCAATCTGTGCCTGGACCTGGCCCATGGGTTCGAACAGCAGCACCGTAGCGCCGCCACAGCATTGGCCCAGGCTGGCGCCGAGGCTGAAGCGTTCAAGGTGTGGAGATTCGCGACGCTCGCTGAGCATTTGCCGGGCGATCTTCATGGCTTTGTATTCAAGGTGGCCGCCACCGATGGTGTCGAACAACTGCTCGGCGCTGACCACCATCTTTGAGCCGGCGTTGCGCGGTGTCGAGCCGCGCTCTTCGATGATGGTGACCAGTATGCAGGCTTCGCCGCGGGCTTGCAGGCCGGCGAGGGCGTTGATCCAGGTGTGCATTTTCACTTACCTATGGGGTGCCTGTGCTGGCCTCATCGCTGGCAACACCAGCTCCCACAGGGAGCCGGCATTGCCGGCGATCAGGTGCTCACGGTGTCACGGTCTCAACCTCGGCAGCCGGCTGTTGTGCCGCCACCACCTTGCGCATCTGCTCGCAACCCCACAGTACCCGCTCAGGTGTGGACGGTGCGTCGATTTTTGGATGTACGCGGTAGTCGGCAAGGCTGGCCACGGCATCCTTGATCGCGCACCAAGCGGCGATGCCCAGCATGAATGGCGGCTCGCCCACAGCTTTGGAGTGGAACACGGTGTCTTCCGGGTTCTTGCGGTTCTCCACCAGTTTGACCCGCAGATCCACTGGCATATCGGCCACTGCCGGAATCTTGTAGCTGGCCGGGCCGTTGGTCATCAGCTTGCCCTTGGCGTTCCACACCAATTCTTCGGTGGTCAGCCAACCCATGCCCTGGATGAAACCACCTTCGACCTGACCGATATCGATAGCCGGGTTCAGCGAGGCACCGACGTCGTGCAGGATGTCGGTGCGCAGCATCTTGTACTCGCCGGTCAGGGTGTCGACGATCACCTCGGCGCAGGCCGCGCCGAAGGCGAAGTAGTAGAACGGACGGCCACGGGCCTGGCTGCGGTCGTAGTAGATTTTCGGGGTCTTGTAGAAACCGGTGCTCGACAGTGACACCTGGGCGAAATAGGCCTGCTGCACCAAGGCGTCGAAGCTGAGGATTTCATCGCGAACGCGCACATGGCCATTGCGGAACTCGACGTCTTCTTCACTGACCTTGTACTGGCGCGCAGCAAACTCGGTCAGGCGCTTCTTGAGAATCTCGGCAGCGTTCTGGGCGGCCTTGCCGTTCAGGTCGGCACCACTGGAGGCCGCGGTGGGTGAGGTATTCGGCACCTTGTCAGTGTTGGTTGCGGTGATCTGGATGCGTTCAAAATCAACCTGGAAGACTTCTGCCACCACCTGCGCCACCTTGGTGTTCAGACCCTGGCCCATCTCGGTGCCGCCGTGGTTCAGGTGAATACTACCGTCGGTGTAAATGTGTACCAGGGCACCGGCCTGGTTGAGGAAGCTGGCGGTGAATGAGATGCCGAACTTCACCGGGGTCAGCGCCAAGCCTTTTTTCAGGATCGGGCTGTTGGCGTTGAAACGGCGAATCGACTCACGGCGCTGCTGGTAGTCGCTGCTGGTTTCCAGTTCGGCAGTGATTTCCTCGAGCATGTTGTGCTCGACGGTCTGGTAATAGTGGGTGACGTTGCGCTCGGTCTTGCCGTAGTAGTTGGCCTTGCGTACGGCCAGCGGATCGAGGGCCAGATGACGAGCAATGTGATCCATCACTTCTTCGATGGCGACCATGCCTTGAGGGCCGCCAAAACCGCGGTAGGCGGTATTTGAAGCCGTGTTGGTCTTGCAGCGGTGGCCATGGATGGTGGCATCGCCCAGGTAGTAGGAGTTGTCGGCGTGGAACATGGCGCGGTCGACAATCGACGCCGACAGGTCCGGCGAGCAGCCGCAGTTACCGGCCAGGTCAAAGTTGATCCCGTGCAGGCGGCCGGTGTCGTCAAAGCCCACATCGTACTCAATGTAGAAGGGGTGACGTTTGCCGGTCATCAGCATGTCTTCGACCCGCGGCAGGCGCATTTTGGTCGGCTGGCCGGTGAGGTGAGCGATCACCGCACACAGGCAGGCAGGGCTGGCAGCCTGGGTTTCCTTGCCACCGAAACCGCCACCCATGCGGCGCATGTCGACGACGATCTTGTTCATCGATACGTCGAGGACTTCGGCAACCAGCTTCTGGACTTCGGTCGGGTTCTGGGTCGAGCAGTAGACGATCATCCCGCCGTCTTCGGTCGGCATCACCGAAGAGATCTGGGTCTCCAGGTAGAAGTGCTCCTGGCCGCCGATGTGCAGGGTGCCCTGCACGCGGTGCGGGGCGCAGGCCAAGGCGCTGGCTGAGTCGCCGCGCTGATGGGTATGGCTGTCGAGGACGAAATGCTTTTTGCGCAGCGCTTCGACCACATCCAGCACCGGCTCCAGGTCTTCGTATTCGATGATTGCGGCCATGGCGGCGCGGCGCGCGGTGTCGAGATCGCGGGCAGCCACGGCAACCACCGGCTGGCCGACAAACTCGACCTTGTCGATGGCCAGCAGCGGGTCGCCCGGCAACAGCGGGCCGATGTCCTTCAAGCCCGGTATATCTTCGTGGGTAATGGCGATGCGCACGCCTTCGAAGGCGTAGCAAGGGCTGGTATCGATACTCAAGACCCGGGCATGAGCGCGGTCAGACAGGCGCGCATAGACGTGCAACTGATTGGGGAATTCCAGGCGATCGTCGATGTACACCGCTTCGCCGGACACATGCTTGTCGGCGCTGTCGTGCTTGAGGCTACGACCGACACCGGTGGTCAAGTCCTGGCTGAACAGCTCGGCCATTTCTGCCTGGCTTTTGGCGACGTGATGGTTAGACATAAGCGGTCACCC
Source organism: Pseudomonas sp. UM16 (assembly GCF_050312595.1). Classification (NCBI taxonomy): domain Bacteria; kingdom Pseudomonadati; phylum Pseudomonadota; class Gammaproteobacteria; order Pseudomonadales; family Pseudomonadaceae; genus Pseudomonas; species Pseudomonas sp. UM16. The sequence goes on along the minus strand of NZ_JBNPJT010000002.1, from coordinate 201,587 downwards.
GAGTCTCGATGTGCGGCGTTTGCAGTTCGATGAAATATTTGCGCAGCAAGTTCTGTGCGCTGAGCAGGCGATATTCCTTACTGGCGCGGAAGTCCGACAGTGGCGTGAAGTCTTCAGCCAAGGCCAGGCAGGCGCGTTCGATGCTCGCCTGGTTCCAGGCTTTGCCAACCAGCGCAGCTTCGCAGGCACGGGCGCGTTTCGGGATGGCGGCCATGCCGCCGAAAGCGATACGTGCAGCTTCGACCACACCGTTTTCAATGCGCAGATTGAACGCGGCGCAAACCGCCGAGATGTCGTCGTCCAGGCGCTTGGAGACCTTGTAGGCGCGGAACGTCCAGGCACTGCGAGCGCGCGGCACAATGATCTTCTCGATGAACTCGCTTTCCTGGCGAGCGGTGATCCGGTAGTCGATGAAGTAGTCTTCCAGCGCCAGGGTGCGGGTGCTTTCGCCCTTGCGCAGCACAATCTGCGCATCCAGGGCAATCAGCAGGGGCGGGGAGTCGCCGATTGGCGAGGCGTTGCCAATGTTGCCGCCCAAGGTGCCCTGGTTGCGGATCTGCAGCGAGGCGAAGCGATGCAGCAGCTCGCCGAAGTCCGGGTATTCGCGGCTCAAGGCGTCGTAGCAATCGGTTAATGGTGTGGCTGCACCGATTTCCAGATGCTCTGCTTGCGTGTCGATACGCTTGAGTTCGGCGACGTTGCCGACATAGATCATTACCGGCAGGGTTTTGTGGAACTGGGTGACCTCCAAAGCCAGGTCAGTACCACCGGCGAGCAGGCGTGCTTCTGGGTGCGAGCCGTACAGGTCGGCAAGGTCGGCCACGGTCAGTGGCACCAGGCAGCGTTTGTCGCCACTGTTGAGTTCGCCGGTTTCGCTAGGGGCGATGACTTTGAGGCGGGCGATGGTCTGCGCCTGGTTGCTATCAAACTGGTCAGGCTTGGCCTGGCAGCAGGATTGTTCGGCGGCAGCGAGGATCGGCCGATAGCCGGTGCAGCGGCAGAGGTTGCCGGCCAGGGCTTCCTGGGCCTTGTGCAGGTCCGGTGCGTCACTGTTCTTCTGCAGGGCAAACAGCGACATGACAAAGCCTGGGGTGCAGAAGCCACACTGCGAACCGTGACAGTCGGCCATGGCCTGTTGCACGCTGTGCAGCTGGCCTTGATGCTTGAGCCCTTCGACGCTGATCAATTGCTTGCCGTGCAGTGACGAAACAAAGGTCAGGCAGGAGTTGAGGCTGCGATAACGGAGTTGTTCACGGCCGTTGTCGTCCGCGCTCAGTTCACCGACCACCACCGTACAGGCGCCACAATCGCCGCTCGCGCAGCCTTCCTTGGTACCGGATTTGCCCAGGTGCTCACGCAGGTATTGGAGCACGGTCAGGTTGGGATCCAGGGCATGCTCACTGCGCAGCTCCTGGTTGAGTAGAAACTGGATCACGGGAAGGCCTCACACGCTGTTTATTGTTGTTGAGCGGACTGTAAGCAGACTTGATTTTCAGGTCAACAATTTTCTGACCTTAGAGTCAGGAAATTTCCCGTGCCATTACCGGGCTGCTACAGCCGTCTCTCTATTGAGCATAGTTCGCTGTCAGCGCGGGTAATCTTTTGCGTTATTCATGCCAACTTCTGCATCTAGGCCCCTGCGCGGCGCAGGGGCAAGTGCGCTACAATTGCGCCCTTTGCACAGTTCAATGATTTTGAAGGAAAACCATGACGTTCAAGGCGCCGGACAGCCTCTCGGAGCAAATCGCCCACTACCTGGCCGAGCGGATCATCCGCGGCGAGCTCAAGCCTGCTGAGCGCATCCAGGAGCAGAAGGTTACTCAGGCGCTGAACGTCAGCCGTGGCTCGGTGCGCGAAGCCTTGCTGATCCTTGAACGTCGCCACCTGGTGACCATCCTGCCGCGCCGTGGCGCCCACGTCACCGAGCTTAATGAGCATGGGGTGCGTAGCCTGTGCACTCTGATGGGCGAGCTCTACACCTTGTTGGGCAATGCCGTTGCACAAAACTGGCGCAGTGATAGCGAGCTGCTGCCTTTCCTGAAAATCCAGCAGCGCCTGACCGCTGCCCTCGAACGCCAGGACATCAAGGCCTTCGTCGAAGAGAGCTTTGCGGTGATGCGCGCCGCGTACCCGTTCGCCAACAATCCGTACCTGCAGGAAACCGTCGAAAACCTGCAGCCGGCCATGAGTCGCGCCTATTACCTGGCGCTGGATCAGCGCAAGGCCGAGATGAGCGATTTCCTCGCGCTGTTCGCCAGCCTGCTCGAGGCCGTGGTGGCACGTGATCAGCCGCGCATCCGCACGGTGCTGGCCGACTACTGCCAGCGCAGCTGCGAGCTGGTGCTGGCGGCGCTGGCGACTGCCTGAGCATGCGCCTCAAGTGCATTCGCCTGGCCGGGTTCAAGTCGTTCGTCGACCCGACCACGGTCAACTTCCCCAGTAATATGGCGGCAGTGGTCGGGCCCAATGGCTGCGGCAAGTCCAACATCATCGATGCGGTGCGCTGGGTGATGGGCGAAAGCTCGGCCAAGAACCTGCGTGGCGAGTCGATGACCGACGTCATCTTCAACGGCTCGACCAGCCGCAAGCCAGTGAGCCAGGCCAGTATCGAGCTGGTGTTCGATAACTCGGACAGCAGCCTGGTGGGGGAGTACGCAGCCTACGCGGAAATCTCTATTCGCCGTAAAGTCACCCGCGACGGTCAGAACACGTATTACCTTAACGGCACCAAGTGCCGGCGCCGTGACATTACCGATATCTTCCTCGGCACGGGCCTCGGTCCGCGCAGCTACTCGATCATCGAACAGGGGATGATCTCCAAGCTGATCGAAGCCAAGCCCGAGGACCTGCGCAACTTCATCGAAGAAGCTGCCGGGATCTCCAAGTACAAGGAGCGACGGCGCGAGACTGAGAGCCGCATCCGCCGTACCCATGAAAACCTTGAACGCCTGACCGACTTGCGCGAGGAGCTGGAACGCCAGCTCGAGCGCTTGCACCGCCAGGCCCAAGCCGCCGAAAAGTACAAGGAGTACAAGGCCGAAGAGCGTCAACTCAAGGCGCAACTGTCCGCCTTGCGCTGGCAGACCCTGGACCAGCAAGTCGCGCAGCGCGAAGGGGTGATCGGTGACCAGGAAGTGGCCTTCGAGGCCCTGGTGGCCGAGCAGCGTAATGCCGATGCCAGTATCGAGCGCTTGCGTGATGGTCATCATGAGTTGTCCGAGCGCTTTAACCTGGTGCAAGGGCGGTTTTATTCGGTCGGCGGTGATATCGCTCGGGTCGAGCAAAGCATCCAGCATGGCCAACAGCGTCTGCGCCAGCTTCAGGACGACTTCAAGGAAGCCGAGCGCTCGCGTCTGGAAACTGAGTCGCACCTGGGTCACGACCGCACCTTGCTCGCGACCTTGGGTGAAGAGCTGGAACAACTTGAGCCCGAACAGGAAATGACCCTGGCCGCCGCTGAAGAGTCGGCGGCGACCCTGGAAGAAGCCGAAGGCACCATGCACGGCTGGCAAGAACAATGGGACACGTTCAACACCCGCTCCGCCGAACCGCGTCGACAAGCGGAAGTGCAGCAGGCCCGCATCCAGCAACTCGAACAGGCCCTTGAGCGCCTTGCCGAGCGCCAGCGCAAACTGGCGGAGGAGCGCGATCAGCTCAGCGCCGACCCGGAAGACGCGGCGATTCTCGAACTGAGTGAGCAGGTGGCCAGCAGCGAGCTGGTGCTTGAAGACTTGCAATTGCAAGAGCAACAGGTGGTCGAGCAGTTGGAAGCGCTGCGCGAGCAATTGCAGCAGGCGGTTCACGCGCAGCAACAGGCCCAGGGTGAGTTGCAGCGCTTGGGCGGTCGTCTGGCATCGCTCGAAGCCTTGCAGCAGGCCGCGCTGGAGCCGGGCACTGGCACCGCGCAGTGGTTGCGCGAACAAGGCCTGGATCAACGTCCGCGGCTGGCTGAGGGCCTGCGGGTCGAGCCAGGTTGGGAGCTGGCGGTGGAAACCGTGCTCGGTGCTGACTTGCAGGCGGTGCTGGTGGATGATTTCAGTGCTCTGGATCTGGCAACTTTCAATCAGGGCGACCTGCGTTTGCTCGATGCCAGTGCTGAAGGTGTGCGGGTGCCTGGCAGCTTGCTCGACAAGGTTGAAGGGCGCGTCGATCTGGCACCTTGGCTGGGGCAGGTCCTGCCGGTGGACAACCTTGAGCAAGCATTGGCCCAGCGCGGCCGCCTGAATGATGGTCAGAGCCTGGTCAGTCGCGATGGCTACTGGGTGGGGCGGCATTTTCTACGGGTCAATCGCGCCAGTGATGCCGAAGGTGGCGTCCTGGCTCGTGGTCAGGAACTGGAGCGCCTGAGTCTTGAGCGCCAGGAGCAGGAAGCCGCGCTTGAGCTGCTCGACACACAGCTTCAGGAGCAGCGCGAACAGCAACAAGGGCTGGAAGAGCGCCGCGAGTACGTGCGCCGCCGCGCTCAGGACGAAGCCCGTCAGCAGGGCGAGTTCAATGCGCGCTTGTCTGCTGGTAAAGCGCGGGCCGAGCAACTGAGCTTGCGTCGGCAACGCCTGGAAGAAGAACTGCTGGAGCTGTTGGAGCAACGTGCACTCGAAAGTGAAAACCTCGGCGAGTCGCGCTTGCAACTGCAGGATGCTCTTGAGCTGATGGCTCAAGACACTGAGCAGCGCGAGCTGCTTCTGGCTCAACGCGACAGCTTGCGCGAGCGTCTCGACCGGGTACGCCAGGAGGCTCGCCAGCACAAGGACCATGCCCATCAGTTGGCGGTGCGCCTGGGTTCACTGCGCGCCCAGCACGACTCAACGCGTCAGGCCTTGGAGCGCTTGGAGCAACAGTCCGAGCGTCTGACCGAAAAGCGTGAGCAGTTGACCCTGAACCTGGAGGAGGGTGAAGCGCCGCTGGAAGAGCTGCGCCTCAAACTCGAAGAACTGCTGGAAAAGCGCATGAGCGTTGACGATGAAATGCGTCAGGCGCGTTTGCATATGGATGAAGCGGATCGCGAGCTGCGTGATGCGGAAAAGCGTCGTACCCAGGCTGAGCAGCAAGCGCAACTGTTGCGCGGTCAACTCGAACAGCAGCGCCTGGATTGGCAAGGGCTGAGCGTGCGCCGCAAGACCCTTCAGGAGCAGCTGCAAGCCGACGGCTACGACTTGCAGGGTGTGTTGGCGACCTTGGCCGAAAGCGCCAGCGAGGTAGAAGCCGAACAGGAACTGGAGCGCATCGATGCTCGCATTCAGCGCCTGGGGGCAATCAACCTGGCGGCGATCGACGAGTACCAACAGCAGTCAGAACGCAAGCGCTACCTGGATGCCCAGGATGCCGATCTGGTCGAAGCCCTGGATACCCTGGAAAACGTCATTCGCAAGATCGACAAAGAAACCCGCACCCGCTTCAAAGATACCTTTGATCAGATAAATGCCGGATTACAGGCACTTTTCCCAAAAGTTTTCGGTGGCGGCAGCGCTTACTTGGAACTGACGGGCGAAGATTTACTCGATACAGGGGTAACGATCATGGCGCGGCCACCGGGCAAGAAGAACAGCACCATCCACTTGCTCTCGGGCGGGGAGAAAGCGCTGACCGCCCTGGCCCTGGTATTTGCCATTTTCAAATTGAACCCGGCGCCGTTCTGCATGCTCGATGAAGTCGATGCACCATTGGACGATGCCAACGTCGGACGTTATGCCCGATTGGTCAAGGAGATGAGTCAGACCGTGCAGTTCATCTATATCACCCACAACAAGATCGCCATGGAGATGGCCGACCAGTTGATGGGCGTCACCATGCACGAGCCAGGTTGCTCGCGTCTGGTAGCTGTGGATGTCGAGGAGGCAATGGCCATGGTCGACGCCTGATGAAGGGTTAAAAAGCGTGAACTTGCGGTAATTGGCCCTGTCAGTTGCGACAGACGGTGTAAAGTTATCTTTGGTCGTGCTAGCTTAATGTCACTTATTTTTTGCGTGGGTAAAACGCCTGTCAGAACATAGAGTTGGCGCCACGTTTTAAAGGGGTTTAAACCCTTTATTTTTCAGCATTTTATACAGAGGCACAGGATTACATGGAAATCGGTCTGCGCGAGTGGCTGATCGTCATCGGCATCATTGTCATTGCCGGTATTCTTTTTGACGGCTGGCGCCGTATGCGCGGCGGTAAAGGTAAGCTGAAATTCCGTCTGGATCGCAGCTTCTCCAACGCCTCGGATGAAGAGAACAGCGCTGAGTTGATCGGCCAGCCGCGGGTATTGGACACTCACAAGGAGCCTGCGCTGGACGAGCACGACCTGCCGTCCATGAGTGCCGGGCGCGAGCGTGACAGCAACAGCAAGCCTAAAGGCTCCAAGCGCAAGCGTGGCAGCGAGCCGCAGCAGGGCGACCTGAACCTGGCGGCCGAGCCGCGTGAGCGTGAGCCAGACCTGTTTGCCAGTGTTGACGATGATTATCCGGATGAAACCCGCAGCAATGGCCCGGCGTTTGGCGCCAGCGAAGCCCGCGACCTGCCGCCGGTTGAAGAAGTGCTGGTGATCAGCGTGATTTCCCGTGACGAGGGCGGCTTCAAAGGCCCAGCCCTGCTGCAGAACATCCTGGAAAGCGGTCTGCGTTACGGTGAGATGGATATCTTCCACCGTCACGAAAGCATGGCCGGTAATGGCGAAGTGCTGTTCTCGATGGCTAACGCGGTCAAACCGGGCGTGTTTGATCTGGACGACATCGATCACTTCAGCACCCGGGCCGTGAGCTTCTTCCTGGGTCTGCCAGGGCCGCGTCATCCCAAGCAGGCTTTCGATGTGATGGTTGCAGCGGCACGTAAGCTTGCCCATGAGCTCAACGGTGAGCTCAAGGATGATCAGCGTAGCGTGATGACCGCGCAGACGATTGAGCATTATCGTCAGCGTATTGTTGAGTTCGAGCGTCGTGCGTTGACTCAGAAACGCTAAAAGCATCGCCGGCAAGGCCGGCTCTTACAGTGGCAAGCTGGACTTGCCGGCGATGGATACACTACAGACCGTAAAGACATGCCCCAAAGAGCAGCCCAGGCTGCTCTTTTGCTTTGCAAGAGAATTGAAAAATGACCGCCGAATCCCGAATCCTCGAACTGCGCGCCGAACTCGACCAGCACAACTATCGCTACTACGTGCTCGACGAGCCCAGCGTTCCGGACGCCGAGTACGACCGCCTGTTCAACGAGCTCAAGGCTCTGGAGTCTGAGCACCCTGAGTTGGTCACGGCTGATTCGCCGACCCAGCGTGTCGGTGGCAGTGCCTTGTCGGCCTTCAGTCAGGTGCGTCATGAAGTGCCGATGTTGAGCCTGGGTAACGCCTTCGAGGAAAATGATCTGCGCGAGTTCGATCGGCGGGTGGTCGAGGGTCTGGACCTGCCAGAGGGTGATCTGTTCGGCGATGCGGCGGCGGTTGATTACAGCTGTGAGCCCAAGCTCGATGGCCTGGCGGTCAGCCTGCTGTACCGCGATGGCAAGTTGGTACAGGGCGCCACCCGTGGCGACGGTACAACCGGCGAAGATATCAGCGTCAACGTGCGTACCGTGCGTAACATACCGCTCAAGCTGCAAGGCGAGGGCTGGCCTGCGGTGCTCGAAGTGCGTGGCGAAGTGTACATGTCCAAGGCCGGTTTCGAGCGCCTGAACCAGGCGCAGATCGAGGCCGGCGGCAAGACTTTCGCCAACCCGCGCAACGCTGCTGCGGGCAGCCTGCGCCAGCTGGATTCGAAAATAACCGCCAGCCGTCCGCTGGAGTTTTGCTGCTATGGCCTGGGCCAGGTGTCGGCGCCTTTGGCTGACACCCACATTGGCACTCTTGAGCAGCTCAAGGCGTGGGGCATGCCGATCAGTCGCGAACTGCGCCACGCCGCCGGCGTAGCAGAGTGCCTGGAGTACTACCGTGATATCGGGGCGCGCCGCAACGACCTGCCGTATGAGATCGATGGCGTGGTGTTCAAGGTCAACAGCCTGGCCTCACAGCGCGAACTCGGCTTCCGTGCCCGCGAGCCACGCTGGGCGATTGCCCACAAGTTTCCGGCCATGGAAGAGTTGACCGAAGTGCTCGACGTCGAGTTCCAGGTCGGGCGTACTGGCGCGGTTACTCCGGTGGCGCGGTTGAAGCCGGTGAAGGTGGCGGGTGTGACAGTGTCCAATGCCACCTTGCACAACATGGATGAAGTGGCGCGTCTGGGGCTGATGATTGGCGATACGGTGATCATTCGCCGGGCGGGCGACGTCATTCCGCAGGTGATGCAGGTTGTCACTGAGCGACGTCCTGACGATGCCCGGCCGGTGCACATTCCTACTCAATGTCCGGTGTGTGGCTCACAGGTTGAGCGCACGCAGTTGATCAAGCGCAGCAAGGGCAAGGAAACCGTCAGCGAAGGTGCAGTCTACCGTTGCGTTGGTCGTCTGGCCTGTGCGGCGCAGCTCAAGCAGGCGATCATTCACTATGTTTCACGGCGTGCCATGGACATCGACGGGCTGGGCGAAAAAAGCGTCGAGCAGTTAGTCGATGAAGGCTTGATTCGTTCCCCGGCTGATCTTTATCAGTTGACCTTCGAACAGGTTGTCGAGCTGGAAGGCTTTGCCGAGCTGTCGAGCAAGAACTTGCTGGCAGCCATTGCCGCCAGCAAGCAGCCAAGCCTTGCGCGCTTCATCTATGCCCTGGGCATCCCGGATGTAGGCGAGGAGACGGCCAAGGTCCTGGCGCGCTCCCTGGGCTCCTTGCAACGGGTCATGGCGGCGCTGCCGCAGGTCCTGACCTACCTGCCGGACATCGGCCTGGAAGTGGCGCACGAGATCCATAGCTTCTTTGAAGACGAACACAACCGCACAGTCATTGCCCAGTTGCTTGAGCGTGGGCTGCAGTTGCAGGACGAAGGCGAGCTGGGCGCCGAGTTCGCAGCCAGCACCACCCTCGCCGGGTTGATCGCAAAACTGGATATTCCTTCGGTGGGCCCGACCGGCGCCGAAAAACTGGTGGCCAAGCTCGATAGCCTGGAAAAAATCATCGCCGCCGACGGTATCGACTTGCGTCAGGCACTGGCGGCCAAGCAGGCCGATGCCGTGCGCAGTTATTTCCAGGAGCCGGCCAATACGGCCCTGGCCCGGGCAGTTGAGGCGCAGTTGCTTGAGTTCGGCATGCACTGGAGCTGCGAAAAGAAAGTCGCCGCTGGCTTGCCGCTGGCCGGACAGACCTGGGTGCTGACCGGGTCGCTGGAGCGCATGAGTCGCGATGTCGCCAAAGACAAGCTGGAAAGTCTAGGCGCCAAAGTGGCGGGTTCAGTGTCGGCGAAAACCCACTGTGTGGTGGCAGGGCCTGGCGCTGGCTCGAAGTTGGCCAAGGCCAATGAGTTGGGGCTCAAAGTGCTGGATGAAGACGCCTTTGTGAATTTCCTTGGCGAGCAGGGCATCAGCGTCTAAGTACGGCAGTTCGCAGTGCGAGTGATGGTCTAGGCTTGGCAACAGCCAGGAGGGATCATCATGTACCGCTTTTTCGAGCAATTGGGCGCCAGGATCGCGGCGTCCTTGGTCATTCGTCAGCAGCGACCGGACCGGGTTTGGCAGTGTCGATGCGGGCAGTCGGTATTCTTTCGCAACAGCCAGTGCCTGGCTTGCCATGCGGCGTTGGGGTATTGGCCGCAGGGCAATCGGGTCGCCAGCTTGGCTGCCGGATCAGCTGAGGGGTTGTGGTCACTCAATGGCGAGCCTGAGGCAGGGCTGCTGCGGCGCTGCGCCAACCTTGATACGCCAGCGGCCTGCAACTGGCTGTTGGCTGCTGACGAGCCTCACAGCCTGTGCCTGGCCTGTCGCCTGAACCGGACCATCCCCGACCTGTCACTTGCCGACAACCACCTGCGCTGGCGCAAGCTGGAAACCGCCAAACGCCGCTTGACTGCGCAGCTGCTGCACCTGGGGCTTGCCGTTGAACCGAAAAGCGATCACTCCCCCCAAGGCCTGGCCTTTGACTTCATCGGTGTCGACCTGGTAGGCAAGGCGCCCACCACTGGTCATGCCAATGGCTTGATTACCCTGGATGTGCGCGAGGCTGACGATGATTGGCGTGAGCATGTACGGGTGCAATTGCACGAGCCCTATCGAACCTTGCTTGGCCATTTACGTCATGAGGTCGGGCATTACTACTGGGATCGACTGATTGCTGATAGCGATTGGCTGGAGGCTTTTCGAGCGCTGTTCGGCGATGAGCGTCAAAGCTACGCCGAGGCGCTGGAGCGCCATTATCAACACGGTGCGCCCAGTGATTGGGCACAAGCCCATGTCAGTGCCTATGCGACCATGCACCCTTGGGAAGACTGGGCGGAAACCTGGGCGCATTACCTGCACATGACCGACGCCCTGGACACCGCCTTGGCCCTGGGCATGAACGCCAGCAACCTGGACCTCGACTATCCGCCGTTCCAGCGGGAAGACCTGTACCGTTCTGACGATCCTCGGGGTGAGCGCTTTCTGGCTTTCCTCAATGCTTGGGTCGAGTTGTCGGCGATGCTTAACGAACTGTCGCGCAGCATGGGTCAGGTGGATTTTTACCCCTTCGTGCTGAGCAGGCCGGTGGTGGCCAAGCTGCACTTCATCCACTTGCGCATCACCCAGCAGGCGCCGTCAGCGCTGGGCGAGGAGGGGGCCATTTAGGGGCTGGGCAGAGCCAAGTCATTGAGTGGTGATGGTTTTTTTTGCATTAGTGGTTGTAACTTCACTTGATGCCGGTACAATGGCGCGGCTCGTCGCCAGATGAGCAGCGTTATGGTGACCCCATCGGTCCCCCCGCATCGATCAACCGTGAACCCGGTCAGGCCTGGAAGGGAGCAGCCGCAGCGGTGACATTGAGTGCCGGGGTGTGGCTGGTGGGGTCGCCACCTATCTCTAAGTCCTTGATTTTAAAGGACATCCTTGGCTCAAAATCTCGAAGTGGAACAGTGTTTAGGTACACCTAAGTGGTGCGCCATAAGCTGCATGCTAGCTTCTTCGAATTGATTGATCCAGTCCCTTTCTGTTTGTGGATGATCGAGCTGCAACAGCCTTCGACCCCTTCATCCTGCCTCATTGTCTGTATTGCCTCCCGTACCTCACTCCATCATTTGACCCTTAACTACCTCCGCATTTACACGGTTCTTCACTGGCTGCTTGACCGATAAATAATTCAGAGCTACGATCTTCTCTAAATGGAGAAGATGATTGCCAGGAAGGTAACGCAGGGGTACGGGGAAGAGATGAAGGTGATCAAATGAGACTTACACCCTTTGGTGAAGCTGCCAGATTGCTTCGGATGAGGTTTGACGTGTCTCTAAAAGCAATGGCAGAAGCTATGGCTATCAGTTCAGCGCATCTCAGCGGTATTGAGTACGGCGAGAAGCGACTATCTGATAGGCACATTGAAGCGGCGCTAGCGTTCTTTGCTGAGCATGCAGATTCGGAACAGCTGCATCAGCTTAGGCTGGCTGCTGAGCGATCTAAAGACGTGGTAAATACAGCTGAGTTGGACTCTGATGCCAGAGGTCTCGTTGCAGCGTTCGCCCGCAGGCTTCAAGAGGGTAGTGCTCCAACTGAGGAGATTCGCCAGTGGCTTCAGGCTCAGCCTAAGAAGGGAGATTAAAGATTGACAACGCTTTACTCGAACGGGGACGTGAGAACGCCGCAGGGGCTAAAGGTAAGGGCTCAAAGTTATGCGTCGCTTGAGGAGATCGCTGAGGGTATCCGAGCAGCGCTCCCTCTTCGGTCGGGTGAGCGATACATGTTGGATTGCGCCAAAATCTTGGAGCACACCCTCCCGAACGCTGGGTTTAACTACAAGGTTGTGGAGGTGGACCAGCTTGACGAATGTGCTGCCTTCACTATCCCTGAAAAGAATTTGGTGGTGCTGAGAGAGGACGTCTACGACATGCTCCATGCAGATAACGTCTTTGGACGCAGTACTGTTGTGCATGAGATGGGTCACATTGTATTGGAGCACGCAGTTACCCTTCATCGGGGGGCTGTCCTGGGGCAGCATCGGTTCTATGAAGATTCTGAGTGGCAGGCAAAGGCAATCACGGCAGCAATCATGATGCCTATTGCAGCTTGTGCTGACGCCGGTACCCCTGAGCGGTTAGCTGAGATGTGCGGCACTAGCATCACGAGCTCAAGGTTCCGGTTGGACAATCTCAGGAAGCACGGGAAGTTGACGGGACAGCGCAGCTTGTTCTGGTAGGTGTCAATTTGAAGGCATAAAGAAGCCCAGGAGTGCTACCAACACTTCTGAGCTTCAGGTGAGGTGAACGAGGGTCTACCAAACCACCCGCAACCTGCAATATGTCTATGGGAAGACGTGGAGCAGTGTAGTCCTAGCGACTGTGTGGGGCAAGCCAAAACCCTTCCATCCGTCGTAGGAGGGCCACATATGGCTCGTTCTAGTATCAAGGTTGTGTTTGTGCGCAGCTACCCCCGGTTTAGGTTTGGCCGCTGGGAGAGCGTGTGTCAGCACTGGCGGTCTCATCCGGGTCAGTTGACCCTCTTCTAAATCGGCTAGTCGGCCTTCGTGGCTGCATGAGTAGCGCGGGTGATTGCGATGTAGTCTCTTTGAGACTAGGTCGTAGTTACCCGCTCAGCCTATCAGATGATCGTTGCCACTGTCTGGGCTAGGGGTTGCACCCCTCGTGTCCCTAGGCTTCAGGCGTGTCAGCTCAACTAATTAATGAGATGAGCATCATGAGCACAAACACAAAGAAGTCCTCTCCAAAGATCGCCAGGCTCGCCTCCGAGACGCTTCGTGATTCTGCCGCCTCCGCCATAGCCAAGAGCTTTGCTGCCTCTGCTCTGGCTCAGACCAATACTGGTAAGCAAACGAGTGCTGAGATGGAAGCCAAAGCGGGCAAAGCTTTGCAAAGCAGCAAGTTCAGTGCTGACACCAAGAAGCTCGCGGCGTCGGTAGTATCTCAATCCAACAAGCAGAGGGGGAGTAAGTAATGACCATTCATGCGATTCTCACTGTGGATTTGAACGGTTCTGTCTCCACTGCTGCGCGGGCGAAGTTTTACGAAGTGTTGAAAAGCCATCATTACGTGAAACACAAGCTGACTACTCTTTGGACTGTGCAATTTACGCCAGATACGACCCCGGCTGGTGCTGATAGGGTTGTACGAGAGCATGTGGCACTTGCTGCAAGGACTGCAGGTATAAATGACTATGAGGCTCTGCTCATGCAGGGAACGCAGCCGGCGACTGAGTGGAAAGCAAATCCCAATAGTATTCTGGCTGATGTCTTGCGGCGGTTATAACAGGAGGTAGGGCCCCGCTACGGCGGGGCTTCTCCTAGTCAACGTTTGCCAGCACGGGTTAGGCACTCAATTGTGTTAATGATGCCGGTGTTCCAAGGGGTACTCTTAAGGAGGGGAAGTGATGGAGTGTGTGCTTTGTGATAGTCCTCTCTCGGATGCTAATGACTCCGAAGAGCACATTGTAATTAACGCTATTGGTGGGCGTTATAAAGTATCCGGTGTGCTTTGTGTGAAGTGCAACAATGGTGCTGGGCAAGCTTGGGATAGTGCCTTGGCTAAGGATCTTCAGTCACTGGGACTATTGATTGGAGTTAAGAGGGAGCGCGGAGTATTGCCCTCTCTCGCGGTTGAAAATCTCGATGGCGACCAACTAGTGTTACATGCGGATGGTAGCATGAGCCCGGCTAGAGCTAGTTTTAGCCAAACTCCCGAAGGTTCTGGGGCGATGAGGATTGAACTCGTTGCTCGTAGTCCTGAAGAGGCACGTAAGATACTTAAGGGTGTTAAGCGGAAGTACCCTAACTTTGACTTGGAATCGACAATTGCCAATTCTGGCGTGCAGTCAAGGTATTCGAGGAGTCCGCTGAACTTCTCAATGGAGTTTGGTGGTGCTCTCTCGGGGCGCTCCCTCGTTAAGTCTGTACTCTGCTTTGCTGTGGTTAACGGCGTAGTAGCCAAAGATTGTACCAATGCCAGGCAATACTTGTTGGAGGACGGAGCAGAGGCATGCTTCGGGTATTGGTATGAAAGTGATTTAATGCTGCGTAGACCGGAAGGGGTTCCACTTCACTGTGTGGCAGTGAGTAACCGAGGAACGGATGGCCAATTGCTTGGATATATAGAGTTCTTCGGCGTCAGACGCATGGTTGTCTGTTTGGCGGAGAATTATTCGGGTGCGCCTGTACACGCTAGCTACTGCATAGATCCAAGAAACTCCCAGAGAATAGTGGCAGAATTTGACCTGGGTCTTGATAGAGCCGATATCCAGGCTTCATATAGCTACGAGCGTATTCCGGAAGGCAGCATTGAGCGTGCGTTTGACTCTATTCTACGTCAAGCGGTGAAGCGCTCAGCCGTAAGAGCAAGAGATCAAGCTGTTGATAGGGCAGTACAATATGCATTTAGCAACCTTGGCGTGGATGAGGGTTCCATTCTTACTGAGCAGGATGTGGAGAAGCTTTCCGGCTTGATCATGCATGAGTTGACACCTTACCTTATGCATATTATTGGGGATAAGCGGCGACGGGATGAGCGCTAATCTCGGTTTGACTGCATGCTCTCTACTCCAAAGTTATTAAACTAGAATAGTGCCGATAGTCAATTTGAGCTGTGTGGTGTCGGCAATTATTCGATACTGCCGATCAGTCTGGGTCGAGGCTAGACCCGGTAGCTAATGGCAAGCGGGGCACACAAACCTCTCTTTGAAATATGGCATAACGCCATCACGATCGAAGCCGTTCTATCGCTGAGGTGATGGAATCAGCATTGGTGTCCAGTGTCTGAAGGGCTCCCATTACATTGTCGTGTATGTTAACGCTGCCCCTCTGCCTCACCCATGTACTCAGCTCTTCCACTGAAGCTCGGATGGCTATCTGGTTAAGATGAAGCCCCTCAAGGGCGTTCGCTATCGCAGCTGCCTTATCGTCGTCCATACACCTCGCCCACCTAGTGATCGCTATTATCTGGGTATAGCCAGATTATGCACTGGCCTTCATGGCACGTTGCACGGTGCTCAGGCTTACGCCAAGGCTCTCAGCGGCCTTGCGAAACGATAGCCCACCACGCACGGCGGATTGTATGGCTACGTCATCAACGGTCTTAATGCGACCTTTGTAGACACCTCTCTGTTTGGCCTTGGCTATTCCCTCTCGCTGACGCTCCTTGATCATGGCTCGCTCAAACTGAGCTACAGCTCCCATCATCGAGAGCATCAGGTGCTGGGTCGGGTTGTCTTCGCCAGTGAACTCCAACTGCTCTTTATTGAAGCGGATATGGACGCCCCGCTTGGTTAGGTCTTCCACTAGCTTCAGTAGATCCGCCAGGGAGCGAGCAAGCCTGTCAATGCTGTGTACCAGAATGGTGTCGCCCTCACGCACGTACTCCAGCATGGCCTGAAGCTGGGGACGGTCAGTGGTAACTCCGCTGAGCTTCTCGGTGAAGACCTTATCTAAGGCAACACCATCAAGCTGGCGGTCTACGTTCTGATCTACCGAACTAACGCGGATGTACCCAACTCGTGCCATATCCCTGCCTCTGTATTCATTTAACTTTAGATGCTTGGAGTGTGGCTGTATTCATTGCCAAAATCAAGCCTAGTGAATACGGGTTGCAGGCGTTATGTGTATTCATCTGCTTGTGGTCGGTTAGGTAGAGGCCAATGAATACAGCTGGCCAGACGTAGAGGACTAAGATTGATAGATACGACAGCAAATTTGACATAGGTGTCATCGTGGGAACCATTCCCGTTATTCTTTCTACCCTGTCGCTTTGCGTCTCGACCATTGCCCTGTGGCGTACTCGCACGTCAATCAGCATTTTCCAGGGCAAGGATGGAGCGATACATGTAACGAACAATAGCGGGCACGCTGTCACGCTAGTAGAGCTGGGTATGGTTGGATGTGACGGGCGCTGTAGTCCCTTCGGTCACTCTCAAGAGAGCCCAGCGCTTCCTTATCGACTGGACGCACGCGATACCGTCTCTTTCAAGTCCAGCATCGGGATGACCGTTGAACTTACAGTGGAACACCTCCACCGTCGTAGGTCAGGCTGTTATGCCAGGATGGCCAGTGGGCAGCTTCTTGGCAGTCAAGGACGATTGTGCAGCGAGGTTGGGGCGCTAAGACGGATTTACTGGTGGGTCAAGACACAGTGTGAGGGTGAGAGGAACAGAGACTGAATCACACTCTGGACCTGCTGCGAGAGAGCGGTTCGCTCAATCCGTCTATAACTAAGGCGTGATGAGGCTGAGCAGGCTACGTGAGGGTGGTGTTCACCTATCAACAAGCTTACGTAGTGCGACTCGATAGAGCTGATGTAGAGTCACTGAATAATTAGTTCATTGAGGCGAGTGTGTAATGCTCATTCATGCGTTCGATCCAACTGACTTTATGACCTGCCATAATCTTGCTACCCAACCATTAATCATGTCTCCGAGTTGCATTGCCTCGGTTGACGAAGGTATTCAAGCCATCCATACACGGGTTGAGGACCTCAGTATTGATGCAATACGCGAGGCCCAATTTGGTTCTGTTGTCAGTCCTCGTGCGGGTATGTTCATGCTCGGCTTCATGCTTAGCAGGAGAATGACGATCACTGATGGATACGGCTCGCAGCGAGGGTGGGGTGACGAAGACCGCCTGATTAGAATCTACGAAGTGGAGCTTCAGATGGAAGAAGTGCGGCGGCAAGTTGCTCCAGCCGCTCCATCTAGGCTTGGCTGCATCTGGGTGGCTGAAGAAGGGGCTGCTTCCCGTGAAATGTTGGGTGTGATGTTCGGAACCGCTCGACACATCGTCTCAGTGGATATCGTTCGCTCTATTAACTTACTCAGAGCTGACGCGAGCCTTTACGACCGATTCGCTGAAACAGGTGACCTGGGCGCTGCGGAGCTTTACTGGCAAGGGCGGGAGGTTGATGGGCACTGGGAGATTCTGTTGGACGGGGCTATCCGCGTCACCAGAGATGATGAGCTTCAGGTACTACTACAGGACTGTCGAGACGCAGGGCACTGCCTGCCGTCGTTCACGTAACGCATTCACTCATCGACTGGCGATGGAGCAGAGCCATCATCATTGGCTGGCTGAAACCTCCTGCCGGATATCTCCACCGGCGCTCCAATTGCTGGTTCGATGACAGCTTGAATCTTGAATCCAGAAGCTTCTTGAGCACCTGCATCACTCGTTCAGCGGGCTCAGGCTGGCCGGTCTCAGTAAGCAGTAATGCCAGGGCATGAGGGGCCTCGTATATGGCCATTTGATTGCCCCAGAGTCGTGTTACCACTGTGGTGATGCAAACTTCTTGTTCCGACATGATGCTTGCCTCCCTGCTCTCCGCTCAATACAGCAGCCCCAGATGCCCTGCTGGCTGCATAGCAAGTGCCCCTCTAGCGTCCCTTTCCCGAGCCAGTGGACTGCACGGTTACGCCTAATTCCATGCTGTATGAAGGGTTAATGGTCCAAAGGGGCCTGCTGCTTGATCCTGCTCGTATCAATCCCATCATTCATGCGGGGTATATGAAAGGCTAGCCAGCAGAGGGGGCCATGTAGGGCTGGCTGGCAATTAGAAACCGATTAGATAAAGCGATGGCACGCACTGGCCTAGGGACGGCTCACATGCCTTCGAAGAGTGCAGAAATGCTTACGCCTAGGGCATCGGCCAGAACTTTGATGGCGTTTATAGACGGGTTCGCACCGCCCGTCTCTATCCGGGACATATACGTCCTGGCGAAGCAACATCGATCAGCGAAAGCCTCCTTGCTCTTGACCGAAAGCACACGGAGCTCCCTGACACTGGGTCTGAATTGACGCTGAATCGCTGGTGATCCAATACCTGCCTAAAGATTGCACAACGCCTCGATTCCGAAAACGGTCAGTGAGCGTAGGGTTCTCGGGATCAAGCCCCGGCTTGAGCAAGCAGGTGTCATGAAAGTAACTTGTTAATTTTCCATCGGTACTTGACATGGCTTCCGACTTCTGGGTAATTTTTAGCCTAAAGTTACTGTAAGTCCGCAAGTCCGCAAGACAATTAGTAAGTCCCCTCCAGTAAGCCCCCGCCTCGGTTGATGCTAACCGGCAGTAAGTCAGCAAGTCAGTAAGTTCGGCGCAATCGACGAAGTGGCATTAGGCCGCCTCGCTAATTTCTATTGACATTGATTTACTGAAGGAGCTTCAACATGAGGCTGAAGGTCAAAGGCGAAATTACCCCAGGGCAAGATGCATGAAGCAACGCATCGTCAGGGTTAAGTACGATAGGGAGCTTAATGGTCGGTGGCTGATGCATTGGTCAGAGCCTGGGGTAGGAGAGACGATTACCAATCGAAGTCTCAGTGGGTGCAGGTACGGCCAGATGATGGAGCGCTGCACATCTGATTCGAGGAAGCTGGCCAATCCGGGGTACGCTGGGGCAAGGTCGAAATTCGAGAGTTTTCAGCATTTTGTATGTTGGTCGCGGGGGCAGTATGGGTACGATCTTAGTAATGCCTCATGGTGTCTAGACAAAGATATCCTCGTGATCGGCAACGCCGACTACGGCCCGAGTACCTGCTTGTTCGTGCCACAGGAAGTCAATAAGTTCTTCTGCACTGGTGGGGCCCAAAAACTCTCTTATCCAGACCCTGCAATGCCAGATATCCCTTTTGTAGGGTGGTCGAATTCCCAACAACGCTTTACGGTGCAGTGTGGAGATAGGTCGAAATACTTTGATGATCCGTATGAAGCACACGCATGGTGGCAGGTACAGAAAATTGCTATGGCCCTCGAGTTTCGGGTCAAGTACTCAGGGCATGTTAGGTTAATCGGTGCTCTAGACGAGCGAATGGAGCGGTGCGTAGGTGACCTCCGTCATGGCCGCTTAACCCCACGGTTTTAAAGGCCAGAAAAGGGTTCTGATCGTTGTCCTTCGGACAGGATGCTCTCAGTTTTCTGCTTCCATACTTGGTGACGGAGCCCGTCACGTATTGTCCCGCTACCTGTGCCGCTGGGCACAAAGTGGTGCGTGAACTTAGCTACGGGGAGGGGGTAAACCCCTCCTTGTACTACTGTTATCACTTGCCTGAGGGCTGGTGCTCTCAGGCACGACTTGCTTCACTGACCATGGTCACTGCTTGCTCTTAGATGTGAACTGATCATGGCTGAGGCCACGGGGTAACTCTGCACAGCAAGATCAAGTGCGGGTGGTGGCTGAGCCCCTATCCACCCTGCTGAATAGAATTGTTATCTTGCCTCATGGCAGGTTTGTAGTCAGGGGGCAGGGCGGAAAAGCCCCCCACAACTTTTGATTTTCACCTTGCAGATAATTGGTGACGTTCCGTCACGTCGTAATAACTTCTATAGTTCTCAACATGGTTAAAGCAAGATCAAGAGCAGGAGGGGCTTTCTTGCCCCTTCTCTTCTCTGCTACATAGAGGTGCTATTCGTGCTTCAGGCACAGGTGACCCTGCTGTGGCGGCTGCGCCACGATGGTAAATTAATAGAGGTAAATAGTCTCAAAGCTCCGCTTTGGCACTTACCCTTATATATGCGGCCGTATTATTCCCCCCTTGCTCCTGAACCGTTGCAGGCGGTTATGCTGCCTGCGAGGCGGCAGCGCTGGAAGCCTCGTCTCGCCACTTCCTGATTGTCTTCGGGTCAACCCGTGTCTCTCTTGCGATAGGCTTGACCTGAGCGCCATCCATCAGCATCTGCATCACTCTGCCTTTCATCGGATGGTCCTGACGCCCTGGGAGTTGGATGATGGTCGGCTGGTGGGGATTGCTGCTCAACTCTGCTTCGTATTCTTCAGAAGTTTTATATTGCGTCAGCGTGCGTAGGTCGTAGTGAAGCTTGGCCAATACCTCAGGAGTTGGAATATCAGCGTCATCGCAGTCTTCCCAGTCATGAGTGCTTCCTTGAGGCAGAGGGTTGGCTTCAGGAAGAGTCCCTTCCATTTCGTGAGTAAGCGAGCTAGGGCGACTCTTCATCATCCTTGGGATAATTAGTTTGACTGCTTTAAAATAACGTCTTGCATGTCGCGGCTTTAGTTGCAGGAAGTCTTCAATGGCTTCATTATGGATAATTGGCAGGCTTTCCAGGATTCTTCCAAGGTTGCGTACTGACAGCGGCATGTACTTGCCCCCTGCGCCGATAGGACGGTGATGCCAATCAAGTCGCGCAACACCTTCGATGATATCCATTGCAAACCGAGGATAGCGCCCCCAGCACGTGTCCCAGCCAATGAATCCGTAGAATGGGTTTGTAATAGTATTGGGTTTTGGTCCTCGTGTACTCTTCTGCTTTCTAGGACGCCTATCCTGGGAAGTAGGTGCATTGTCCATCAGCCACTGATTAGCGTTGGCAGCTATTCGTGCGTTTAATGCTGCTAGCTCCAGTGGAGTAAGTAGGTTTGTTGTGCGGTTATCTGTATCGGGTAGATGTTTCATGGTTGCTGTTGTAGGTAAGTCTATTGATAGACAAATCCTCTAGGGGTGTGAGTGATTAGTTGGCTGCGTGATGCTGCGATTAATAGATGACTAACTTCGCGACGCCAGTCATCTTGTGTAGATCGTGTCAGGGTTGTCTAGAACTCAGCCTGGCGCCAACAGCGTTAAGTCTCTCTTGTCTGGAGATAAATCAATCCAATTTACGCAGCCAGTTTGTCCGAGAGCCATCCGGCTTCACGAAGCAAACTGCCGATATAGAGTTCACCCTTGCCAGTTACCATTACGCGGTTGTAAGTGAGCGTCTGGCCATACTGCTTGCGGCTTTTCCCCTCGACGATGAAATAGTCGTAGTCGAGGTATTTCTGATACGGAAGGTTGCCAATTACATTTCGAAGCACCTTCTTTTCACGGAGAAGTCGAAAGAGTTTGTAATGGCCAACTCCGAACTTTTTGGCCACTTCCTCCATTGTTTGGCAGTTTGCAGAGCCCTTTACGGCGTCATAGTATTCTGCCTTCGAGATGTTTTCGCTGACGATTTGCTTCAACTGAGCATTCTCAAGTAGCAGTGCTTCAGCTTGTTCAGTGATCTGTTGCATGTACTTGTCAGGGTTGTCCATAAAGTATTGTGCAGCACTTTCGTGGATGACGACGCCGTGGGTCAGTAGTTGGTCGTAGGCGCGAATTACCTTGAGGTGAAATTCGCTGCTGATCCACATTGCATAGCAGTAGACAAGTTCCCGTGCGACATAAGTGCCACCGCCGCGACCTGCTGTTGCATTAAGTGGATTAAAGGTAGGATTCTCTACCTTTAAAAGCTCTACCAAGTTCTGGGTGGAGTCATTGCTGCTCCAATGTGCAGGCTTGTGGCGCTCCTCACCTCCGGCAGCTTTATGTACGTCATTGAGGCAGTAGCGCCCTTCAGTGTCCTGCTTGACCATGATAGAGCCGATTTCGAGCGCTTTGCTCTGATGGTTTGCAATTTTTACAATATTATTCATGTTGTTGCTTCTGTTAAAGGTGGGGGTTGGTTTCAATCGGTGTTTGTTGTTGCTTTTGGGGGAGTATTAAGCAGCTTCACGCTGATCCCAGTACTGCAGGATTTCTTCGATTAGTCGGGCTTTACCAGCATTGCGGTGCTCCTTGAATAGCGGCATACGTTCCCGTAAATCATCCGCAAAGAGGTATAAGTCTTGGCCGTAAATTAGAGTGTCGGTCATTTCATCCGCGCAGAGAAAGCCGTGGTATGTCCGCTCGATCCATTCCCGGTTAAGTCTCTCCGTGTATTTCATTCTCGACCGGATATCCGACTCCTTTCCGTACCCTGGTGAGTACGAGCAAGAGTGAGCCATCATTGTGCTGCTGTCATAAATTACCCAGTCATCGGCTTGTAGGGCTATTGCAGAAGTGGCTGAGGCGCATGTCAGACCGATTTCTACAATCTTGTGGGCTTCGCATTCTTCCATCCGGCGGCAAAGATAGTCGCAAGTCTCCAGGCTTCCGCCAGGTGATGAGAGTTGGATATATACCCGGTCTTCCTCTCCTGCATGGGCAAGGATGTTGACGAACTCGCCGTATTCATGAGTTTCCCCGATAGGGCCGGTGAGCGGGACGATGTATTGCGTGGAAGCTCGCTGCTTGGCAAGGATGTTCTTCGGGCGGTAAATGCTCTTGAGTTCTACGGGTTTGTTGTTGGCTTGGTATTGCATCTAGTGTCTTTCTTTACGAATTTCAGGCAATAGGTGGCCGTCGCTCGAAGTTTAGAGCTAGTGCGGGTTGGTGCACCTATTGATAAAAGTTTGGTCGTGTTGAAGTAAGTTTCTAGTGTTGAGTTAATTCATCTATCGGTCCTGTGGTCGGTTGGATTGCGTCTTTTGAGCAATAGGGTGCCGTAACGTAAACTCTGAGTTTCGTCGGACTTATAGCGTGCGGGTCTAGTTGACGTGCTGGCTCTATGGTTGGCCAAGTAGGATGGGTGTTCTTACGTCATATAGTTGTTCTCTGGTGATAGTTTTAAGGTGGATTTCGGGCGCGGAATTATCTTGCGATCAAGGCATGGTAGTTACTCGATTAATTTAAACTAGGGCTACGAGCCTAGGGGTTGCGAAATCCCGGGTACGACAAAAACCCTGTGCAGTGCTCGTTGATTTCGAGTAAGGCAGAGAGTTGTGTTTTGGAATTGTCCGAAGGACCTGTACAGCATGGGTGGTGAGTGTTGCGCATTTTAGCGGGTTGGCCTGGTAGGTCAATAGTCATTCGCTAAAATTTATTGTACGGCTTGTTGTAATGGCTCTTGAAGTTGGCCGTCTTATTCGTCTTATGTCTCGTTGGCCTGCATGTTAGCAGGGCAGCGCTTGTTGTCAACTGTTATTGCTGAAATAAGTCAAATTTATTCCGCTTGAGTGTTCAGTTCGCATAATAATCCTCACTGTTAAATTACAGTTTCGTGGTCATAATGCCACCAACCAATACAGTTAGATGTCATCAAGCCACCAACTTCCGGAGCCGATTCGAAACATCAGCGGACAACTTCCACAATCAACGGCGCTGCCTTCCCGAGTATGTGTGGTGGTCTTGCTTCTATAAGGTGATCTGCCAAAGGGCCTCCGCCATGGCCTTCAGCGGGCTCCTGCTACCGTAGATGCTGAACGTGACCGCACCGTCCTCGTGCCCAACCACCCGTTTGATCAGGGAGTCTTGAACGCCTGCATCCCGTAGGTCGTCAATCAGCGTGTGGCGAAAGCTATGAAAGGTTTTCCGGGGGTCAGTGACACCCATCTTCGTTTTGTATCGACCGAACCACTTCGATGGCGCGTGGCCCAGTTTCCCCCGAACGGCTTCCAGTTCAGGGAACAGTCGATCTGCTCCAGTTGCTCTGACTGACTCAACGTGCTGTAACAAACCCAGTTCGATCAGGGAAGGATGCAGGGGAAGAACACGACGGCTGCTGGTGTTCTTGAGGTTCTGGCCTTCACGGCTGTCATCAATGCGAATGCACTGGATGCCTTGCTGTTCGATGAAGTCATCGACTCGCAATTGGCATAGTTCTTCAAGCCTGCAGCCAGTGGCTCGCCCTAGGAGCGGTAGCCAGTATCGCCATGGGTGCTTGCGGGCTTCCTTTCTCAATGCTTCGTGGTTCAGCAGGGCAACCAGATCGTGGTGGTCAAAGGAAAGGCGTGCTTCCTTCGCTGATCCTGTCATCACTTTCATACCCACGAGTGGATTGTCCGCAACATATCCGTTTGTCTTGCACCAGTTCAGGAAGGCAGAAAGTTTGCGTAGACGATTGTTCACAGTGACGGCGGTGATGGTCTTGTAAGTGGCGCCTGATTCAACAACCTGTCTCAGGCTCTTGCCTTCATACTCGGGGCGTAAGCCGAAGTACTGGGGGCACCGGCTCAATCGTTCTTTCAGCAACCTGGCTTGGTGAACGTCGAACGCTTCAGCGGGCATGTCGCCCATCAGCTCGAACAGATCACGCAGGGCACGTTCAACCTCGAAGGTGCTGACCGTTCGCCAAGTGCCGCCACGTTTCCCTTCTTCTATATAGAGCTTGGACAATGTGGCGAGGGTAGGGCTGTCGTTACTCGGCTTCGCTGTAGCCGCTTGTGTCTTCCGTGGGGCGGTCCGGATGGTCGCTTTTGGGGCAGCGTCCCGCCACTGCAAACACAGCGTACGAAGCGCCTGAGGCTCTGTTAGGGGGTGTTTGCTCAGGTATTGATGCACCTGTTGAGCCAGTGAGCTGGCGAGGAATAGTGCCGCCTGACGCTCTCGCAGATGCAGACATACACGCAAGGTGTGACGGTTCGGGAACAGGTGCTGGGGGAGTCGCAGGTTTAAGTAGTAAACCGATTGGCGACGGACGATGTAAGCCATATGAGGAACACCAAAGTGGACCAATGAAGTGGACCAATTGAGTGGAACAAATCTGGTCGCACCCCTGACTTTGAACGTCCGTGAAACGAGCTCACACGGTAGTTGGATGACAGCCCTAATAAGCCTACAGCCCTTGCCCTATAAGGCTCGCAACGATTACCGAGCATGCTTGCATGCCATCTGGTCAGGCCTGGAAGGGAGCAGCCGCAGCGGTGACATTGAGTGCCGGGGTGTGGCTGGTGGGGTCGCCACCTATCTTCAAGCCATGCGCTTGTTTCTGTTTTGCCTCTCTTGTTTTCTAATCATTATTCACTACGCGCGCTTTAGCGTCTGCTTGTGTTCGGCTGTCCAGTGCTGCCGTATGGCGCTTGATCATCTGCTCAATTTCTCCCGACTTCTTAATGTTCAGCAAGCTACGAAGAATGCGTTGCGTGGGGACCTCGGGATCATTTCGCACGTAGCAGCTCAGCGCCTGTTCCTCCAGCAGTGCCACGGGCTTCAACTGTTCGGCTTGGGGTTGCGAGTGATTGAACCAATCCAGGCTCATCTGACTGCTGATCGCGTAACGATAGCGCCCAGCCTGCAGCTTTTGCAGCACTTGCAGTTGGCTTCGAGCGTCATCGCGGATGAAGTGGCCGTTATCGAATTGCGTCTGCAGCGTCGGATAGTGGAAACCAAGTACGGTGCCAATGGCCTGATGGGGCAGGTCCGCGATCTTGATCGGTAAGGCCTGTCGATCCAGGGCCACCAGCATGTCTCGCTGCTGGAACAACGGCACGCTCCAGCTGTAATCGCCTGACAGGCTTCCAGCCCAGGACGGCATGACGAAACAACGCACATCGACGTTGCCGCGCTCCATCGCCGATTGCAGGCGCAGGCGCGGTACCACGTGATATTCAGGGCGGCGCTGGACGCTGGCCGCCAAGCGGTTCATCAGGTCGAACATGATGCCTTCAACAGGCTGGTTGTTTTCCAGGCGTATCAGCGGCATGGTCCAGCTGTCGGCAATGGCAAAACGCAAAGGCGCTGGCTCTTGCGCTGGCAGGTGGCCGATGTACAGCATCAACAGGCTTAAAACCCAGCGCATCAACTTCTCCCCGCGTGACATCAGCAATCTGGCGAACAAAGCTGGGCGATGGACTGCATAGCGGATGCAATTTCAGGCCTGCTCCGCTAGGATTAGCGGTCTTTGGTCTATCTATTTGACGGTTTTCGATGAGTTATCAGGTTCTTGCACGTAAATGGCGTCCGCGCTCGTTCCGCGAAATGGTCGGCCAGACCCATGTGCTCAAGGCTTTGATCAACGCACTGGACAACCAGCGCTTGCACCATGCCTACCTGTTTACCGGCACGCGTGGCGTGGGCAAGACTACCATCGCGCGGATCATCGCTAAATGCCTGAACTGCGAAACCGGCATTACCTCGACCCCTTGCGGCACCTGTTCGGTGTGCCGGGAGATCGACGAGGGGCGCTTTGTTGACCTGATCGAGATCGACGCCGCCAGCCGCACCAAAGTCGAAGACACCCGCGAGCTGCTCGACAACGTGCAGTACGCGCCGAGCCGTGGGCGCTTCAAGGTCTACCTGATCGACGAAGTGCATATGCTCTCCAGTCACTCGTTCAACGCCTTGCTCAAGACGCTGGAAGAGCCGCCGCCCTACGTCAAGTTCATCCTCGCCACCACTGACCCGCAAAAGCTGCCAGCAACCATTCTTTCGCGCTGCCTGCAGTTTTCCCTGAAGAACATGACCCCTGAGCGGGTGGTCGAGCACTTGAATCACGTGCTCAGCGCCGAGAACGTCCCGTTCGAAGACGATGCCCTGTGGTTGCTGGGGCGTGCAGCCGACGGTTCGATGCGCGACGCCATGAGCCTGACCGATCAAGCCATCGCCTTCGGTGAAGGCAAGGTGCTGGCTGCGGATGTGCGGGCCATGCTCGGCACGCTCGATCATGGTCAGGTCTATGGCGTGCTGCAGGCGTTGCTCGAAGGTGATGCCCGTGCCTTGCTCGAAGCGGTGCGCCATCTGGCTGAACAGGGGCCGGACTGGAGCGGTGTGCTAGCCGAGATGCTCAACGTGCTGCATCGCGTTGCCATTGCTCAGGCGCTGCCTGAGGCTGTGGACAACGGCCAGGGCGACCGTGACCGGGTATTGGCTCTGGCCCAGGCGTTGCCAGCCGAAGACGTGCAGTTCTACTACCAGATGGGCTTGATCGGCCGTCGCGACCTGCCATTGGCACCCGATCCACGCGGTGGCTTTGAAATGGTCCTGCTGCGCATGCTGGCGTTCCGGCCTGCCGATACCGACGACGCACCGACGCCGATACTAAAGCCAGTGGGGATCAGCCAGGCCACAGCTGATTCGGCAAGCAGGGTGGCAGCGGCCAGTGCAGCTGCGCCTGCCGCGATTGCGCCGCCCGCTGTCGAGCCTGGGCCTGTCGCGCCGGCACTGGTTGCTGAACCTGAGCCTGAACCCGCACCTGTCGAGGTGAAGGTTGAGGCGCCCGAGCCGGTTGTTGACCTGCCATGGAATGATCCGGCCCCGGCTTCGGCTGTCGTCACGCCTGAACTTGAAGTGGCGCCTGAGCCTGAGCCCGTCGTCGAATCGCCGCCATCTGCACCTGCGCAGGCGACGGCTACTGTTCGCCAGGACGATCCGCCCCACGACGACAACGTAGGCTACAGCCCTGCCGGGATGGATCGCGACGACGAGCCGCCGCTGGACGAAGATTACTACGAGCCGGAGATGGATCCGGCCAGCTACAGTTACCTGGATGAGCTGGCGATCGAGCATGTGCACGAGGAGGTTGTGGCTGTTGCGCCGGAACCGTTGCCTGCGGCGATGCCAGCGACTGGCCTGGCGTTGCAATGGCTGGAATTATTCCCGCAGTTGCCGATCTCCGGGATGACCGGCAGTATCGCCGCCAACTGCACCTTGATTGCCGCCGAAGGCGATGATTGGCTGCTGCATCTGGACCCGGCTCACAGTGCGCTGTTCAATGCCACGCAGCAGCGGCGCCTGAATGATGCGTTGAACCAGCATTTTGGGCGCCCACTGAAGCTGTCTATCGAATTGATTCGCCCAGAGCAGGAAACCCCGGCCCAGGCAGCATCGCGTAAGCGTGCCGAGCGTCAGGGTGAGGCTGAGGCGTCGATTGAAGCGGACCCGCTCATCCAGCAAATGATCAAGCAGTTTGGTGCAATGGTGCGACACGATACCATTGAACCTGTAGACGCCCAGCTAGCCCAGGGCGAATGATCGAATGACACAAACGGCCCGGGCCAGCCCGCGCCGCATCCCGTAAGACTAAATTTTGAGGTGATCCCCATGATGAAAGGTGGCATGGCCGGCCTGATGAAGCAGGCTCAGCAGATGCAAGAAAAAATGGCCAAGATGCAAGAAGAGCTGGCCAACGCCGAAGTCACCGGCCAATCGGGTGCAGGCCTGGTGAGCGTGGTGATGACCGGTCGTCACGATGTTAAGCGCATCAGCCTGGACGACAGCCTGATGCAGGAAGACAAAGAAGTGCTGGAAGACCTGATCGCTGCCGCTGTCAATGACGCGGTGCGCAAGGTTGAGCAGAACAGCCAGGAAAAAATGGGCGGCATGACCGCTGGCATGCAACTGCCACCTGGCTTCAAAATGCCGTTCTAAGTTAGCTTCTGTATTACCTTCGGTGGGAGCGCGGCTGCGAGGCTGTTGCTCCCATCGTCGTTTTTCCCGCGCTTATTGAATATATCCAGGTTATTACCATGAGCTTCAGCCCCCTGATTCGCCAACTGATCGATGCCTTGCGCACCTTGCCCGGCGTCGGCCAGAAAACCGCTCAGCGCATGGCGTTGCAGTTGCTTGAGCGCGACCGTAGCGGTGGTGTGCGTCTGGCCCAGGCTTTGAGTCAGGCCATGGAAGGGGTCGGTCACTGCCGTCAGTGCCGGACGTTGACCGAGCAGGAATTGTGCCCGCAGTGCGCCGATACGCGCCGTGACGATACGTTGCTGTGCGTGGTCGAAGGGCCGATGGATGTCTATGCGGTGGAGCAGACGGGATACCGTGGCCGCTACTTCGTGCTCAAGGGGCACCTGTCGCCACTTGACGGCCTGGGGCCGGACGCAATCGGCATTCCGCAGCTGATGACGCGTATTGAAGAGCAGGGCACCTTTGCCGAGGTTATCCTGGCTACCAATCCGACCGTGGAAGGTGAAGCGACGGCTCATTACATTGCGCAGTTGCTGGCCGACAAGGGCCTGGTTGCTTCGCGCATCGCTCATGGCGTGCCATTGGGTGGAGAGCTGGAACTGGTCGACGGCGGGACGCTGGCGCATTCCTTTGCCGGGCGTAAGCCGATTTCGCTCTGACGTTGTAGTTTCAGAGGCGTGGGAGTGAATTTATCCGCGAAGGGTCGCGATACGACCCCAAAGAGGGGGCTGCTATGCAGTCCTTCGCGGCGGTGCGGCGGAAGCTCAGAATTCGCTTAACGAGAACTCGGTCAGGCAAAAGGTCGGCACGCCAGTGGCATTCAATCGTTGCGAGCCGCTAAGCTCCGGCAGATCAATGATTGCCGCCGCCTCGAACACCTGCGCACCCATGCGACGCACCAGGTTGGTGGCGGCCAGGAGGGTGCCGCCAGTGGCAATCAGGTCATCGAAAATCAGCACTGCGTCACCTTCACACAGGCTGTCGGCGTGCACTTCCAGAAAGGCTTCGCCGTATTCGGTCTGGTAGCCTTCAGAGAGCACGTCAGCCGGCAGCTTGCCCTGTTTGCGGAACAGGATCAGCGGTTTGTTCAGTTGATGGGCGATGATCGATCCGATCAGAAAGCCCCGGGCATCCATGGCGCCGATATGGCTGAACTCAGCCTCGACATAGCGCTCGATGAAGGCGTCAGCCACATGACGCAGGCCCCGCGGGGATTGGAACAGCGGGGTGATGTCGCGAAAGATCACGCCGGCTTTGGGAAAATTCGGCACCGGGCGGATCAGGGCTTTGAGGTCGAAGGTATCGCTGTGCATGAGGCGGGTATCCTGAAAACGAATACCCGCCAGTATACCCTTATCCCGTGACCTCAGCTGTCCAGCGCGCCACCGGCCAGCGCGCACAGCTGGATCGGGTCGAGGATATGGATTTCCTTGCCTTCAGCGGCAATCAGGCCGTTTTGCTGGAAGCGGGTGAAAACCCGTGAAACAGTTTCCACTGCCAGGCCCAGGTAATTGCCGATTTCGTTACGCGACATGCTCAGGCGGAACTGATTGGCCGAATAGCCACGGGCACGGAAACGTGCCGAGAGGTTGACCAGAAAGGTGGCGATACGCTCGTCGGCGGTTTTTTTCGACAACAGCAGCATCATCTGCTGGTCGTCGCGAATTTCCCGGCTCATCACCCGCATCAACTGGCGGCGCAGTTGTGGCAACTGAACCGAAAGTTCATCAAGGCGTTCGAAGGGGATTTCACACACCGAAGTGGTTTCCTGGGCCTGGGCCGACACCGGATAAGCTTCGGTGTCCATGCCAGACAGGCCGACCAGTTCGCTGGGCAGGTGGAAGCCGGTGATCTGCTCTTCACCGCCGTCGCTCAGGCTGAAGGTTTTCAGTGCGCCGGAACGCACTGCATAGACCGAAGCGAAGTTGTCACCCTGACGGAAAAGAAATTCGCCTTTCTTCAGCGGTCGCCCGCGTTTGACGATTTCATCCAGTGCGTCCATGTCTTCCATGTTCAACGACAATGGCAGGCACAGAGGCGCCAGGCTGCAATCCTTGCAATGGGCCTGGTTGTGAGGGCGCAGTTTGACTGGCTCGGACATTTCTTCATTCCTTGGTGTAAAGCACACATAAGCCGTAAGGATAACTCAGGGCATGGAGTTTCGGCCAGTCCGCACCCGGGTGGGGTGCGCTGGTTGAGGTGCGGCGTATCGTCCGACCTCCAATAAACATAGTGTGCTTTACAAGTATGACTGTAAACAGGGTCCGCGCTGGGGGTCAGATGACCCGGGAAAATCGTTGCTGATTGTGTAGCCCGAGGTAGGCGTCGAAGACCATGCAGACCGAGCGAACCAGCAGACGTCCGGCGGGCAGTACCTGGATGCCCTGGTTGCTGAGGCTGATCAAGCCGTCTTTGTGCATGGCTTGCAGGGCTGGCCACTGGTCTTTGAAGTAGCCGCGAAAATCGATGGTGAACTGTTGTTCAATGGTGTCGAAATCCAGTTCGAAATGGCAGATCAGCTGTTGGATCACCGCACGCCGCAGGCGGTCGTCGGCGCTGCAGATCAGGCCGCGACTGGTGGCCAGCTGGGCACTGGAGAGGGTGTCCTGGTAGCTGTTCAGGTCGCTGGTGTTCTGGCAGTAGAGGTCGCCGATCTGGCTGATCGCCGAAACCCCTAGGCCAATCAGGTCGCAATGACCGTGGGTGGTGTAGCCCTGGAAATTGCGCTGCAGGGTCGATTCTTCCTGGGCGATGGCTAACTCATCATCGGGCAGGGCGAAATGGTCCATACCGATATAGCGGTAGCCGGCGGCGGTCAGTTGTTCGATGGTTCTTTCCAGCATCTCAAGCTTGGCGGCACGGGTGGGCAGGTCGTTGCTGTCGATGCGCCGCTGCGGCATGAAGCGCTCGGGAAGGTGGGCATAGTTGAATACTGACAGGCGGTCCGGTTGCAGCTTGATCACTTCCTCGACGGTACGGGCGAAACCTTCGGGCGTCTGCTTGGGCAGGCCGTAGATCAGGTCGAGGTTGATCGAGCGAAACTGCAGCGTACGCGCCGCGTCGATGATCGCCCGGGTCTGTTCCAGGGTCTGCAGGCGGTTGATAGCCCGTTGCACCACCGGATCCAGGTCTTGAACGCCGAGGCTGACGCGGTTGAAGCCCAGCTCACGGAGTAGCCCCATGGTCGGCCAGTCGGCTTCGCGCGGGTCAATCTCGATACCGTAATCGCCGGAGTCGTCGTCCAGCAGATTGAAATGCTGACGCAAGTGCGCCATCAGCTGGCGCAGTTCGACGTGGCTGAGAAACGTCGGCGTGCCGCCACCAAAATGCAGTTGCTCGACGCTCTGCTTGGGATCCAGGTGACAGGCGATCAGCTGGATTTCTTGCTCCAGGCGCTGCAGATAAGGCTGGGCCCGGGCGCGGTCCTTGGTGATGACTTTGTTGCAGGCGCAGTAGTAGCAGATGTTGGCGCAGAACGGTACATGCACGTAGAGCGACAGCGGGCGCACAGCGCGGCGGCTGTCGCGCAGGGCGTGCAGCAGGTCGAAGGAGCCTACTTCGCTGTGCAGTTGCACGGCGGTTGGGTAGGAGGTGTAGCGTGGGCCAGACAGGTCGTAGCGACGGATCAGGTCGGAGTCCCAGCGGAGTGCGTCGAGCATGTGGGCAATCCCCAGAATGAGCAGCAGTGTGCGAATTCTAGGGGCCTGGGGCGTTGCCCATCTTGATTTGTATCAACGGCGCTTTAGTGGCCCATCAGCCAGTGCTGGTGTGGTCCAGGTAGGGTCCACAGGCCAAACAGGATCACCAGCAAGCCGCCAGCAACGCGCACCCCACGTTTGCGCAGCAAGGCATTGGTGCGTTCGGCGGCAAGTCCGGTGGCCAGCAACACTGGCCAGGTACCGAGACCGAAGGCCAGCATCAGTAGTGCACTGTCGACTGCGTTGCCTTGGCTCGCGGCCCAGAGCAGGGTGCTATACACCAGGCCGCACGGCAGCCAGCCCCACAGGGTACCCAGCAGCAGCGCACGCGGCAGGCTGGAGACTGGCAGCAACCGGTTGGCCAGTGGCTGGATATGTCGCCACAGCCCACGCCCGAGGCGCTCGATACGGGTCAGGCCACTCCACCAGCCGGCCAGGTACAAGCCCATGCTGATCAACAGCAGTCCGGCGACTACACGCATGCCCAGGGCCACCGGGCTGTTGGCCAGCGCCCAGCCTGCCAGCCCCAGCAGCAGGCCGGCGAAGGCGTAGCTAAGGATCCGGCCAAGGTTATAAGCGAGCAGCAGGCGAAAGCGCCGGCTGCGCTGTTCTTTGGGGATGGCCAGAGTCAGGGCGCCCATCAAGCCGCCGCACATGCCCAGGCAGTGACCACCGCCAAGCAGCCCGAGGATCAGCGCCGAGCTGAGCAGGGGTAGCAGTTCAACCACGGGGTGGTGCGCCGTCGTCAGGTTTCTTGCCGTCGGCTTCGTCCATGGCGGCGGTGTGCTGCGGGTCCTGATCGTCAAACAGGATACTGTGGGCCGGGCTGTCGAGGTCGTCGTACTGGCCGCTGTCCACCGCCCAGAAGAAGATGTACACAGCGATGGCGACGATCAGCAGTGCGGCCGGAATCATGATGTAAAGCGCGGGCATGGTGACTCCTGATCAGGCCGTGGCGGGGTGAGTGGCGCGGGGGTCGGCGCCGGTGCTGGCCACTGTGCTGAGGCGGGTCAGGCGCAGGGCGTTGAGCACCACGATCAGCGAACTGACCGACATGCCAATCGCTGCCCAGATCGGCGTGATCCAGCCCAGGGCAGCAAACGGCAACATCAGGCCATTATACAGCGCTGCCCAGAGCAGGTTCTCGATAATGATCCGGCGTGTACGTCGGGCCAGGCTGAACGCCTGGACCAAGGCGTCGAGTCGATTGGACAGCAGCACCGCATCGGCACTGGTCTTGGCCAGGTCGGTGGCTGAGCCCATGGCGATACTGATGTCGGCGGCGGCCAGCACCGGCACATCGTTGACCCCGTCGCCGAGCATCAACACTTTGCGCCCTTGTTGTTGCAGGGCTTTGAGTTTCTCCAGCTTGTCGTCCGGGCGCAGGCCGCCGATGGCCTGGTCTATGCGCAGCTCGGCAGCCACGCTCTGCACCATTGGTGAGCTGTCGCCGGACAGCAGCAGGGTCTGCCACCCGCGTGCGCGACAGGCGTCGAGCAAGGCGGCGGCGTCACTGCGCAGGCGATCATCGAGCACCAGCCAGGCCAGAGCGCCGCGGGCGTCACCCAGTAGCAGCCATTGCCCGGCCTCGGCAGGCATTACAGGGGTCGCAGTAACGCTAAGGGCACAGACGTAACCCGGCTCACCAATGCGCAGGCGCCGCCCTTGCACCACACCTTCAAGGCCCAGGCCCGGTTCGGCCTGAACCTCGTCGGCAGCAACGCTGGCGCGACCGAAGGCGCGGGCGATCGGGTGTTCAGAGCGGTTTTCCAGGGCCGCAGCGAGCATCAGGCATTGGTCGGCGTCGGCGTCTGCCAGCGGGCGAATGGCGCGCAAGGTCAGGCGGCCTTCGGTGAGGGTTCCGGTCTTGTCGAAGATCACTGTGTCGATCTGGTTCAGGCCTTCAAGGACATGGCCACGGGTCAGCAGCAAGCCGAGTTTGTGCAGGGTGCCGGTGGCGGCGGTCAATGCCGTTGGCGTCGCCAGCGACAGCGCGCAGGGGCAGGTGGCAACCAGCATGGCCAAGACGATCCAGAACGCTCGCGACGGGTCCAGTTGCCACCAGAGCAGGCCGATGGCGGCAGCGGCGACCAGCGAAAACAGTAGGAACCATTGTGAGGCGCGGTCGGCAATTTCCGCCAGGCGCGGCTTTTCTGATTGTGCTCGTTCCAGCAAGCGGACAATGGCGGACAGGCGCGTGTCCTGGCCCAGCGCCTGGACTTCGACGGTCAACGCACTTTCCACATTCAGGGTTCCAGCGGTTACCGCATCACCTGCACGCCTGGCCTGCGGTAGGTATTCGCCGGTCAGCAGCGACTCGTCGACACTCGACTGGCCGTTGACGATGCGCCCATCGGCGGGGACCACGTGACCGGGTTGAATCAGCACGCAATCGCCCAGTTTCAGCTCGCTCAGCAGGATCCGCTCGCTCTGGCCGGCAGCACCCAGGCGCAGGCAGGAGGCCGGCAACAGGTTGACCAGCTGTGCGGTGGCGGCGGCGGTGCGCTCGCGGGCGCGGCGCTCCAGGTAACGGCCGGCCAGCAGGAACAGGGCGAACATGCCAACAGCGTCGAAGTACAGCTCGCCGCTACCGGTGATCGCTGTCCAGATCCCGGCAATGTAGGCAAGGCCAATAGCCAGAGACACCGAGACGTCCATGGTCAGGTGGCGGGTACGCAAATCGCGGGCGGCGCCACGGAAAAACGGCGCACAGCTGTAGAACACGATGGGTGTGGTCAGAAACAGCGCGACCCAGCGCAAAATGGTGTGCAGCTCCGGGCTTAGGTCAATATTGAATTCCGGCCAGGTGGCCATGGTTGCCATCATTGCCTGGAACCACAGCAGGCCCGCGACCCCCAGTTGACGCAGGGCGGTGCGGTTTTCATTGGCCAGCTGTTCAGCTGCGCGGTCGGCCTGGTAGGGGTGCGCGGCGTAGCCGATATGGCGCAGTTCGGCCAGTAATTTGGACAGCGGCAATTGGCTGTCGGCCCAGTTGACCTGCAAGCGATGATTGGACAGGTTCAGTCGCGCTTCAGCTACGCCGGGCAGGTTGCGCAGGTGTTTTTCGATCAGCCAGCCGCAGGCGGCGCAACTAATGCCTTCAATCAACAGGGTGGTTTCAGCCAGCTCGCCGGTGTGGCGAACGAACGGCTTTTGCACATCGGCACGGTCATACAGGGCCAGCTCATCGACCAGCTGCTGGGGCAGGGCATCGGGGTTGGCGCTGGCTTCGCTGCGATGCTGGTAATAGCTTTCCAGGTTGCCGGCGACAATGGCTTCGGCCACGGCTTGGCAGCCGGGGCAGCAGAATAGCCGGTCCTGGCCGAGTACCACGGCGGTGAAGTGGCTGCCGGCGGGAACGGGCAGGGCGCAGTGGTAGCAAGGCGTGGGGCTGGTCATGGTGCTCTGTCGTTATTCATGGGTGAGCCCATCGCCGGCAAGGCCAGCTCCCACATTCCATGGGAGCCGGCCGTGCCGGCGATACAGGCGACTCATTTTTCGAGGTGTTCAGCCCCTTGCAGCGCTTCGTCACCGAGCTGCAGGGTGGCACCGTGCTCAACTTTTTCTTCCTCGAACAGACGCCAGATATGCTCGTCCTGGCTGCCCAGCACTTCGACAAAACGACGCCCTTCGATCTTGTCGCTGAGCTGGCCAATATAACGCCCGGCTTCGCTTGCGCTCTGGGTCAGGACAATCTTGCGATCTTTCTCCGGCTGAGTCGGTGAGATCAGGTTCAACTCCAGGGTCTTGGGCTGGCTGTTGCCGGTCAGGCGTAGCTCGACTTCGCCGGTCAGCTCATCGAGGTACACGCTGGCCTTGAGGTTGAGCGTCTGGGCCAGCAGTTCCCGGTCCAGGGAGCGGTTGATGCCTTTGCCGGCCTCGTAGTAGTTGTCGTTGACCAGGTTGTCCGGGTTGTTCACCGCAATGGTCACCATGGTCAGACTCAGGGTCACCGAGGTGGCCAGCACACCGATGATGATCCAAGGCCAGAGGTGCTTGTACCAGGGGCTGGCAGCTGTTGCAGGAGGCATAGGCGCAGTCTCAATCTCTTATCGAATTTGTGGGCCGATGAATCGGCTCTTGGCTTCAACCTGGGTGGCGCTGTCGTCAGCGTCCTTGAGGATGAAAGTGACTTCGTTGGTACTCGATGGCAGTTTCTCCGGGGCCATCGACAGTTGCACTGGCAGGCTGACGATATCGCCGGCAGCGACGCGGATTTCTCGTGCGCCTGCCAGTTGCAGGTCAGGCAGACCGGCGGCTTCGAGCACGTAGACGTGGTCGCGCTGGTCTTTGTTCATGACCTTCAGGCTGTAGACGTTCTCGATCCGGCCCTGGGCGTTTTCACGGTACAGGACGCGGTCCTTGCTGACATCGAAGCCCACCAGCGAACGCATGACGAAGGCGCTGGCAAGCAAGGCGATCATGGCCAGCAAGACCACGGCGTAACCGATCAGGCGCGGGCGTAACATGTGGGTCTTCTGCCCCGAGAGGTTGTGCTCGGTGGTATAGCTGATCAGCCCTTTAGGGTAATTCATCTTGTCCATGATGGTGTCACAGGCGTCGATGCAGGCGGCGCAGCCGATGCATTCAATCTGCAGGCCATCACGAATGTCGATGCCGGTCGGGCAGACTTGCACGCACATGGTGCAGTCGATGCAGTCACCCAGGCCTTTGGCCTTGTAATCGAGGTCTTTCTTGCGTGGGCCACGGGTTTCGCCGCGACGTGGGTCGTAGGACACGATTAAGGTGTCTTTGTCGAACATCACGCTCTGGAAGCGGGCATAGGGGCACATGTACACGCACACCTGCTCACGCAGCCAACCGGCGTTGCCGTAGGTGGCGAGGGTGAAGAAGCCGACCCAGAAATACGCCCAGCCGTCGGCCTGCCCGGTGAAGAACTCCACCACTAGCTCGCGAATCGGCGAGAAATAACCGACGAAGGTCATGCCGGTGACAAAACCGATCAATAGCCACAGGCTGTGTTTGGCCAGCTTGCGCAGCAATTTGTTACCGCTCATCGGCGCTTTATCAAGCTTCATGCGTTGGTTGCGGTCCCCTTCGGTGACCTTCTCGCACCACATGAAAATCCAGGTCCAGACGCTTTGCGGGCAGGTGTAGCCGCACCACACCCGGCCGGCAAATACGGTGATGAAAAACAGTCCGAAGGCGGCAACGATCAATAGGCCAGACAGGAGGATGAAATCCTGCGGCCAGATGGTCGCACCGAAGATGTAGAACTTGCGCTCTGGCAGGTTCCACCAGACGGCCTGATGGCTACCCCAGTTCAGCCAAACCGTACCGAAGTACAGCAGGAACAGCGCCGCGCCGCCGGCCATGCGCAAGTTGCGGAACAGGCCGGTGAAGGCCCGGGTATAGATTTTTTCCCGAGAGGCGTAGAGGTCGATGCTGTCCTTGTCTTTATTGGCAGGCGGGGTGACGTCATGTACTGGAATCTGCTTGCTCATCATTGAGTCCCACGGCAGTGGTGAAGTGCCGCAGCCAGTACATGCCGGCCGCAGTCGGAAGCTTGATGCTCTAGGGCGCATGATACGCCTGTCCTGCGGGTAGGGGGGATGGGTGCGACTTTTGGCCGCGTTGGGTAAACGTGGGTAATAGTGTATCGGCCTGTGTCAATTGATCCAGGTCATGCCAAAGCAGTCTCTGTTGTGCCTGTAGGAGCCAGCCTTGCTGGCGAAAGAATCAGCAGGGTGCCTGCTACTGTGCGGTATCTGCATCGCTGGCAAAGTCGGCTGCTACAAAAAAGCCCCGGCAGTTTGCACTGACGGGGCTCTCTTGAAACCGATGGATTACTCCGCGTCGGTGGTTTTTTCAGGCTGGTGCGACAGGCTGTAGACATAGGCTGCCAACAGGTGGACCTTGTCGTTGCCCTGAATCGATTCCTGTGCAGGCATCTGGCCCTGACGGCCATAACGGATAGTCTGCTGCAGCTGGGCGAAGCTCGAACCGTAGATGAATGCCTGTGGATGGGTCAGGTTCGGCGCGCCCATGGCCGGGGTGCCTTTGCCTTCCGGACCGTGGCAAGCCACGCAGTTGGCGGCAAAGATTTTCTGGCCATTGGCAGGATCGGCTTTTGCACCTTCTGGCAGTTTGCGTCCATCGAGGTTGGTCAGGACATAAGCGGCAACGTCGGCAACGCCTTGTTCACCGATAACTTCAGACCAGGCCGGCATCACGCCATGCCGACCGCCCATGATGGTTGCCTTGATGGTTGCCGGGTCACCGCCCCAGCGCCAGTCGTTGTCGGTCAGGTTAGGGAAGCCGTAAGCACCTTTGGCGTCGGAGCCGTGGCACACCGAGCAGTTGGACGCGAACAGGCGGCCACCCATCTTCAGGGCTTGCGGGTCTTTGGCTACTTCTTCAATAGGCATCGCTGCAAATTTGGCGAAAATCGGCCCGAACTTGGCGTCGGCGCGGGCCATTTCCTTTTCCCACTCGTGCACACCGGTCCAGCCCGGTTGACCGTTGGCGAACTCGGTCTTTTTCTCATTGTCGACGTACTGGTAGCCCGGCAAGATGCCTTTCCAGTTACCTAGGCCTGGGTACAACACCAGGTAGCCCAACGCGAAAATGATGGTGCCAACGAACAGCATGAACCACCATTTTGGCAGCGGGTTGTCATACTCCTCGATGCCATCGTAGGCATGGCCCACGGTTTCTTCGGTGGTTTCGCTGCGCTGGCCCTTGCGGGTGGACAGCAGCAGCCAGGTCAGGGCGAAGATGGTGCCCAGACTCAAAACGGTGACGTACAGACTCCAGAAGGTAGTCATTCGTTGTTACTCCTAGACGCTTTCGCTTGCGCTTGCTCGACGTGCTTGCTGGCTTCGGGATCATCCGCGAAGGGCAGCATGGTCGCTTCGTCGAACTCAGACTTGCGCCGAGAACTGAATACCCACAACGCCAGGCCGATAAAGGCCACCATCACTACGACGGTGCCCAGGCCACGAATCATCCCGATATCCATCAATGTCACCGTTTGCTTTTGATGATGGTGCCCAGGCCTTGCAGGTAGGCAACCAAGGCGTCCATTTCAGTCTTGCCCTTGACCGCGTCGCGGGCACCGGCGATGTCTGCATCGGTGTACGGCGTGCCGAGGGTACGCAGGACGTCCATCTTCTTGGCCGTGTCCTTGCCGTCGAGGTGGTTCTCGACCAGCCATGGATAGGCGGGCATCTTCGACTCGGGCACGACGTTGCGCGGGTTGTACAGGTGCGCGCGATGCCAATCATCGGAGTAGCGGCCGCCGACACGGGCGAGGTCCGGACCGGTACGCTTGGAGCCCCACAGGAACGGGTGGTCCCAGACGCTTTCACCGGCCACCGAGTAGTGGCCATAGCGCTCGGTCTCGGCACGGAACGGACGGATCATCTGCGAGTGGCACTGCACACAACCTTCGCGGATGTAGATGTCACGGCCTTCAAGCTCCAGCGCGGTGCGCGGCTTCATGCCTTCGACCGGTTTGTTGGTGACGTCCTGGAAGAACAGCGGGACGATCTGGGTCAGGCCGCCGATGCTCACGGCGATGACCATGAAGAAGGCCAGCAGGCCAATATTCTTCTCTAGTACTTCATGCTTCATCAGTGAGCTCCAACTACAGCGATCTGAGCGGCGGCTTCAGCTTCGGCCGGCTTCGAGGCGCGCACGGTACGGTAGACGTTGTAGGCCATCAGCAGCATGCCGGAGGCGAAGAACGCGCCGCCCAGGGCGCGGACGATGAAGCCTGGATGGCTGGCCTGCAGCGCTTCGACGAAGGAGTAGGTGAGAGTGCCGTCATCGTTGATTGCACGCCACATCAGGCCCTGGGTGATGCCGTTGACCCACATCGAGGAGATGTACAGCACGGTACCGATGGTTGCCAGCCAGAAGT
Organism: Pseudomonas sp. UM16; assembly: GCF_050312595.1. Lineage (NCBI taxonomy): Bacteria > Pseudomonadati > Pseudomonadota > Gammaproteobacteria > Pseudomonadales > Pseudomonadaceae > Pseudomonas > Pseudomonas sp. UM16. The sequence goes on along the minus strand of NZ_JBNPJT010000002.1, from coordinate 162,029 downwards.
GCGCATTGATCAGGCCAATGCTGTGCATCTGCTCACGGCCATAGACTTTCGGGATCATGTGGTACAGGGCACCGATCGAGATCATCGCTACCCAGCCCAGCGCGCCGGCGTGTACGTGGCCAACGGTCCAGTCGGTGTAGTGCGACAGCGAGTTGACGGTCTTGATCGCCATCATCGGACCTTCGAAGGTCGACATGCCGTAAAACGCCAGCGATACCACGAGGAAGCGCAGGATCGGGTCGGTGCGCAGCTTATGCCAGGCGCCCGAGAGGGTCATCATGCCGTTGATCATGCCGCCCCAGCTTGGCGCCAGGAGAATGATCGACATGGCCATGCCCAGCGACTGAGCCCAGTCGGGCAGGGCGGTGTAGTGCAGGTGGTGCGGGCCGGCCCAGATGTACAGGGTGATCAGTGCCCAGAAGTGCACGATCGACAGGCGATAGGAGTAGATCGGACGCTCGGCCTGTTTCGGTACGAAGTAGTACATCATGCCGAGAAAGCCGGTGGTCAGGAAGAAACCTACGGCGTTATGACCGTACCACCACTGGATCATCGCGTCGGTGGCGCCGGAGTAGGCCGAGTAGGATTTGAACAGGCTGACCGGCAGCGACGCGTGGTTGACGATGTGCAGCATCGCGGTGACCACGATGAAAGCACCGTAGAACCAGTTACCGACATAGATGTGCTTGGTCTTGCGCTTGACGATGGTGCCGAAGAACACCACACCGTAGGTGACCCAGACAATCGCCAGCAAAATGGCGATCGGCCATTCCAGCTCAGCGTATTCCTTGGTCGTGGTGTAACCCAGCGGCAGGGTAATGAGCGCACCGACGATCACCGCTTGCCAGCCCCAGAAGGTGAAGGCCGCGAGGCTGTCGGAAATCAGTCGCGTCTGGCAGGTGCGCTGCACGACATAATAGGAAGTGGCAAACAGTGCACAGCCACCGAAGGCGAAAATCACCAGGTTGGTGTGCAGTGGGCGCAGGCGTCCAAAACTCGTCCATGGCAGGTCCAGGTTCAGCTGGGGCCATACCAATTGCGAGGCGATGAAGACGCCAAGCCCCATGCCAAGGATCCCCCAGACCACCGTCATGATGGCGAACTGGCGGACGACCTTATAGTTATAAGCAGTCGGACTGATTGCTGTGCTCATTCTAAGGTTCCACGGTTTGGGTGTTTTTGTAGGTTAAAAAATCGGCGCAAGTATGTATAAACCGTGTGGTTATTGCAACGCGATGGCTCCCGCGCCGACCTTTGCCAAAGCCCGTTCTACTGCTGTTTCGAGCGATGTTGTCGGGCAAAGTGTACACAATTATCTGCTTGATATGTGTACTGTTATTCATCTTTTCTTGTCCAATTGGTCAGGCTTGTTGTGACCCTTTTCCGTTATTCAATAACCGGTAATAAGAGGTCGAGCCGATCCCATCTGCCTTTGCACGCATTCTTCAACAGCGGCGACTGCGCAAGGGAAGGTAAGGGCCCTTGGATGCGGTCGCTGTGGCAACAAGCTTAGTTGCGATCAAGGCAGGTGCAAGGCGGGGTGGCGGGGGAGGTGCGACACTTGGTCGCAAGGGGGAAGCGGAACCGCCGCATCCGGAGGGATGCGGCGGTTTCGGTCAAGGCTCAGTTACACGATGATTTTACTTGGCAGTGACGCTGTCGGTCTGAGCCGGTTCACCTTGGGACAGGCTGTAGACATAGGCGGCCAGCAAGTGAACCTTGTCATTACCCTGGATGGCTTCCTGTGCCGGCATCTGACCTTGGCGACCATAACGAATGGTCTGTTGCAGCTGGGCGAAGCTCGAGCCGTAGATGAACGCTTGCGGATGCGTCAGGTCCGGTGCGCCCATCGCTGGCGTACCTTTGCCTTCTGGGCCATGGCAGGCTACGCAGGTGGCGGCGAAAAGTTTCTCGCCGTTGGCGACATCCGCCTTGGTGCCTTCTGGCAGTTTGCGGCCATCGAGGTTGGTCAGAACGAAACCGGCCACATCAGCTACACCTTGTTCGCCAATCACGTCGGCCCAGGCCGGCATGACGCCGTGGCGGCCGCTCATGATCGACTGCTTGATGGTCTCCGGCTCGCCGCCCCAGCGCCAGTCTTTGTCGGTGAGGTTAGGAAAGCCGTAGGCGCCTTTGGCGTCCGAGCCGTGGCACACCGAGCAGTTGGAGGCGAACAGGCGGCCGCCCATTTTCAGTGCCTGCGGATCCTTGGCCACTTCTTCTACCGGCATGGCAGCGAACTTGGCGAAGATCGGGCCGAACTTGGCGTCTGCCTTGTCCATTTCTTTCTGCCATTCGTTAACCTGGGTCCAGCCGTTCTCATAGCCCGGCAGGATGCCTTTCCAGTTCCCCAGGCCCGGGTAGAGGATCAGGTAGCCAACGCCGAACGCCAGGGTGCCGACGAACAGCCAGAACCACCACTTGGGCAGCGGGTTGTCGTACTCCTCGATGCCGTCGAAGCTGTGGCCCATGGTCTGGTCGCTGGTCCCCGGCTTTTCGCCCTTGCGCGTGGCCAGCAACAGCCAGGTCAAGCCGATCAGGCTGCCGATGGTCAGTACGCTGATGTACGTACTCCAGAAGGTGGTCATTGCCCGTTACTCCTCGGTGCGGGTTCGTTGGCGGCAGGTGCAATACGGTCATCGGCGAACGGCAACAGGCTTGCTTCGGCAAACTCGCGGTCACGCCGACCGTTGAACACCCACAGCGACAGGCCGATGAAAGCGATGGCCACCAGCAAGGTGCCCAGGCCGCGCAGCTGGCCGATATCCAATGTGAAGTCCATGGCCCTTACCTCTTGTTCTTGATCGCGGTGCCAAGCACCTGCAGGTAGGCGACCAAGGCATCCATTTCGGTCTTGCCCTTGATCGATTCCACTGCACCGCTGATATCCGCATCGGTGTAAGGCACGCCGAGGGTGCGCATGGTGCGCAGCTTGGTCTCGGTGTGGCTGCTGTCGACCGGGCTTGCTACCAGCCATGGGTAGGCCGGCATCTTCGACTCGGGCACGACGTTGCGCGGGTTGTACAGGTGCGCGCGGTGCCAGTCATCGGAGTAACGACCGCCGACACGGGCCAGGTCCGGACCGGTACGCTTGGAACCCCACAGGAACGGGTGGTCCCAGACGCTTTCACCGGCCACCGAGTAGTGGCCGTAACGCTCGGTTTCGGCGCGGAACGGACGGATCATCTGCGAGTGGCACTGCACACAACCTTCGCGGATGTAGATGTCACGGCCTTCCAGTTGCAGCGCGGTGTACGGCTTCATGCCCTCGACCGGTTTGTTGGTGACATCCTGGAAGAACAGCGGAACGATCTGGGTCAGGCCGCCGATGCTGACGGCAAACACCATCAACAGCACCAGTAGGAAGACGTTCTTCTCGATTACTTCGTGTTTCATCTCGGTCTCCTCAGGCCAACTGCGTAGCGGCAGGGGCGGTCGCGGTCACCGGGGCACGCACGGTGCGCCAGGTGTTCCAGGCCATCAGCAGCATGCCGGTGAGGAAGATTGCCCCGCCGACGAAGCGCACGATGAAGCCAGGGTGGCTGGCGACCAGGGTTTCGACGAAGGAGTAGGTCAGCGTGCCGTCGGCGTTGACTGCGCGCCACATCAGGCCCTGGGCGATGCCGTTGACCCACATTGAGGCGATGTACAGCACGGTGCCGATGGTGGCCAGCCAGAAGTGCGCGTTGATCAGGCCGATGCTGTGCATCTGCTCACGACCGAAGACTTTCGGGATCATGTGGTACAGAGCGCCGATCGAGATCATCGCTACCCAGCCCAAGGCACCGGCGTGTACGTGGCCGATGGTCCAGTCGGTGTAGTGCGACAGGGCGTTGACGGTCTTGATCGCCATCATCGGACCTTCGAAGGTCGACATGCCGTAGAACGCCAGGGAGACCACGAGGAAACGCAGGATCGGGTCGCTGCGTAGCTTATGCCAGGCGCCCGAGAGGGTCATCATGCCGTTGATCATGCCACCCCAGCTTGGTGCCAGGAGGATCAGCGACATGATCATGCCCAGCGACTGCGCCCAGTCGGGCAGGGCGGTGTAGTGCAGGTGGTGCGGGCCAGCCCAGATGTACAGGGTGATCAGCGCCCAGAAGTGCACGATCGACAGGCGATAGGAATACACCGGACGCTCAGCTTGCTTGGGCACGAAGTAGTACATCATGCCGAGGAAGCCTGCGGTCAGGAAGAAGCCCACGGCGTTGTGGCCGTACCACCACTGGACCATGGCGTCAGTGGCGCCGCTGTACAGGGAGTAGGACTTGGTCAGGCTGACCGGCAGTTCCAGGTTGTTGACGATGTGCAGGATGGCCACGGTGATGATGAATGCACCGAAGAACCAGTTGCCCACGTAGATGTGCTTGGTGGTTCGCTTCATCAGAGTGCCGAAAAACACCACGGCGTAGGCGACCCAGACGATGGTGATCAGGATATCGATCGGCCATTCCAGTTCGGCGTACTCCTTGGAACTGGTATAACCCAGCGGCAAGGTAATGGCGGCAAGCACGATCACCAATTGCCAGGCCCAGAAGGTGAACGCGGCAAGGCGTGGTGAGAACAGGGTGGTCTGGCACGTTCGCTGGACCGAATAGTAGGAGGCGGCGAACAGCGCGCAACCACCGAAGGCGAAGATCACCGCGTTGGTATGCAGCGGGCGCAGGCGCCCAAAGCTGGTCCAGGGGAGGTCGAAGTTGAGCGAAGGCCAGACGAGTTGCGCGGCGAGAAAAACGCCGAGCCCCATCCCGACGATTCCCCACACCACCGTCATAATGGCGAATTGGCGGACCACCTTGTAGTTGTAGGCGGTACTGCTGGTTGTGTTCATGTATGGGTTCCCATCCACGGTTATAGGCAGGCTAAATAGCGAGGTAAGCATGAATAATGGGCAAGTTGCCGGTATTGACGGGGATCAATGGGCGCAGTTGCTCGAACGTCGAGGCTGGCGCTGGAATGCCCCGCAAAATCAGGGGGATGGCGCGCTTTCAGGCTGTCTGATTCTGGCCCATGGAGCAGGTGCGCCGATGGACAGCGGGTTCATGGAGGAAATGGCGCAAAGGCTGGCAGCACAAGGCCTGGGCGTGTTGCGTTTCGAGTTTCCCTACATGGCGCAGCGGCGTCTCGATGGTGGCAAAAGGCCTCCGAATCCGCAGGTCAAACTGCTCGAATGCTGGCGCGAGGTGTATCAACAGGTGCGACCATTGGTCACTGGGGTGCTGGCCATTGGCGGCAAGTCAATGGGCGGGCGGATGGCCAGTCTGCTGGCCGATGAACTGGGCGCTGATGCGCTGGTATGCCTGGGGTATCCGTTCTATGCCGCGGGAAAACCGGAAAAGCCGCGGGTGGCGCACCTGGCTGAATTGAAGACGCCGACGCTGATCATTCAGGGTGAACGGGATGCGCTGGGCAACCGGCAGGCGGTGGAAGTCTATACGTTATCGCCAACGATTGAGTTGTGCTGGCTTGAGGCGGCGGATCATGACCTGAAGCCTTTGAAAGCATCGGGATTCAGTCATGCCGATCATCTGGCGACGGCGGCGCAGAAAATTACAGCGTTTTTGCGCTGACGGCTGCTGTAGGAGCGGATGACTCCGCTCCCACGCGTTCAGTGCAGTACCTGGCTTAGCCGCGGTACTCGCACAGGTAAGCGGTGTCCACAGCCACTTTCAGCTGAAACTTGCTGTTGGCCGGTACATTGAACTGGCTGCCAGCACTGAAGGTTTCCCAGTTGTCGCTATCCGGCAGCTTGACGGTCAGCGCGCCAGACACCACGTGCATGATTTCACGCTGGGCCGTGCCGAATTCGTACTCGCCGGGGGCCATGACGCCGACCGTGGCCGGACCTTCGGCAGTGCCGAAAGCAATCGACTTGACCGTGCCATCAAAGTACTCGTTGACCTTAAACATGGGCGACTCCTGAAAAGGGGCTGAAAAGGTTGGCCAGTATGCCCAAGGCGCCTGGCGCCGTCATCCGCTTTCAGGTGCCGTTGGCCGGTAGGCTCAAGGGCAGCAAGCGTGCGGTGTTGCGCGCATCTTCAAGGGCACGGTGCTGCACCCCGCAGAACTGCAGGCCGGCCAGTTGCAGGGCACCGTTAAGGCCTAACGGGCGCTGGAGCTGACGGGCCTTGGCAAAGCGTTGTTTGAGGTTGATATGCGGTAATTCAGCCAGCAGGCTATGCAACTGATGCCGTTGCCATTCCTGCAGCAGTTGCAGGCGGTCGTAATCGCCCCAACTGACCCAGGCTTGCAGATGCCCCTGATGATGGCCAATCCAGCGTTCGAACTGACCCCAGACTTCGTTGAAGGGCGCGGCCGCGTCGACATTGGCCTGGCTGATATGGGTCAATTCGCGGCAAAAGGAGGTGAGTTGTGGGCGTCGCCGTGGTTTGACGAAGCGCTGGAAATGGTCGACCTCCCGGCCCTGTCGATTGACCAGCGTCGCACCGATTTCGATGACTTCCATATCCGTGACTGGCCAACCACCATCATCGGTGGTTGCTTCCAGGTCGATCACCAGCCAATGCCCCATAGTAGGCTCCCTTGCAAGACTCGCTAGAGCGTAGCCAAACTTGCACGCTTGGGGTATCCCCTGGCGTTTTGCCGGTAACTGCAATTTGCCACAAACGATGGTTGTGCAGCGCCGGGAAAACGCCTAGCTTAGTCTGATTCCGGTAAAGACCCGCAAAGAGTGTGTTGCTTTGACTCCCACGTCCATGCCGCAGGCTGTGCCTTTCCTGTTCATGTTCGCTAGCCTGTGGCTGGCGTCGCCGGCCCAAGCGGTCGAGGCAGTAGAGGTCAAGGTCGGTGCGGCGCATTTCCCTCCTTATACTGTGCGCCCGGAAAAGGGGGCCGAGACTGGGCTATTGCCGCAGTTGGTCGAGGCGCTGAACAACGCGCAGCAGCACTACCATTTCGTTCTGGTGCCTACCTCGATCCCGCGTCGATTCGGTGATTTTCGCCAGGGGCGTACTGACATGGCGATTTTCGAAAATCCGCAGTGGGGTTGGCAGGGCATCGAGCACGTGGCGGTCGATATGGGCCTGGAAGATGCCGAGGTGTTCGTCACTCATCTTCAGCCCGATCGGGATGAGCGCTATTTCGCCGACCTACACGGTAAGCGTCTGGCCCTGTACAGCGGTTATCACTACGCCTTTGCCGGCTTCAACCCCGATCCCGATTACCTCACCACGCACCACAACGCGACCCTGACCTACTCTCACGACAGCAATCTACTGATGGTCCAACGCGGTCGCGCAGATGTCGCTCTGGTCACCCGTTCCTACCTCAGTGATTTTCTGGTGCGCAACCCGCAGAGTGCTGGCCAGTTACTGACCTCCCAGCGGGTCGATCAGGTCTATCATCATTACGCCTTGCTACGCCCTGACGCACCGATCAGCGGCCCGGCATTCTCCGTCTTGTTGCAGCAATTGCGCGACAACGGCGAACTTCTACGCATTTTTCAGCCTTACCGGATCAGTGTGACGGCGCCTGAGGCTGACTAAATTTCGCTGTGGCGATCACGTTCACACAGGTGAGCCCTTTTCCTTTGTGAGCCACGACCATGCCGTTTGATACCGCATCGCAAACGTTATCTTTACCCCGCTGGCGCAGCCTGGAGGGCGATGAAAGTGACTGTCAACTGAGCCTTGTGCTCGAAAGCAGGCCGCTGATTCGTGTGCGTCTGGTGCGTGGCGATACGCTGCACGTGCACTTGGACGGTCTCGCTCAGGACCGTTTGCATCAGGCCCTGTGGGCAACGTGCTACTGGTTGTTCGCCCGCGATCCTAGTTGCCAGTGCCTGATCTGGCACCTGAATGAGCCACCTGTTGAGGCTTTACTTAGCGGTTTGCTAATTACGCAGCCTCAGGCCGGTGTTTATCGCTGTGAAAGGACGAAATTCTGGCAATTGCCGCAACCCTGGTTGGGGCAGCCATTCACCACTGTCTACCCGCAACAGATGCAGATCACCGAGGGCAAACGCCATCCGCGCCGTGCACCGAAACCCCGTGGCGAGGTTTACCGGCGCTTCGATGTACGGCTGGGCGCCTGGGTGTCCTTGCGCACCTTGGAGATCGACGCGGACCTTGAGCGCTTCAACCGTTGGCAGAACAACCCGCGGGTGGAGAGTTTCTGGCAGGAGGGCGGTAGCCTCGAGCAGCATCGAGACTACTTGAGCAAGCTGCACGCCGACCCGCATAGCTTGACCTTGATCGGTTGTTTCGATGATCAGCCTTTCGCCTATTTTGAGGCTTACTGGGCCAAGGAAGATCGCATCGCCCCGTTCTATGCGGTCGATGACTATGATCGCGGCATTCACATGCTGGTGGGTGAAGAGCATCATCGTGGGCCGCACAAGGTGGCCAGCTGGCTGTCAGCGTTGGTGCACTACCTGTTTCTCGACGATCCGCGCACCCAGCGGGTGGTCGCCGAGCCACGGGCTGACAACAGCAAGATGATCGGCTACATGCACGATCAACGCTTTCATTGCGAGAAAGAATTCGACTTCCCGCACAAGCGGGCGGCCTTGATGGTACTTGGACGGGAACGCTTCTTCGAGCGCGCTAGGCTCGCCTGAGGCTCACGCTGTAAGTTGCAAGCTACAAGCTACAAGCTACAAGCTACAAGCTACAAGCTGCAAGTAGGTCGTGTGCTTGCCGCTTGCCGCTTGCCGCTCTCAAGCCCTCTGGCTTGAGACTTTCCGACAGTGCACCAGGGCGTCGCGGATCATGAAGTTGACCAGTGTCGGCGAGACGCCCAGTTCTTTGGCGATGTCCTTTTGCGGCACACCGTGCAGGCGATACATCTCGAAGGCGTAGCGCGTGCGCTGCGGCAGTTCGTTCAATGCATCGGCAATATGTTCCAGGGTGGCGAAGTTGATGTGCGCAGCTTCCGGCGAAGCACCCTGAACCACCACGTTCAAGCCTTCCTCTTCACTGCCGGAGTAACGCAGTTCCATGGATTGCTTGCGGTAGTGGTCAATGGCCAGATTGCGCACGATCTGGAACAGGTAGCTGAGCTGGGCCTTGAACGAGGAGGTGATCTGCGGCGCCGAGCTGAGGCGAAAGAATGCGTCCTGCACCACGTCTTCAGCGCGGGAGCGACAGCCAGTAATACGGGCGGCGATTTTGACCAGAATGTTGCGGTTGTCGACAAACGCCTGGAGTAACGGTGAATCGCACTTACTTGTGGACAGTTGTTCCGCCATGGAAATCACCTTGTCTCTAACGGGGAAGGGAAGCTTTCTGAGTTTTGGGATGCTTCCTAAGACGTGCGACAAACTATTCGTAATGATAATTATTGTCAAATGAGAAAAGTAATTCATCTCCGAATTTTTCGCTATAAGCATCAGCGTGTGATCCGCTTCAAATTACTTATCGAGAGGAGCAACTCTTTGGCTTGGGCTTGGGGGCTTGGCAAGCGTGTTTAATCCAGCCGCAACTCAAGCAACTCAGCCTCTGGAGTCCCTGCTCCGGCAATCTGAGAAGAACCTTAATTATTTGCCCTGTCCGTCCGTTTCTCTGGATACATCTCCCGGCGCTCGACAGATGCAAGGTGCACGCGCATAGCCGCAACACGCCACTGTCGAGCCCTGACTTCACGTACAGACTCTGGCAGGAACCTCCCATGACGGACGCCTTCGAACTCCCGGTTACGCTGGTCCAGGCATTGGCACAACGCGCGGCGCAAACGCCGCAGCGGGTAGCGTTGCGCTTTTTGGCCGACGATCCGCAAGAGGAGGCGCTGCTGACCTATGAAGACCTGGACCAGCGCGCACGGGCCATCGCTGCGGTGCTGCAGGCACGGTCTGATTTCGCTGATCGGGCGATATTGTTGTTTCCCAGTGGCCCGGATTACGTCGCGGCGTTCTTTGGCTGCTTGTACGCCGGGGTAATTGCCGTGCCGGCCTATCCGCCAGAGTCGTCACGGCGTCATCACCAGGAGCGGCTGCTGTCGATCATCGCCGACGCCGAGCCGCGCCTGCTGCTGACCACCAGCGCCCTGCACGATAGCTTGCAAGCACTGGAGGTGCTGGCCGGGGACACTGCACCGCAGTTGCTGGCAGTTGACCGGCTTGACGCAGCGCTGGCGGATGCCTGGCAAGCACCGACGTTGCAGGCGGATGACATCGCCTTCCTGCAGTACACCTCCGGATCCACGGCGCTGCCCAAAGGGGTGCAGGTCAGTCATGGCAACCTGGTGGCCAACGAGATGTTGATCCGCCACGGCTTCGGCATCGACCTCAACCCCGATGATGTGATCGTCAGTTGGTTGCCGCTTTACCACGACATGGGCTTGATCGGTGGATTGCTGCAGCCCATTTTCAGCGGTGTGCCATGCGTGTTGATGGCCCCGGCCTATTTCCTCGCCCGGCCCCAGCGCTGGCTGCAAGCGATTAGCGATCACGGCGGGACCATCAGCGGTGGCCCCGACTTCGCCTACCGGCTGTGTAGTGAGCGGGTCAGCAGTGCCGCCCTGGCGAACCTCGATCTGAGCCGCTGGCGTGTGGCCTATTCCGGTTCCGAGCCAATCCGTCAGGACAGCCTGCAGGCCTTTGCCGAGAAGTTCGCCGGTTGTGGTTTCAGCGCGCAGAGTTTCTTCGCCAGCTATGGCCTGGCCGAGGCGACCTTGTTTGTCAGTGGCAGCCGCCGCGGTCAGGGCATCGGCGCCTTGACCCTGGATGCTGCAGCCCTGGCGCGCAACAGTGCAGAGCCCGGTGTTGATTCGGTGCAGATGAGTTGTGGGCGCAGTCAGCCCAAACATGCTGTGCAGGTCGTCGATCCGCAGCAGTTGAACGTGCTGGCCGACAACCAGGTCGGCGAGATCTGGGCCTGTGGTCCGAGCATCGCCAAAGGCTATTGGCGCAACCCGCAGGCGACGGCGAAGACCTTTGTCGAGCAGGGTGGCCAAACCTGGCTGCGTACCGGCGACCTGGGTTTTCTGCGCGACGGTGAGCTGTTTGTTACCGGTCGTCTCAAAGACATGCTGATCGTACGTGGACATAACCTCTACCCGCAGGACCTGGAAAAGACCTTGGAGCGTGAAGTTGAGGTGTTGCGCAAAGGCAGGGTAGCGGTGTTCGCCGTCGATGATCAGGGTGAAGAGGGCATCGGCGTTGCCGTCGAAATCAGCCGCAACGTGCAGAAGATCGTCACTCCGGCAAGCCTGATCAAGACCTTGCGTCAGGTGATCGCCGATGCCTGCCAGCAAGCGCCGGCGGTGGTCTTGTTGCTCAACCCGGGTGCCTTGCCGAAAACCTCCAGTGGCAAGCTGCAGCGTTCGGCCTGTCGGCTGCGTATGGAAGATGGCAGCCTGGATTGCTATGCGCGTTTCCCCGATGCCCAGCAGTGCGCCACGGTGGATACCGGCGCTCAGGGCAAGCCGTTGCACAGCCTGATTGCAAGGTTGTGGTCCGAGCAGTTGGCGGTGGAGCAGGTGGCCGATGACGACCATTTCTTCCTCCTCGGCGGCAATTCTATTGCCGCCACCCAGCTTACTGCTCGCTTAGCCGATGAGTTGGGTTTGCAGTTGAGCGTACGGACCCTGTTCGAAGCCCCATTACTGGCCGACTTCTGCAGTGCGGTGGCTGCGGTGCAACAGCAGGGCGGTGGCGGCCATGACCTAATCAAGCGCCTGAGTCGTGCCCAGACGTTGCCGCAATCGCTGGCGCAAAATCGCCTGTGGCTGCTTTGGCAGCTGGAACCGCACAGCGCCGCCTATAACATTCCCGGAGCGTTGCGCTTGCGTGGCGAACTGGATGAGTGCGCGTTGCAGGCCAGCTTCCAGGCTCTGGTGGAGCGTCACGAGTCCTTGCGTACGGTGTTTAGCGAAGAGCAGGGGCAAGCGCTGCAACGGGTTCAGCCGACGCTGGTGTTGAACATCCAGCACCTGGACCTGAGCGGGGTCGACAGCCACCAAGTGCTGGCCCGACGGGAAGCGGAAGCGCAGCAACCGTTTGACCTGCACACCGGTCCATTGCTGCGGGTGACCCTGGTACGTTTGGGCAGCGAGGAGCATCAGTTGTGGGTAACGTTGCACCACATCATTGCCGATGGCTGGTCGATGAACATCCTTATCGATGAATTCTCGCGCCTGTACGCCGCCCACTGCCAAGGCCAGCAGGCTGAACTGCCGCCATTGACTCTGGACTATGCCGACTACGGTAGCTGGCAGCGGCAATGGCTGGCCGAAGGCGAAGCGGCGCGGCAACTGAGCTACTGGAAGGCGCAACTGGGTGATGCTCAGCCGGTACTCGACCTGGCTACCGATTACCCGCGTTCAAGTCAGCAGCGCAAATCGGCTGAGCGTCTGAGCGTGCAGGTGCCGACGGCGCTGGCCGAGGCACTGCGCAGCACCGCTGGCGAGCACCACAGCACGCTGTTCATGATCTTGCTGGCCGGCTTCCAGAGCCTGCTGCACCGCTACAGCGGGCAGTCCGATATTCGCGTTGGCGTGCCGAATGCCAACCGCCCACGTCTGCAAACCCAGGGTTTGGTGGGTTTTTTCATCAATACCCAAGTCCTGCGGGCCCAGCTCGATTCGCGCCTGTCATTCGCCGACTTGCTGGCCCAGGTTCGCCAGGCCACCCTGCAAGCCCAGGCCCATCAGGATCTGCCCTTCGAACAATTACTTGCCGCCTTGCCCGACGCCCGTGAACAGGGCTTGTTCCAGGTCATGTTCAACCATCAGCAGCGTGATCTGGGGGCGTTGCGACGCCTGCCCGGGCTGCTTGCCGATGAGCTGCCATGGCACAGTCGCGAGGCCAAATTCGACCTGCAATTGCACAGTGAGGAAGATCATCAGGGACGCCTGTCGCTGTCATTCGACTATGCCAGCGAATTGTTCGACGCCAGCAGTGTGCAGCGTTTGGCGACGCAGTTGCTGAGTTTGCTGGAGCAGGCCTGCGCGGCACCAAGTTTGGCCATCGGTGATCTGCAGTTGTTCGATGCCCAGGGCCATGAGCAATTGCTGCACTGGGGGCAGGCGGCTGCGGCGCAGGCTCGGCAAGGGGTTGTTGAGCAGCTTAACGAACAGGCGCGAGTGACCCCGCAGCGTACTGCGCTGGTGTGGGAGGGCGGTAGCCTCGACTATGCCAGCTTGCACCAGCAAGCCAATCGTCTGGCCCATTACCTGCGTGACAAGGGGGTCGGCCCGGATGTGTGTGTGGCCATCGCCGCTGAACGTTCACCGCAGTTGCTGATCGGTGTGCTGGCCATTCTCAAAGCCGGTGGCGCTTATGTGCCGCTGGATGTGGATTATCCGACCGAACGCCTGGCCTACATGCTCGCTGACTGCGGCGCGCGCTTGCTGCTCAGCCAGAGTGATGTGTTGCAGCGGCTGCCACACGTGCCAGGTGTCAGCGCCATCGCCATGGACCAGCTCAAACTCGACAGTTGGCCGTGTCAGCCACCGGGCCTGCATCTGCACGGCGATAACCTCGCCTATGTGATCTATACCTCCGGTTCCAGCGGTCAGCCCAAGGGCGTAGGCAATACGCATGCGGCCTTGGCCGAGCGTCTGCAGTGGATGCAGGAACGCTACGCGCTGGATGAGCATGATGTGCTGATGCAGAAGGCACCGATCAGCTTCGACGTGTCGGTCTGGGAGTGCTTCTGGCCGCTGGTCACTGGTTGCCGGCTGGTGCTGGCAGGCCCCGGTGAACACCGCGACCCGCAGCGCATCGCGGCCTTGGTGCGTGAGCATGGCGTGACCACCTTGCACTTTGTCCCGGCGCTGTTGCAGGTGTTCATCCAGGAACCCCTGGCGGCCCGCTGCAGCAGCCTGCGGCGTTTATTCTCTGGCGGCGAGGCGCTGTCCGCCGCGTTGCGCGACCGAGTGCTGCAACTGTTGCCTCAAGTGGCACTGCACAACCGCTATGGGCCGACCGAAACGGCAATCAACGTCACCCACTGGCACTGCCAGGAAAGCGATGGGGCTCGCTCGCCGATTGGTCGCCCGTTGGCCAACGTCGTCTGCCGCGTGCTTGATGACGAACTGCAGTTCAGCGCTCCGGGCGTCCCTGGTGAGTTGTACTTGGGCGGCGCCGGGCTGGCACGCGGGTACCTGGGCCGTCCAGGGTTGACCGCCGAACGTTTCGTACCAGAGCCAGATGGCGAGGGGCAGCGCCTGTATCGCAGTGGTGACCGCGCCCGTTGGCAGGCCAGCATGCAAGCTCTGGAATACCTCGGGCGCCTCGATCAACAAGTAAAGCTGCGTGGCTTTCGTGTCGAGCCCGAAGAAGTCGAGGCCTGCCTGTTGAGCCAACCGGGCGTCGAACAGGCACTGGTGTTGATTCGCCAGACCGTTGCCGGTGCGCAATTGGTCGGCTACTACAGCGGCGTGGAAAACACCGCGGCACTGATGCAGGCATTGGCCGAACAACTGCCGGCCTACATGGTGCCGGCGCTGTTGATGCACCTGGTGCAAATGCCCCTCGGCCCGAGTGGCAAGGTAGAGCGCAAAGCGCTGCCGGAACCGCTATGGACCAGCCGTGAACACGTCGAGCCGCACACTGCACTGCAACAGCAGATCGCCGCTATCTGGCGCGAGGTGCTGGGGCTGCAGCAGGTCGGTCTGCAGGATGATTTCTTCGCCCTGGGCGGCCATTCGTTGCTGGCGACCCAGATCATTTCCCGCAGCCGTCAGGCCTGCAATGTCGAGTTGCCGTTGCGCGTATTGTTCGAAGCCAGCGAGTTGGGTGCCTTTGCCACTGCGGTCGAGCGCATTCAGCACAGTGGGGCGCATAACTTGCAGGGCGAGATCGCGCGCATCGATCGGCGTCAGGCCGTGCCCTTGTCCTACTCCCAGCAACGCATGTGGTTTCTCTGGCAGATGGAGCCGGACAGCCCGGCCTACAATGTCGGCGGCATGGCGCGGCTGCGCGGAGTGCTGGACGTCAGCCGTTTCGAACAGGCCCTGCAAGCATTGATCGTGCGTCACGAGACCTTGCGCACAACCTTCCCGAGCATTGACGGCGTGCCGTACCAGTGCGTGCACAGCGACAGTAGCCTGCACATGCAGTGGCAGGACTTTTCTGCCGATAGCCTGAGCCTGCGCGAGCAACGCCTGCAGGCGTTTGCCGATGAACAGGCGCATCAGCCGTTCGACCTGGAGTGTGGGCCGCTGCTGCGTGCCTGCCTGGTCAAGGCCGCTGAGCAGGAGCATTACTTTGTTCTGACCCTGCACCATATCGTCACCGAAGGCTGGGCCATGGACATCTTTGCCCGTGAGTTGGGTGAGTTATACGAAGCCTTTGTCGATGAGCGTGAATCGCCGCTGTTACCGCTTCCGGTGCAGTACCTGGACTACAGCGTCTGGCAGCGCCAGTGGCTGGAAAATGGTGAAGGTCAGCGCCAGCTGGCGTACTGGAAAGCCAAGCTCGGTGACCAGCATCCGGTGTTGGAACTGCCAACTGACCGGTCACGACCAACGCTGCAAAGTCACCGTGGCGAGCTGTATCGCTTCGACCTCAGCCCACAGTTGGCGGCACGGGTACGCGCCTTCAACGCTGAACGCGGCCTGACCCTGTTCATGACCATGACCGCGACCCTGGCAGTGCTGCTCTATCGCTACAGTGGGCAATCAGACCTGCGTATCGGTGCACCGGTGGCCAACCGCATCCGCCCGGAAAGCGAAGGATTGATTGGTGCTTTCCTCAACACTCAGGTGCTGCGCTGCGAACTTGACGGACAAATGCGCGTGGGCGATCTGATCGACCAGGTCCGCCAGACTGTGATCGAGGGCCAGTCCCATCAGGACCTGCCGTTCGATCAACTGGTCGAAGCGCTGCAGCCTGCGCGCAGCACTGCCTACAACCCGTTGTTCCAGGTGATGTGCAACGTTCAGCGCTGGGCGTTCCAGCAGAGCCGGCAGTTGGCGGGCATGCAGGTGGACTATCTGGTCAACGACGCCCGGGCAACCAAGTTCGACCTGAACCTGGAAGTGACTGACCTCGACCGTCGCCTGGGTTGCTGCCTGACCTACAGCTGCGACCTGTTCGACGAGCCGCGCATTGCCCAGATGGCCGCACACTGGCAGAACCTGTTGACGGCGATGCTCGACAACCCTACGCAGCGCCTGTGCGAATTGCCGATGCTGGGCACAGACGAACAACAGCGGTTGCGTGACAGCCTTGAGGGCAACCTTGCAGCTGACCTGGGCCAGACCATCGAAGGCTTGTTCAGTGCGCAAGCGGCGCACCAGCCACAGGCCTTGGCCCTGACCTTTGCCGGTCAGCACCTCAGTTATGCCGAGCTGGATGCGCGTGCTAACCAGTTGGCGCGGGTGCTGCGCGAACGCGGCGTTGGCCCGCAGGTGCGGGTTGGTCTGGCGCTGGAACGTTCGCTGGAGATGGTGGTGGGCCTGCTGGCTATTCTCAAGGCCGGCGGCGCCTACGTGCCACTGGACCCGGAGTACCCGCTGGAACGCTTGCATTACATGATCGAGGACAGCGGCATCAGCTTGTTGCTTGGTCAGCGCAGCCTGTTCCAGGCACTGGGTGAGTTGCCCAAACAGGTTAGTCGATGGAGTCTGGAAGACGATGGCCCGGCCGTCGCTGCAGTCAGCAGCGAAGCCCTGGCCATGCAAAGTCTGCCGGGTCATCAGGCCTACCTGATCTACACCTCCGGCTCCACCGGCAAGCCCAAAGGCGTGGTCGTCAGCCGTGGCGAGATCGCCATGCACTGCCAGGCGGTCATCGAACGTTTCGGCATGCGTAGCGATGACTGCGAGCTGCATTTCTATTCGATCAACTTCGACGCCGCTACTGAACGTTTGCTGGTTCCTCTACTGTGTGGCGCGCGGGTGGTATTGCGCGCCCAAGGGCAGTGGGACGCGGAGGAAATTTGCACGCTGATTCGCGAGCAACAGGTTTCGGTTCTCGGCTTTACGCCAAGCTATGGCAGCCAGTTGGCGCAATGGTTGGCCAGCCGTAACGACACCCTGGCGGTGCGCCTGTGCATCACCGGCGGTGAAGCTTTGACGGGCGAACACCTGCAGCGGATTCGCCAGGCATTTGCACCGCAGCAGTTTTTCAACGCCTACGGCCCGACCGAAACCGTCGTCATGCCACTGGCGTGCCTTGCGCCCGAGCAAATACCAGCCGGTGCTGGCAGCGTGCCGATCGGCAGCGTGGTTGGTGCCCGCATGGCGTACATTCTGGACGCCGATCTGGCGTTGCTGCCTCAGGGCGCTATCGGTGAGCTGTATGTGGGTGGCGCTGGTTTGGCCCAGGGTTACCATGCGCGGCCCGGGCTCAGTGCCGAACGTTTTGTCGCTGACCCGTTCAGCGCTGATGGCGGGCGCTTGTACCGCACCGGTGACCTGGTGCGTCAGCGTGCTGACGGGCTGGTGGAGTATGTAGGGCGTATTGACCAGCAAGTGAAAATTCGCGGATTCCGCATTGAGCTTGGTGAAATCGAAACGCGTCTGCTGGAGCATCCGGCGGTGCGCGAGGCGGCGGTGCTGGCCCTGGACATGCCAGGCGGTAAACAGTTGATTGGTTACCTGGTCTGCGATCAGGCCCTTGCCGAGGCGGCTGAACAGCTTGCCTTGCGTGACGCACTCAAGGCTCAGCTTCGTCTGCACCTGCCGGATTACATGGTGCCGACGCACCTGGTATTGCTCGCGCAAATGCCGCTGATGGGTAACGGCAAGCTTGACCGTCGCGCGCTGCCAGCACCGGACCTGGTCCAAGGTCGCGAGCACTATGAAGCACCACGTAACGCGCTTGAACAGCAATTGGCAGACCTGTGGGGTGAGGTGTTGAATGTGCCGCGGGTTGGTTTGCAGGATAACTTCTTCGAACTGGGTGGCGACTCGATCCTGTCGATCCAGGTGGTCAGCCGGGCCCGCCAGGCAGGTCTGCATTTCACCCCGCGTGACCTGTTCCAGCATCAGACCATCCAGACCTTGGCCGCTGTGGTTAGCGGCAGCGAGGACAGTCAGATCGATCAAGGCCCATTGAGCGGTCGTGCAGCGTTGACGCCGATTCAGCAGTGGTTCTTCGACAGCGATGTGCCGCAACCGCAGCACTGGAACCAGGCGCTGTTGCTGGCGCCAGGCGAGCGCTTGTGGCCCAAGACGTTGGAGCAGGCCCTGCAGCAACTGGTGGCGCAGCACGATGCGCTGCGCCTGCGCTTTAGCGTCCAGGGTGGTCAGTGGCAGGGCGATTATGTAGACGGCGAAAACCGCGAACTGCTCTGGCAGGTATCGGTCAGCAGCTTTGCTGATTGCCAGGCCCTCTACAGTGACGTGCAACGCAGCCTCGACTTGCACAATGGCCCGCTACTGCGCGCCTTGCTGGTCGAAGACAGCAACGGCCAGCAGCGCTTGCTGCTGGCGATCCATCACCTGGTGGTCGACGGTGTGTCGTGGCGAGTTCTGCTTGAAGATCTGCAAGCGCTTTACCGTGGTCAGGCGCTGGGCGCGAAGACCCGGGCCATGAGCGATTGGGCCACACGCCTGCTGACCTATGCCAGCAGCGATTCGCTGCGCGACGAACAGCACTGGTGGCAGACCCAGTTGAGCGTCGCTCACCGAGAGCTGCCGTGTGATCACCCGCAGGGGTCGAACGTGCACAAGCAGGCGCAGACCCTCAGCGTGCGCCTGGACGCTATACAGACCCGGCAATTGCTCAAGGAGGCGCCAGCGGCTTATCACACCCAGGTCAATGACCTGCTGTTGACCGCCCTGGCGCGTGTCTTGTGTCGCTGGAGTGGTGACAGCTCGGTGCTGGTGCAACTGGAAGGTCATGGTCGGGAAAGCCTGTTCGACGACATGGACCTGACCCGCAGTGTCGGTTGGTTCACCACTGCCTACCCGCTCAGCCTCAGCCCTGCGCTGGATGACGGCGGGCCTGGGCAGGCGGCGTCGATCAAGGCGATCAAGGAGCAACTGCGCCAGGTGCCCCATAAAGGCTTGGGCTATGGTGTGTTGCGCTACCTGGCCGACACACCGGTGCGCGAAGCCATGGCAGCCCTGCCGCAGGCGCGCATCACCTTCAACTACCTTGGCCAGTTCGACCAGCAGTTTCAGGCCGATGCGCTGTTTCAGCCGGTGGATGAACCCGCCGGGATGGCTCATGACCTGGAGGCGCCGCTGCCCAACTGGTTGAGTGTCGATGGTCAGGTGTATGCCGGTGAGCTGCAATTGCGCTGGACCTTCAGCCGTGAACGTTACGATGAACCCACCATTGATCAACTGTCTCAGGCCTATAAAGCGGAACTGCTGGGCCTGATCGAGCACTGCCTGAGCCCAGGCAGCGGCAGCTTCACGCCGTCGGACTTCCCTCTGGCACAACTGACTCAGGAACAGATCGACAGCTTGCCGGTACCCGCCGCGCAGATCGACGACGTCTATCCACTGACACCGATGCAAGAAGGGCTGTTGCTGCATACCTTGCTCGAACCGGGCACCGGCATCTACTACATGCAGGACCGCTATCGGATCAACAGTGCCCTCGACCCGCAACGCTTCGCCCAGGCCTGGCAGGCGGTGGTTGCACGCCACGAGGCGTTGCGCGCATCGTTCAGCTGGAACGCTGGCGAAGCCATGCTGCAGATCATCCATAAGCAGGGCAGCACCAGGCTCGACTATCTGGACTGGAGCGAGTTTGCCGAGGAGGAGCAGGAAGCTCGCTTGCAGGCGCTGCACAAACAGGAGCGTGAAGCCGGCTTCGATCTGCTGCAACAGGCGCCGTTCCATCTGCGCCTGATCCGGGTCGGCGTCGAGCGCTACTGGTTCATGATGAGCAACCATCACATCCTGATCGATGCCTGGTGCCGCTCGTTGCTGATGAACGATTTCTTCGAGCTGTACCTGGCCTTGGGCGAAGGTCGCGAGGCGCAGTTGCCGGTGCCGCCGCGTTACCGCGACTACATCAGCTGGCTGCAGCACCAGGACCTGGACGAGGCGCGTCAGTGGTGGCGCGACAACCTGCAAGGCGTTGAGCGCAGCACTGCGGTGCCGAGCGACCGGCCGTTGCTGCGTGACCATGGTGGCGAGAACGCCGGGATGATCGTCGGCGACTGTTACACCCGCCTGGACGTCGCCGATGGCGCTCGCCTGCGTCAACTGGCCCAGGCGCATCAGTTGACCATCAATACATTCGCCCAGGCGGCCTGGGCGCTGGTGTTGAGCCGCTACAGCGGCGAACGTGATGTGCTGTTCGGGGTGACAGTGGCTGGCCGGCCGGTGAGCATGCCGCAGATGCAGCGCACGGTCGGGCTGTTCATCAACAGTATCGCCTTGCGGGTGAAACTGCCGGCTGCCGGTGAGCGTTGCAGCGTCCAGCACTGGCTAAAAGGCCTGTTCGAACGCAACATGGAACTGCGAGAGTACGAGTACCTGCCATTGGTGAGCATCCAAGAATGCAGTGAGTTGCCCAAGGGCCAGCCCTTGTTTGACAGCCTGTTCGTGTTCGAGAACGCACCGGTGGAGGTCGCGGTACTGGACCGGGCGCAGAGCCTGAATGCCAGCTCCGACTCTGGCCGTACCCACACCAACTTCCCCCTGACTGCGGTCTGCTATCCAGGCGATGACCTGGGGCTGCACCTGTCGTTCGACCAGCGCTATTTCGACGCGTCGACGGTCGAGCGCCTGCTGGCCGAGTTCAAACGCCTGCTGCTGGCCTTGGCCGATGGCTTCCAGGGTGACATGAGTGCGCTGCCACTGCTGGGTGAACCGGAGCGGTGCTTCCTGCTTGAAGACTGCAATCGCAGTGAGCGGGCCTACAACCTTGAGCAGAGTTATGTGGCGCAGTTTGAAGCACGCGTTGCAGCCCATCCGCAACGTACGGTTGCGCGCTGCCTCGAACAGTCGATCAGCTACGCCGAACTCAACCGCCAGGCTAACCGCCTCGGTCACGCGTTGATCGCCGCCGGGGTGAGTTTGGACCAACCGGTGGCGCTGCTGGCTGAGCGTGATCTGCCCTTGCTGGGCATGATCGTTGGCAGCTTCAAGGCGGGTGCCGGTTACTTGCCGCTCGATCCTGGCCTGCCGACCGCGCGTTTGCAACGTATCGTCGAACTCAGCCATACACCGGTGCTGGTCTGCAGCCAGGCTTGCGTGGAACAGGGGCGTGCACTGCTGGATGAGTTGTCATGCGCAGGGCGGCCGAAGTTGCTGATCTGGGAGCAGGTGCAGGGAAGCGAGCTGCCGGAGGTTAATCCGGGTATCTACAGTGCCCCGGACAACCTCGCCTATGTGATCTACACCTCGGGCTCTACCGGCTTGCCAAAGGGAGTGATGGTCGAGCAACGCGGCATGCTCAACAACCAGTTGAGCAAGGTGCCGTACCTGCAGTTGGACGATCAGGATGTGATCGCCCAGACCGCCTCGCAAAGCTTCGATATCTCGGTCTGGCAGTTCCTCGCAGCACCGCTGTTCGGTGCCCAGGTGGCGATCGTGCCGAATGCCATTGCCCACGATCCGCACGGCCTGCTCGAGCACGTCCAGGCCTACGGTATCACCGTGCTGGAGAGCGTGCCGTCGCTAATCCAGGGCATGCTTGCCAACGAGCAGCAGCAATTGGACGGCCTGCGCTGGATGCTGCCAACCGGCGAGGCAATGCCGCCAGAACTGGCTTCGCAGTGGTTGCGGCGCTATCCACAGATTGGCCTGGTCAATGCCTATGGGCCGGCAGAGTGCTCCGATGACGTGGCGTTCTTCCGTGTTGATGCGGGGTCGACCCGCGGCAGCTACTTGCCGATTGGTACGCCGACCGACAACAACCGTCTGTACCTGTTGGGTGATGACCAAGCGTTAGTACCGCTGGGGGCAGTCGGTGAATTGTGTGTTGCCGGTACTGGTGTGGGGCGCGGTTATGTCAGCGATCCAGTGCGCACCGCCCAGGCATTTATCCCGCATCCGTTCGGGGCGCCGGGCGAGCGCTTGTACCGTACCGGTGACCTGGCGCGGCGACGCCTTGATGGCGTGCTCGAATATGTCGGACGCATTGACCACCAGGTGAAGCTCCGTGGCTACCGTATCGAGTTGGGTGAAATCGAGGCGCGCTTGCATGAGCAAGTCGAGGTTCGCGATGCGGCAGTAGGGGTTCAGGAGGGCGTCAACGGCAAGCACCTGGTTGGCTACCTGGTGGCTAGCGATGCGCTAGCGGATACCGCTTTGCTGCTTGAGCAAATCAAGCACCGCTTACGCGCCGAACTGCCTGAGTACATGGTCCCGCTGCATTGGGCCTGGCTCAAGCAACTGCCACTCAATGCCAATGGCAAGCTCGACCGCAAGGCGCTGCCGACCGTTGACTTCGGCGCTCAGCATAGCCAGGGCTACCTGGCGCCGCGCAGCGAACTGGAGCAGACCCTGGCGGATATCTGGGCCGAGGTGCTCAAAGCTGAAAAGGTCGGTGTACGTGACAATTTCTTCGAGTTGGGCGGGCATTCCCTGCTGGCCACCCAGATTGCTTCACGGGTGCAGAAGGCGCTGCAACTGAACGTGCCATTGCGGGCGATGTTCGAGTGCAGCACCGTCGAGGAACTTGCAACCTACGTGGAAGGCCTCAAGGCCAGTGAGTTGAGCGACGACAAGGTCGATCGTCTCAGTGACCTGATGGCCGAGCTCGAAGCACTGTAAGGACCGGGACAGGCAGCGATCCCCCGTGGTACGGGGGGCGCTGCAGATGCCTTTAACGTTTGCCCAGAATCTTGCCGAGCGTATCTGGCCGAGGTGCGCCTTGTTGGGTCTGCAATTGCTGGTTTTCATCCAGATAGAAAATGGCCGGGGTCGCGGACAGACCCAATTCCTCCATCAGTGCCAGGTTGCTATCGAGTTTGGCTTGAACCGCAGCCGGGATTTTTTCCAGGGCCTTGAGGCTGCTGGCCTTGCCAGCCTTCTCGTGTTTGTTCAGAGCCTGGACCGGGTCACTGCTGGCCAACAGCGCTGCTGACTTGCCCGGGCTGTCTTCGCGAATGATACCGACCATGATGTGACGCAGTTGCACTTTGCCCGACTCGACCCAGGGCCGTGCCTGTTGCCAGAACATGTTGCAGTACGGGCAGTTGGGATCACTGAACAGGTAGACAATGCGTGGGGCGTCGGCTTTGCCGTCGGCGATCCAGGCGGTCTTTTCCATCTTTGCCCAGACTTCTTTGGCCATCGGTGCATAGACCAGTTTTTCCAGCGGTGCCGCACTCAGATCCTTGCCTTGCTCGTCGAACAGGCTACCCACCAGCACATGTTTGCCATCAGGCGTCAGGTACAACGCCATTCCCCGATTCTGGTATTCGGCCGCATACCCGCGCAGGCCGTTGGGGGCATCAAAGCTGCCTTTGACCTTTACCCCCTTGGCCTCCATCTGCTGCACGGCCTTGGGGAGAGTTTCAGCCATGGCGGCCTGGCTGGCCAACAGGCCGAAGGTGAGGGTCAGGGGCAGTTTCAGCAAAGCGTGCATGTGTCATTCCTTGAAGTGTTGGTGACGGCAGGCGCAGGTGTGCGTTCGAAGGATTCCAGGGCGTGGCTGAGGCTTGCCCGCGACAGCTCGCCCAGGTGGCTGCCGACCAGGCGGCCGTCGGCGTTGTAGAACAGGGTGGTGGGCAGGGCCATGGAACCGACCCGCTGCGCCAGTTGGCCACCGCCGTCAAACAGCACATGGGACAAGTTCAGCCCGGTGGTGGCGAGGAAGGTGCTGACTGTCTGCGGGGTTTCGCCCTGGTTGACGAACAGGAAGGTGATGTCCGGGTGCTCGTGCTGCGCTTGTTGCAGCACCGGCATTTCACGGCGGCACGGCGGACACCAGGTGGCCCAGAGGTTGATCACCAGCGGTCGGCCACGGTAGGTGCTCAGTTGCACGGCTTGGCCGTTGGCCTTTTGCAGACTCAACTCCGGCAATTGCGTGCCTTGTTCATAGAGGTGGCTGGCCAGGCTGCCAAGTAGCCAGAACAGCGCGCCGCTGAACAGGCCCCAGCCGAGCGGGCGACGTAGCGTCGGGCGGCGCCAGCCGCGCCATAACCCACCGACAGCGACCACCAGCAATCCCGGCCAGAGCAGGAAGCCGCCATCGCGCAGGTCAATGATCTGCACGGGATCGTCGCGGTACATCGGCCAGTAGCTCAGGACAAACCCCAGCCGTGCGCCGAGCAATCCCAGCAGAAACAGGCTGAACAGGACTGATTCAGGGTTGTCGCCGCCACGCTTGGCTACGCGCCAGCCCACCAGGGTGGCCAGCGTCAGGGCGCAGAGCAACAACAGGTGATCGACGGCCATGGTCAGCGGCCCGAGGTTAACGGTTAGCATCAGCCTTGACTCCGGGTCTGGGCCCATTGTTCGAGGAAGTTCTTCGCATCGATTTCCCCGGTGATACGGCGGCTGCGGCGCTCGTTACCCTCTGGGCCGACCCAGATCAGGCTGGGTGGCCCGGGCACCAAGTAGCGTTGCAGCAACGCGCGGCTCGACGGCGCATCGGCGGTGACGTCCAGGCGCAGCAAGCGAACGCCGTCGAGTGCCGCCAGTACATCGGCGCGGGCAAACACCTGCTTTTCCATGACTTTGCACGACACACACCAGTCGGCATAGTAGTCGAGCATCACCCACTGGCCCTGGGCCTTGGCGGTATCCAGCTCGCGTTGCAGCTCGGCGGGCTGGCTGACGGTGATGAAGGCATCGCTGTGAACTGTACTGGCGACGGCGCCACTGCCTGCACGAAAAGGCTGTAGCGGCTGCCAAGGATCATCGCCACCGGCGGCGGCACCAATGACCAGCAGACTGCCCCAGAAGCCGAGCAACAGGGGGACCGCGCGGATCGCTCGCACCCCGTGCAACGCCGGCCACGCAGCCCAGGCCAGGGCGATCAGCCAGGCGCCGGCCAGTCCCAGCCACAGCGACTGTTCCAGCACGGTGCGCAGGGTATACAAGGCCATGGCCAGGAACACAAAGCCGAACAGGCCTTTGACCAGGTTCATCCAGGCGCCGGGGCGTGGCAAGTAGCGGTTGCCAAGGGTGACCAACAGCAGCAACGGCAAGCCCATGCCGATGCCTAAGGTAAACAGCACCAGGGCGCCGTGTACGGCATTGCCACTCTGGGCAATGTAGAGCAGGGCGCCAGCCAGCGGCGCGGTCATGCATGGCCCCATTAACAAGCCGGAGAGGGCACCGAGGAGCGCTGCGCCATACAGGTTGCCACCACGGGTGCCATGCCCGGCGCGCTCCAGACGATCACGCACAAAGGTCGGCAATTGCAGCTCGAAGGCACCAAACATCGGCAGCGCCAGCAATACAAACAGCGCAGCCAAAGAGCCAAGTATCCACGGTTGTTGCAGCCAGGCCTGCAGGCTGGCACCCAGCAGCGCGGCGATAACCCCGAGGGCGGCGTAGACCAGGGCCATGCTCAGCACATACACGCTGGCCAGAGCCCAACCGCGGCGGGCACTGACGCCGTTGCCAAGGACCAGGCCGGCGAGAATCGGCAGCATTGGCAATGAGCACGGAGTGAAGGCCAGCAGCAGGCCCAGGCCCAGAAAGGCCAGCAGACTCCAGGCCAGGCTTGACTGCTGCAGGCCGCCGGCCAGGACTTGATCGCTGGCCTGATCGCTGGCTTGCGCGTCGACGCTGGTGGGGCTCAGGCTGACCAGATTGGTCTGCGGTGGGTAGCACAACCCGGCATCGGCGCAACCTTGCCAGCCCATGCGTAATTGGCCAGTGGCGCTGGCGGGAAGTAGTATTTCAAGCTCGCCGCGATACACCAGTGTCTGGCCGTAGTATTCATCCTCATGGGGCAAGGCTTCAGGCAGGACTGGCTGTTGCTCCACGGCTAGGCCGTCGAACTTCAGGCGCTTTTGATACAGGTAGTAGCCGTCGGTGATTTTCCAGTGCAGGCGCATCTGCCCGGAATCGAGCCGCTCGCTGCTGAACACGAAGGCTTTGTCCACCGCAAGGAAATCACTTTGGGTGAAAGGGTTGGCCTGGGCCAGGCTGCTCAACAGCAGCATCAGGGCAATGAGTAAAGTGCGCATCTTCAAACCTTGGCAGTGCGATAAGTGGCCGATCCTGGCCGAGCGCGATTAACCGAGTGTTAACCCTGCAGTCGATTGTCGCCCCAAGCGCGACGATTCGGCCTTGACCCGGCATAATCCTGGCTTAATCCGCCTGCGTTTCACTGCCACTTTTAGTATCGAGACCGACCATGCACGTACTGCTCTGCGAGGATGACGACCTGATTGCCGGCGGCATCGCCGTCGGGCTGACTGCCCAGGGTATGACCGTGGACCGGGTGGCTACGGCTGCTGCGGCGCAAGCCATGCTCCAGGCCGCCAGCTTCGATGTCATGGTGCTGGACCTGGGCTTGCCTGATGAAGACGGGCTCAAACTGCTGCAACGCTTGCGCCACCAGGGCCAAAGCCTGCCTGTGCTGGTACTCACCGCCCGTGATGCCGTCACGGACCGGGTCGACGGCCTGCAGGCCGGTGCCGATGACTACCTGCTCAAACCCTTCGACCTGCGCGAGCTGGCTGCTCGTCTGCACACCCTGTTGCGCCGCGCCGCGGGGCGGGCGGTCAATATCATCGAACACGGCCCACTCAGCTACGACCCCAGTAGCAGAGAAACCTGCCTGGGCGGGGTGCCGGTCGATCTGTCCCGGCGTGAGCAGGCCCTGTTGCAGGCCCTGCTGCAAAACCGTGGCCGGGTGCTGTCCAGTGAACAACTCAAGGACAGTGTTTACGGTTTCGGCGATGAAGTGGAAAGCAACGCCTTGAACGTGCACATCCATCACCTGCGCCGCAAGTTGGGCAATGGCATTGTCGAAACCGTACGCGGCCTGGGGTATCGTCTGGGGCCTGCGCAGTTGCCTGAGGTTTCACCGCCATGAGCCTGCGCCTGCGCCTGACCCTGATTCTGGGGACCGCCTTCGTGCTGATCTGGATGCTGGCCGCGGCGTGGATGCTGCGAGACCTGCGTTATCAGATGATGTTTTCCCTCGACCAGCGTCTGGTGGCATCGGCACGCATGGTGGCCGGGTTGATTGATCAGTTGCCACAACCGCTGGTGGCCAAGGGCGAGGGCACTCAGCTCAGTGCCGATCAACTCAGCGTGCCGGATGGCATGGCGTGTCAGGTCAGCTCGTTACGCGGCGAAATCATTGCCCGTAACCATAACCAGGAACACAAGATCGACGACGACCGCAGCGGCTTTCATGACCAGACCATTGATGGCGCACGCTGGCGGACTTTCACCTATTACCGCGGCGATGTGCGTATCACCACGGCTGACCGTCACCAAGAGCGCGAGGCGTTGAACCGCTCAATCCTGCTGGCGGCCTCGGCACCGGTGCTGGTGGCCTTGCTCGGCAGCTTGGGGTTGTTGTGGATTGGTATTGGCAAAGGCCTGG
This sequence comes from Pseudomonas sp. UM16, assembly GCF_050312595.1. NCBI lineage: Bacteria > Pseudomonadati > Pseudomonadota > Gammaproteobacteria > Pseudomonadales > Pseudomonadaceae > Pseudomonas > Pseudomonas sp. UM16. The sequence goes on along the minus strand of NZ_JBNPJT010000002.1, from coordinate 134,692 downwards.
CCCCGCTCAATCGCATGCGTGATGCCTTGCGTCGGCGTAGTCCCGATGCCGTTGAACCGTTACAAGTGCGCGCCTTGCCCAGTGAGTTGCAGCCGCTGCTGGACACCCAAAACCAGTTGTTCTTGCGCATTGCCCAGACCATTGAGCGCGAGCGACGCCTGACCGACGATGCCGCCCATGAGCTGCGCACGCCCCTGACTGCGATCAAGACCCACCTGCAAGTGGCGCGCATGACGGATGGCGAGGTTCGCGAGCAAGCCCTGGAACACGCCGAGCAAGGCGCCGACCGTTTGCACCGGACGCTTGAACAGCTGCTGCTGTTAGCACGGGTCGAAGGCAGCCTGTCGTTCGAGGACGGCGTGCAGTGCAGCGCCGAGCAGGTCGCGCGCCAGGCAATTCAGGACACCGGTCTGGGTGATTCGCAACGCATCGACCTGCAATTGGCACCCGACGCCGCTAAAGCCTACCTGGGCATGCCTTCACCGTTGGCGGTGACCGCCTTGCGCAACCTACTCGACAACGCCTTGCGACATACCCGTGGCCCGGCGCCGGTAGAGCTGGCGGTGCAGATGGAGAAGGGCCAAGTGGCTTTTCTGGTGCGTGACCACGGTCCGGGTATTGCCGATCAGGACCTTGAGCGCCTCACCGAACGCTTCTGGCGTAATGACCAGAGTGGTGGTTGCGGGCTGGGCCTGGCCATTGTCCAGGCCATCGTCCAGCGCTGTGCCGGTTCGCTGCGCTTCGACAGCCGCAGTGACGGCCTGCGGGTGCAGCTGCAGATTCCCTTGCGCGGGACGTCGCCCCAGCCTGGTTAAATGTGGGAAAAATCTTGTTCGGCATCGGATTCGGCTAAATCCGCGAGACGCTGAAGCGTTTTTCAAGCGATAACAACCCGACACACATCTGCTTACAGGCGCGTGCCGGGCACATCCGCTTGCTTGCGAGGGTTTTCCCCGATGTCAGTCGCTATCAACCTTGCCCAACCATTGCCGGTGTCCGCAGACGTGGACGCCGGTGAGGTGCTTTATCACTTCGAAGAGTCGCCCTTGCTGGCCCGTCAAAAGCAGCAAGAGTCCAATGCCCGCAGCTACCCGCGACGTATACCGCTGGCATTGAAAAAAGCCCGTGGTCTGTATGTTGAAGATATCGAAGGGCGTCAGTTCATCGATTGCCTGGCCGGAGCCGGGACCCTGGCGTTGGGGCACAACCATCCGGTGGTGATTGAGGCGATTCAGCAGGTGCTGGCCGACGAGCTGCCGCTGCACACCCTCGACCTGACCACTCCGGTCAAGGATCAATTCGTTCAGGACCTGTTCGGGCTATTGCCACAAGCCCTGCGTGAAGAGGCGAAGATTCAGTTCTGCGGGCCGACGGGTACCGACGCTGTGGAAGCGGCGCTGAAACTGGTGCGCACCGCCACCGGACGCAGCACCGTGCTGTCGTTCCAGGGTGCTTATCACGGAATGTCGCAAGGTGCGCTGAGCCTGATGGGTAGCTTGGGGCCGAAAAAACCATTGGCGGGCCTGCTGAGCAATGGCGTGCAGTTCCTGCCGTATCCCTACGACTACCGTTGCCCGTTTGGCCTGGGGGGCGAGGCGGGGGTCAAGGTCAACCTGCATTACCTGGAGAACCTGCTCAACGATCCGGAGGGTGGTGTGCAACTGCCGGCGGCGGTGATCGTCGAGGCCGTGCAGGGTGAAGGCGGGGTGATTCCGGCTGATCTGGAATGGTTGCGGGGAGTGCGGCGAATTACCGAAAAGGCCGGTGTTGCCTTGATCGTCGATGAGATCCAGAGTGGCTTTGCCCGTACCGGGAAAATGTTTGCGTTTGAACACGCCGGTATCCTCCCTGACGTGGTGGTGATGTCCAAAGCTATCGGTGGCAGCTTGCCGTTGGCGGTGGTGGTCTATCGCCAGTGGCTCGATACCTGGCAGCCGGGTGCCCACGCCGGAACGTTCCGCGGCAACCAGATGGCCATGGCCGCAGGTTCTGCGGTAATGAAGTACATCAAAGACCACGACCTGTGCGCGCATGCCCAAACCATGGGCGAGCGACTGAGCGGGCAGTTGCGCCGTCTGCAGGAAGATTTCCCGCAGCTGGGTGATATTCGTGGTCGTGGTTTGATGCTGGGCGTTGAATTGGTCGATCCAGCCAGTGCCAAAGATGCCCAGGGTCATCCGGCTGCCTGCCCACAGTTGGCTCCGTTGGTTCAGCGCGAGTGCCTCAAGCGAGGGCTGATTCTGGAGTTGGGTGGCCGTCAGGGCGCAGTCGTGCGCTTTTTACCACCGTTGGTGATCACTGCTGACCAGGTGGATGAAGTGGCTGCGCGGTTTGCGCGGGCGCTGACAGCGGCTGTGGCCATTCTCGGCGCGTAACTGCGGGTCGCTGGCAAGGCCAGCGCCCACACAAAGCGAGTGCACCACCTCGCTCTGTACCTTAAATTTTCCCCTCCAGCATACGTCCTAGCTGGGATAAAGCCTGCTTTATGGCGGACACGGGTAGGACAATGACGATATCGCGGCGAGGATTCATCGCAGGTCTGGCAGTAGCGGGTGCTGCGGTGCCAGCAGTCTATTACGCGCACAACGAACTGACCCATGATCCCGAGAACGATATCGTTACCCCGGGTGAGGCCAGTGTCGAACTGGCCGACGTCGCCGGCCAACAACTGGCGGATCAGCTGCGTGGCGTTTGGGACCTGCGCTTTGAAGGCAGTCAGGCTGGAATGGCTGGATTACCCGAACAGGGTGTACAGCTCTACTTGGACGTTGCCACCAAGGGGCGCGGGCTGCGTGGCTTTGTCGACGAACAAAGCCGCCTTGAGGGGCCGGGGGGCGTGGCTTATCGGGTTGTGGGAGACTTGGTGGGTGCATCCAGCGCCGAAGTACGTTGGCGCTTGTTGAGCAATCAGGGCGGTATGGACTACGAATGCGTCGCCAGCCTGGATGAAGTCTGGGGCAGTTTTGCCAATGCTGGCAGCGGGACCTTGAGCGGCCGCCTGCAGCCACTGAGTCGGTCCATGGCATTACCGTTGCTTGACAGCCACTTTGTCGCAGTCAAGCGCCTGTTTCCTGAAGCCCGTGAGCGTTTGCCCTATACCCCGCAACTACAGGCTTGGCTGATCAGCCCTGAACACCGTCTGTTCCACCAGCTCTGGCATGCGACCCGCGACAAGTGGCATCGCTTGGCTGATGAAAAGAAAGGCGCCTTGCGTGGTTTGGGCTGGCAACCCGGACCTCGTGATCACGAGCGCGACGCCCGTGGGCCGCGCAAGCATCGCAATGGCTCGGGGGTCGACTTTCTGTTCATGCATCGGCATATGCTCGAAACTGTGCGCAGCCTGCAGGACCTGCCGTCCTGGACTCATTTTCCGTTGCCCAAGCCTAACGTCGAACTGGATCGCCAAGGCTTTGCCCGCTACTTCGATAACCATGATGGCAATTGCGTGCCGCCGACCTGGCAAGCCCCTGGTGATGATGCCTACGGTGTGTGGGTGTCGGCGATCAAGGCAGGCGAAACGTTCTGCAGCAACTTCCAGGTGTGGGAGTCTCAGTATCAGGACCCTCTCTACCTGTCGAAATTGACCTTGGGGGCGTTCGGCTCGGAATTGGAGATGAACCTGCACGACTGGCTGCACATGTGCTGGGCTTCGGTGCCGCGAGATCCGGTCAACGGCGCGCCGGTACCCTTTGCCCGCGATCCGGCCGATTTCGCTGCGCGCTGGTTTGCGGCCGAAAATGACTTTCTGGGTGATCCGTTTTCGTCCCATGTGAACCCGGTGTTCTGGGGCTTTCATGGCTGGATCGACGACCGTGTCGAAGACTGGTACCGCGCCCATGAACGGCACAACCCCGGTCAGGTGCGCAGGCTTGAAGTCAATGGGGTGAAATGGTTTGCTCCGGGACGTTGGGTCGAGGTTCAGGATCCTTGGCTGGGGCCGGTGACCCATGGTTGTAGCACTGTGCCTGGGACCTTCCCTGGCAAGTCGGTAGAGATGGATGTGGAAACCATGAAGCTGGCGCTGCGTATCACCTTCGGTGAAGACGATAACATCGGCGACCTGGTCCGCAGGGTGCCGCAACGACCTTGGTATGCACGGCACTTGTCTTTGCGTGGAATCAGCCTGTAATTGCCGTCTTGTCCGGTGACGGACAAGACGGCAATTACAGCAGAGAAGGTTGTACCTACAGGCTCCAGCCGCCGCCCAGCGCCTTGTACAACGCCACACTACCTTGCAGGCGCGCCAAGTGCAGCTGAGCCTGTTGGTCCTGCGCCTGGTACAGCGTGCGCTGCGTTTCCAGCACAGTCAGCAAAGTTTCGGCGCCAGCCTGGTAGCGACTTTCTGACAGGGTAAAGGCGATGCGGGCCTGTTCCACTTCCTGGTCCTGCCATTGACGCTGCTGGTCTACACCGCTGATACCGTTAAGGGCCTTCTCGACGTCAGCAAAGCCGGCGATGATGCTGGCGCGATAACTCTCCAGCAATTCCTCCTGCTGAGCACGGGCCTTGTCGCGTTCGGCACGCAAACGACCGTTGTTGAAGATCGGTGCAGCCAGGCCTGCTGTCAGGGTGTAGAAGGGGCTACGCAGGATGTCGGCGAAGGTATCATCCCCAGAGCGAAGGTCAGCACCGAGGGTCAGGCTCGGCAGCATCGCCGCGCGCGCCACCTGGACGTTAGCCTGGGCGGCGGCCAGGCGCGCCTCGGCGGCTGCGATATCTGGGCGACGGCTGAGCAGCTCGCTCGGTACGCCACTGCCGATTTCCGGCCAACGTACGGCGCTGATGCTTTCTTCGATCGGTGCCAGCCTCTGCACCGGTTCACCGAGCAGGGTCGCCAAGGTGATGCGCGCTTCCTGCAATTGTTGTTCGAACAACGGCACCTGGCGCGCTTGAGCGGCGACCAGGCTGCGTTGCTGGGCCAGCTCCAGTGCGGTGGCTGAGCCTGAGTCGTAGCGGGTTTGTACCAGGCGCAACACGTCTTCGGCGTTAGCCAGATTCAAGTGGGCAATGCGCACTTGCTCAGCCAGTGCCAGGCTTTGCAGGTAACTGTTGGCGACACCGCTGAGCAGGGTCAGCTCGACCGTCTGACGGTCGAAACGGCTAGCGTCCAGGGTAAACAGGGCGCTGTCGTGGGCGGCGGCCTTGCCACCCCAGAAGTCGACCTCGTAGCTGGCGCTTAGACGGGTATTGAATGAGGTGCTGGTGCGCTCGCTGGCACTGCTGTCGAGTTGGTCGAAGCCATTGCCGTGCAGCAAGTGCTGGCGACTGCCATCCAGGCCAAACTTGACTTCTGGCAGCAGCGGTGCGCCGGCGATCATTGCCGAGGCCTGGGCCTGGCGGACCCGGGCGGCGGCTGCAGCGAGGTCGAAGTTGTTGCGCCGGGCTTGCTCGATCAACTGATTGAGCGCGGCACTGGAAAATTGTTGCCACCAGTCCTGCTGCGGCAGTGCCTGATCAAACGTGGCGGTTTGGCCTTGCCATGCTGCCGGTGCCTGCAGGTCACTTTGCGTGGATGGAGGGCCGTTGCTGCAGGCAGCGATGAACAGGCTGATGGACAACACACTGAGACGGCTGGGCAGGTTCATTGATTATTCGCTGGTAAGGGCTTTGACCGGGTCGAGGCGGGCAGCTTTGCGTGCTGGCATGAAACCGAACACCACCCCGGTGACCACTGCACAGGCAAAGGCGCCAAGCACGGCCGTCAGGGAAAAGGCTACGGCGATGTTGCCAAGCAGCAGGCCGCCGCCAATCAACAAGGCCAGGGCAATACCGGTTACACCACCGACCATCGACAACAGCACCGCTTCACTGAGGAACTGACGCAGGATGTCGCGCTGCCGAGCGCCGGTGGCCATGCGGATACCGATCTCGCGGGTGCGCTCGCGTACTGTCATCAGCATGATGTTCATCACCCCAATGCCGCCGACCAGCAGCGAAATCGCTGCGATCGAGCCGAGCATCAGCGACAGCGTGTTCTGCGTGCGTGCCTCGGCCTGGATCAGCGCCGCATCGTTGCTCAGTTCGTAATCGCGCTTGCCGTGGTGCAATTTGCGCATCAGTTTGTCGATGGCCGCTTCGGTTTCGCCGACCCGGCGTGAGTCGGTCGCGGCGATGGTCACGTACTCCGGGTCGCGACTGCCGAACAGGCGAATGGCCGCAGCGGAGTAGGGCACCACGATGCGCTCGTCACTGTCCTGATCGCCGGAGCTGGCGCCCTTACCTTGGAGGATGCCGACCACCTGGAAGGGCACGTTCTCGACCAGAATGTACTGCCCGATTGGATTGACTTGATGACCGAGGAGCTTTTCTTTGACCTTCTGGCCGATCACCGCGACGGCGGCCGCGGCTTGCTCGTCGGCTTCGGTAAAGAAGCTGCCCTCGACCACCGGCCAGTTGAAAATCTCAGAAAAGTAGGTGTTGTTGCCACCGACATAGAACTGCTGGTTATTGTTGCCATAGCGCACCATCAGCTTGTTGCCGATGACCGGCATGATCATTTTTACCTGCGGCAGGCTGCCCACCGCAGCGACATCGTCCAGGGTGATGACCCCGGCCGGCTCGCGCAGGGTCGGCGCACTGCCACTGAGGTAGAGAATGTTGGAGCCGAAAGCGGCCATCTGGGCCATGACCTGACGCTTGCTGCCTTCGCCGACGGCAAGCATAACCACCACCGAAGCGACGCCGATGACAATTCCGAGCAGGGTCAAGGCGGTGCGAAAGTGGTTGATCCACATGATCCGCCAGGCCGCTTGCAGCGCTTCGAGCAGCTCGCCTTTCCAGGCGCCGGTGTGAGTCGCGCCGCGATCCAGGCGCTGGCGCAGGTCTTCGGCCTGTAACCCTGGGGCATTGTTGTGCTGGCTGGATGGGGCGGTGGCCGAGTCGCTAACAATCAAACCGTCACGAATTTCGATGATGCGCTTGGCCCGTGCCGCAACCTGGCGATCATGGGTGATGAGGATCACCACATGGCCCTGGGCGGCCAACTCATCGAGCAACGCCATGACTTCGGCACCGCTCTGGCTGTCCAGGGCGCCTGTGGGCTCGTCGGCGAGAATGATATGGCCGCCGTTCATCAGTGCGCGAGCAATCGACACCCGCTGTTGTTGACCACCCGAGAGTTGATGCGGACGGTTGCCGGTGCGGCTGGCAAGCCCCAGGCGCTCGAGCAGGGCCGCAGCCCGAGCATGGCGTTCGGCTGCCGGGGTGCCGGCGTAGATGGCCGGCATCTCGACGTTTTCCTGGGCTGAGCCCGAGGCAATCAGGTGATAGCCTTGGAACACGAACCCGAAGGCTTCGCGACGCAGCCAAGCCAGTTCGTCACTGTCCAGGTCGGCGACGTTTTTGCCCGCGAATAGGTACTCACCTGAAGTTGGGCGGTCCAGGCAACCGAGGATGTTCATCAGGGTCGACTTGCCGGAGCCGGAGGCACCCATGATGGCAACGAACTCCCCCGGATGGATGGCCAGGCTGATGCCGCGCACCACTTCAACTTTCGGGGTGTCGATCCCACCATAGGCTTTGCGGATCTCCCGCAGTTCAATTAGCGGCGTGTTCATTCAACCTCCGCTGGCGGCAGGGGCGCCGATCAACAACCGTTCGCCTTCATTCAAGCCTTCGAGCACTTGTACCCGCAGGCGGTCGCTGAGCCCGGTACGCACCTGGCGCTGTTCGACTTTGCCGCTGGCGTCGAGTACCTGAGCGATGCGCATGCGCTCGTCACTGCCATCGTCGTCCAGCGCCGCCACCGGCACCGTCAGCACTTTGCTGGCCCGGCCGGAGACGAAGAATACCTGGGTGGTCATTTCCGCCATCAAGGCGTTATCGGGGTTGTCGACGTCCAGCAGTACCGTGTACAGCACCACTTTGCCGCCACTGCCAGTGCCACTGGCGCTGGCTGGGCTACCGCCGCCCTGAGTGGATTGATCCAGAGGCTTGGGTGGAATCGGCAGAATCTGTCGTACCGTGCTGGTCCAGCGGCGCTTGCCGCCGGCCAGGGTGGTGAAGTAGGCCGACATGCCCGGTTTGACATGACCGATGTCGGCTTCGGAGACCTCGGCCCAGACGGTCATCGGCGACAGCTTGGCGATACGCAGGATCAACGGTGTTTGCTGTTGCGCGTTGAGGGTTTGGCCTTCGCGGGCATCAACGGCCACCACGGTGCCAGACATCGGCGCATAAATACGTGTGTAGCCCAATTCGGCCTCGTCGCTGCGCAGGCTGGCTTGAGCCTGGCGGATCTGTGCGCGGTACATGTCGATGCGCGCCTGGGTGACCTTGAGCTGAGCCTGGGCGCTCTGCACATCTTCCTCACGGGTGGCACCGCCGGCGGCCAAATTACGCTGGCGCTTGTACTGTTGTTCGGCGAGCAGGTATTGGGCTTGTTGTTCGGCGAGCTGGGCCTTGAGGTTGTCGATCGAGAAGCGTCCGGCATCAAGCCTGGCCTGCTGGGTTGAAGGGTCGATCTCGACCAGCAACTGGCCAGCCTTGACCTGATCGCCGACTTCCACATGCAGTTTGCGTATCTGTCCGGAAGCCTGGGCGCCGACATCCACGTAACGTCGAGGTTGCAGGGTGCCCAGTGCCGTCACGCTGCTTTCGATATCGTTGCGCGTGACGCTAACGGTGCTCAGTGAGTCGCCAGCGGCGGGCAGGGTTTTCCAGGCAAGCAGGGCACTCAGGCTGAGCAAGCCAAGCCCGCAGAACAGCAGGCGGCGTTGGATCGGAGGACGTCTCATGCAGGGTTCCAGCCAAAGGGGTTGGGCCGTGGCGTCACGCTGTCGGCATACACGACAGACACGGAAGGCTTCCAGTAAACGAGAGACTCGCGGCGGAATTTACCGTGACGGGGAGGGTTGAGCAGAGGATCAGGTCGTGGCGAGTAATGGCCTTGTAGCTTGATCTGCTTGCCAATAGTTGGAGATCGTGTGCCGGATGTGAAAATTCCGTAGTGGCTGTCCTTGATTTCTGCGGGTTTCCCGACAACTATCAATACAGACCCTTAATCTGGCGAAGTGCCCGCCATCAGCCTGTAGTTGAGTTATTGGCGCAGTATGGTCAAGGAATGTCTTTAACGTTGCTAAGCCTTGGTCATCGACGATGCCGAACAAATCAATGCGGATCCTGATTGCCGACGAGCACCCCATGCAGTTACTGCAGCTGGAGAAGATGCTCAATGGCATGGGCTATTACCGCATCGCACCGGTCGAGTCCTTTGAAGACCTGCAGCGTCTGGTCCAAGGTGCGTTACTCCCGTTCAACCTATTGGTCGGCAATATCGACCTGGCAAACCATGTCGGGGTCGACCTCGAGCGTTTTTGCCGGGTCAATACGCAGATTCAGCATGCTCTGCTGTACCAGTCCCAACATCTGAAAGTACCGGCTATCCCCAATAGCCAGCGCGAGGCGGTGAACCTCAGTCTGCCGAAGGTGCCGGATAACGAAACCATGCAGACGTTCATGTCGATCATTGATGCGCCGAAAGTCATCGGCCAACTGCCTGATGTTTCCGTCCGGGTCTCTCATCCAGGCTATCCGCCGCGGCGTATGGGGTTCGCCCAATCAGTGTTCTCCCGTCAATCCTGAGTTGCGGCATCTGTCGGCGCACCCTTGGGGTGTGTTTTGCTATCCTCTTGCGTTCGCCAGGCGCGCCAGCATGCGCGCTGATGCCCACCGATTGACGGATAGCCCTATGACAGCCACCACGCCTGCGCCGACGATTCGCCTGACGCGCAGTGACCACAAGACCTTGAGCCTGGCGGCTTTGGGCGGCGCGCTGGAAATTTACGATTTCATTATCTTCGTGTTTTTCGCCCTGACCCTGAGCCAGTTGTTCTTCCCGCCGCAAATGCCTGAGTGGCTGCGCTTGTTGCAGAGCTTCGGGATCTTCGTCACCGGATATCTGGCGCGGCCGCTGGGTGGAATCCTGATGGCGCACTTTGCCGACCATTTGGGCCGCAAAAAGGTCTTCAGCCTGAGCATTCTGATGATGGCCTTGCCGTGTCTGCTGATTGGCGTGATGCCAACCTATGCCGAGATCGGTTACTTCGCTCCGTTGATTCTACTGGCGCTGCGTATTTTTCAAGGTGCTGCGGTGGGTGGTGAAGTACCCAGTGCCTGGGTTTTTGTCGCTGAACATGCGCCGGCAGGCAGGCGAGGGTACGCCCTGGGCTTTCTCCAGGCGGGGCTGACCTTCGGTTATCTGCTTGGCGCCTTGACGGCCACTGCACTGGCGCAGCTGTTTACCGCGCAGGAGATTCTCGATTACGCCTGGCGCTTGCCGTTTCTGCTCGGTGGTGTGTTTGGGGTGGTAGGCGTGTGGCTGCGCCGCTGGCTGAGTGAAACCCCAGTGTTTCTGGCCTTACGCGAACGTCGCGAGCAGCCGGTGGCGTTTCCTTTGCGTACAGTCTTGAGAGAGCATCGACGGGCGCTGACCCCGGCCGTACTGCTGACCTGTGTGCTGACCTCGGCGGTGGTGGTGTTGGTAGTGATCACCCCGACGGTCATGCAGCAACGCTTTGGCATGAGCGCCGGCTATACATTCGCATTGAGCAGCATGGGTATCGTCTTCCTTAATATTGGCTGTGTTCTGGCCGGCCTGCTGGTTGATCGAATTGGCGCCTGGCGTGCATTGATGTTCTACAGCCTGCTGCTGCCGCTGGGAATCGGCGCACTTTATGCCAGTCTGGTGACAGGCTGGGAGTGGCCTGGAATTGCCTATGCCTTGGCTGGATTGGCCTGCGGTGTCGTCGGGGTAGTCCCTTCGGTAATGGTCAGCCTGTTTCCCGCGGCGATTCGTGTGTCGGGGATCTCCTTCACCTACAACATCGCCTACGCGCTGTGGGCCAGTACCACGCCGCTGATGCTGATTGCGCTGATGCCGTGGAGCCCTTGGGTGTGTGTGGGTTTCGCGTTGATCATGGGCACGGTCGGATTGTTGACGGCGATGTACTTTGGTGCACGTGAGGCAATCACCTTCGAGGATGAAGCCGTTCGCTGTTAAATCCGTGGCAACAAAAAGCCCCCTGGCCGTGAAGGCGAGGGGGCTTTTTAGTCGGCGCTGACTTACATGTTCGGGTAAGTCGGACCACCTGCGCCTTCCGGCGTTACCCAGGTGATGTTCTGCGAAGGGTCCTTGATGTCACAGGTCTTGCAGTGCACGCAGTTCTGCGCGTTGATCTGGAAGCGTTTGTTGCCGTCTTCCTGCGTCACCACTTCGTACACACCGGCTGGGCAGTAGCGCTGGGCCGGTTCATCGTACAGCGGCAGGTTGGTGCCAATCGGGATGCCGGCGTCGGTCAGCTTCAGGTGGCAAGGTTGTTCTTCTTCATGGTTGGTGCTGGAGAGGAACACCGAGCTGAGCTTGTCGAAGCTGAGTTTGCCATCCGGTTTCGGGTAGTCGATCTTCTTCGAATCAGCCGCCAGCTTCAGGCAGGCATAGTCCGGCTTGGTGTCGTGCAGGGTAAACGGCAGCTTGCCGCCGAACCAGTTCTGGTCGACATAGTTGAACGCTGCGCCCAGCATCGGACCAAACTTGTGCATAGCCGGGCCGAAGTTGCGGCTGGCGAACAGCTCTTCGTACAGCCAGCTGGCCTTGAACGCGTCGACATAGCTGTTGAGCTGATCGCCGCCTTCGTTACCGGCCAGCAGCGCCTCGACGACGGCATCGGCGGCAAGCATGCCGGATTTCATCGCCGTATGGCTGCCCTTGATCTTGGCCACGTTCATGGTACCCAGGTCACAGCCGATCAAGGCGCCACCGGCGAAGACCATCTTCGGCAGCGAGTTCAAACCGCCCTTGGCCAGGGCACGGGCACCATAGCTGATGCGTTTGCCGCCTTCGAGGTACTGGCTGATCACCGGGTGGTGCTTGAGGCGCTGGAACTCGTCGAACGGCGACAAGAACGGGTTGCTGTACGACAGGTCAACGATCAGACCGACTACTACCTGGTTGTTTTCCAAGTGATAGAGGAAGGAACCGCCGGTGTTCTCCTTGGCCATGACATCCAACGGCCAGCCAGCGGTATGCACCACCAGGCCTTGCTCGTGTTTGGCCGGGTCGATTTCCCAGATTTCCTTGAGGCCGATGCCGTAGTGCTGCACGTCGGCATCGCTGTCGAGGTTGAAGCGCTTGATCAGCTGCTTGCCGATGTGGCCACGGCAGCCTTCAGCGAACAGGGTGTATTTGCCGCGCAGTTCCATGCCCGGGGTGTACAGGCCTTCTTTCGGGTTGCCTTCACGGTCGACACCAAGGTCGCCGGTGATGATGCCGCGAACTACACCGTTCTCGTCGAACAGGGCTTCTTGAGCGGCGAAGCCTGGGTAGATCTCCACGCCCAGGTTCTCGGCCTGTTGCGCCAGCCAGCGGCACAGGTTGCCCAGGGAGATGATGTAGTTGCCTTCGTTGTGCATGGTTTTTGGCACGAACAGGTCCGGGACCTTGACCGAGCTGCCAGCATCCTTGAGCACATAGATGTCGTCGCGTTTGACTGCGGTGTTGAGTGGCGCGCCGAGCTCTTTCCAGTCCGGGAACAGTTCGTTCAGGGCGCGCGGTTCGAAGACTGCGCCGGAGAGGATGTGGGCACCGACTTCCGAGCCTTTCTCAACCACGCAAACGCTGATTTCGTTACCGGCTTCGGCGGCCTTCTGCTTCAGGCGGCAGGCGGCGGACAGGCCCGCCGGGCCGGCGCCGACGATGACCACGTCGAATTCCATGTATTCGCGTTCCACAGGTTCTCTCCTACTCAAGGCTCATCGGTTTTTCTTTGTTGGCGGGTGTCAGGCGGTCATTTTTCAGGGCGCTCAAGCTGTAGCTTGAGCGATGACGGACTACACCGCTTTCTCTTGGCCGCGCATTATATCTACACCACTCGCGGGGTCCAATACAAACGTTTGTTTGAATTTGCCGCAGGCCAGTAAAATCAAAGACGCACGGCGTGAATCTGACCGATTTGCCGTATTGACCGGATTAGGCGTTACGGTCAAGATACGAGCGGTTTTGCGCTCGCCGTAGGCTGACCGTCGGATGCAGGTGCACCCCTAAAAACCTGGCGAAAAGCCGGGCAGCTAGGCCTTAACCCGCTTTGTAGTGGAGTTTACACACCACGACAGAAAATGACTTAAGGGTTTTGTTGCTACAAGGTCGAATTGAGACTGCTGGGTCAGAGTTAAATTCTATCGGCTGCAATCGTTTTTAGAGGTGCCCTTGTACCCACGCGCAATCGCCAGGTTTGCCCCAGGCGACATTCTTTTCACCGGAGAGTAACGAGGAATCCATGAAGGTTCTTGTAGCTGTCAAACGAGTGGTCGACTATAACGTCAAGGTTCGCGTCAAGGCGGACAACTCCGGCGTCGACCTTGCTAACGTCAAGATGTCCATGAACCCCTTCTGCGAAATCGCCGTAGAAGAAGCCGTGCGCCTGAAAGAGAAGGGCGTAGCGAGCGAGATCGTCGTCGTTACTGTCGGCCCGGCCACTGCTCAGGAGCAGTTGCGTACTGCCCTGGCACTGGGTGCTGACCGTGCGGTACTGGTCGAATCCGCTGAAGAGCTGACCTCGCTGGCCGTAGCCAAGCTGCTCAAGGCTGTGGTCGACAAAGAACAGCCTCAGTTGGTGATCCTTGGCAAGCAAGCCATCGACAGCGACAACAACCAGACCGGCCAGATGCTGGCGGCGCTGACCGGTTTCGCTCAGGGCACCTTCGCCTCCAAGGTTGAAGTGGCTGGCGACAAGGTCAACGTTACCCGTGAAATCGACGGCGGCCTGCAGACGGTTGCGCTGAACCTGCCAGCGATCGTCACTACCGACCTGCGCCTGAACGAGCCGCGCTACGCGTCGCTGCCGAACATCATGAAGGCCAAGAAGAAGCCGCTGGAGACCGTTACTCCAGACGCGCTGGGCGTTTCCACCGCCTCCACCAACAAGACCCTGAAAGTCGAAGCGCCTGCGGCTCGCAGCGCGGGTATCAAGGTCAAGTCGGTTGCTGAACTGGTCGAGAAACTGAAGAACGAGGCGAAGGTAATCTAAATGACTATCCTGGTTATCGCTGAACACGAAAACGGTGCCGTTGCCCCGGCTACCCTGAACACCGTAGCGGCTGCCGCCAAGGTCGGTGGCGACATTCACGTGCTGGTTGCAGGCCAGAACGTCGGTGGCGTCGCTGAAGCGGCTGCCAAGATCGCTGGCGTCGCCAAGGTGCTGGTTGCCGACAACGCCGCCTACGCTCACCAACTGCCGGAGAACATCGCGCCGCTGGTAGCTGAACTGGGCAAGGGTTACAGCCACGTGCTGGCACCGGCTACCTCCAACGGCAAGAACATCCTGCCGCGCGTTGCTGCGCTGCTGGACGTCGACCAGATTTCCGAGATCATTTCGGTTGAATCGGCTGACACCTTCAAGCGTCCGATCTACGCCGGTAACGCCATTGCCACCGTGCAATCGAATGCTGCCGTCAAGGTCATCACCGTCCGCGCCACCGGCTTCGACGCTGTTGCAGCTGTTGGTGGTTCGGCTGCTGTTGAAGCCGTCGCCGCTGCCCACAACGCTGGCATCTCTTCGTTTGTTGGTGAAGAGCTGGCCAAGTCCGATCGTCCTGAACTGACCGCTGCCAAGATCGTCGTTTCCGGCGGCCGTGGCATGCAGAACGGTGACAACTTCAAACACCTGTACGCCCTGGCCGACAAGCTGGGTGCTGCCGTCGGCGCTTCGCGCGCTGCGGTCGACGCAGGTTTCGTACCCAACGACATGCAGGTCGGTCAGACCGGCAAGATCGTTGCGCCACAGCTGTACATCGCCGTTGGTATCTCCGGCGCGATCCAGCACCTGGCCGGCATGAAAGACTCCAAAGTGATCGTTGCGATCAACAAGGACGAAGAAGCGCCGATCTTCCAGGTGGCTGATTACGGCCTGGTCGCTGACCTGTTTGAAGCCGTACCTGAGTTGGAGAAGCTGGTTTAATCCGGCGGCTTCACTTATAAAGGGCCCGGTCCGGGCGGGTTGTGCAAGCCAGTCTTGTGCAACCCCGGGGCCGGGCTTTTTTATTTTCAGATGGCGGGTAAGGAGTCGGTTGCATGGGATGGCTTGGCCGAGTGAATGCGGCGCTGGTGGTTGCGGCGTTGTTACTGCCGTCGCAGGTAATGGCGGTGGGCAGGTGCGAGCGCCTGGTGGCCACCGGCAGTCCTGATGCGCCGCCTTTTCTATGGCGTGACCCGAAAGATCCCAAGCACTTGATCGGCGCCAATGCTGATTTACTGAATCAGGTCGCTGCCGAGCTCGGGGTGAAAATCGAGATCCTCTATAGCGGCAAGCGCAGCGACGCCCTGGCGGAGGTACGCAGCGGACGCGTTGACATGCTTGTCGACTCGCCACTGCTGGCCACCGAACTGACGACCATGGACTACGTGCATCCGCCGCTGATGCATAACGAGTACCTGGTATGGACCCGGCATGATTCTCCGCTGGTCTACGAAGGGCTTGCTGACCTGCATGAGCGTCAGGGCAGCCTGTCGGAAAAGGCACGACTGACCCCTGAATTCGAGTCGTTTGCCAAAACCCAGCTCAAGCTGGCGCCAGCGCAGAACCTGACCCAAGCCTTCCAGAAACTTTTGCTCGGTCAAGTGGACTATGTATTGGCCGGGCGTTACTCAGGGATGGCGATGGCCCAGACTCTGGGCATGAGCAATGAGTTGGTGGCCCGTGGCTTGCCTTTGGATCGCCCCGGCTTGTACTTGGCGCTGTCGCATAATTCCGCCTGCAATGATCCTTGGATACGCGGACAACTGGCGAAAAAGCTGACAGAATTGCCGGCCTCCGGCGTGTCTCAGGCGGTGCTGCAACGCAATATCGAGCGCTGGAAAGCGCAGATGCAGGTGCCGCTGGATGCCCCTAAACAGTAGGAAGATTGTGTGAGAATCCAACCACTATTTGCAGCCCTGGCGCTGCTGGCGCTGGCCGGATGTGCCAATGATCCGGCACCCACTGAGCAGATGCGTCTGACTGAGCAGGCCCTGGCCCAAGCCAAGGCCGTGGGCGCGACCGATGAGATCGCAGAGCTGAAGATGGCTGAAGGTAAAATGGCCCGGGCTCAGGCCAACATGAGCAATGAGGCCTATCGCGATGCGCGCATGCGCGCTGAACAGGCAGAGCTCGACGCCCGTCTGGCCGAGGCGCGGGTGTTGACCAGCAAGAGCAACGAGCAGTTGAACCTGCTGCAATCGCGGGTCAATCGCCTGCGTAAACAGTTGGGAGAACAGCCGTGAGTTCGATCAAGCCAATGGCCGCTTTGCTACTGTTCGGGCTCGTCGGTCTGCAGGGCTGTGCCAGCCAGCGCAGCGAGACGGCGCTGGATGAAGCGACAGCCAAATTCCAGACCGTTAAGGACGATTCCGATGTGCTGCGCAGTGCGCCACGCGATGTCATTCGTGCCGGTGAGTCGCTGGCCCGGGCTGATCGCCTGTCCAGCTACCTGGGCACCGGTGCCGATGTGCGCCACTATGCCTACCTGAGTCAGCGCTACAGTGACATCGCGCGTGAGCACAGCAATCTGGTCCTCAATCAGGAGCGCCTGGCCAAACTCGAACTCGAGCGTCAGCGTCTGCAACTGGCGCTACGCGAAGCCAAGCTCGCCAGTGTGCAGCAGCAGGGCAAGTGGGTGGAGGCGCAAATTGTCAGCCTGGCCACCAGCGAGGGGGATCGTGGTCTGGTCATGACCTTGGGCGATGTGTTGTTCGATACCGGTCGTGCTGAGTTGAAAAACTCAGCCAGCCGTACTGTGCTCAAGCTCGTGCAGTTCCTGCAGCTCAATCCCAAGCGTATCGTGCGCATCGAAGGTTATACCGACAGTACGGGTGCTTCGGAAGATAACCTCAAGTTGTCCCGTGACCGGGCTCAGGCGGTTGCCGATATGCTGGTTGACCTGGGCGTCGACGAGAAGCGGATTCAGGTCGAGGGCTATGGCGATCAGTATCCGGTTGAAGCCAATGCCTCCGAGCGGGGCAGGGCGCAGAATCGTCGGGTTGAAATTGTCTTTTCCGACGATAAGGGCAAGCTTGGCGCGGCGCGCTGAAGCGGGTCCTTTAAAGCCCGGTGAAGTGACCTTCACCGGGCTTTTTTATGGCTTATGAAAGGCGATGGGGGCTGTCACGCAACTGTATTGTCGACTATTCTGCAATCTGTCCCAGTACACTTTGCAACTGTTCCGGTATTCTGGCTTGAATATCGAGTCGTACAAAAATAACTACATTGCCTGCGTGTCGAGAACCGATCATGACCAACCTGCTGCTCTATCAGCGCATTGCCCAGCAACTGGCCGAAGATATTCGCCGTGGTGTCTATCAGCCGGGTGAGCGGGTACCGTCGGTGCGCAAGATGAGTTCGCAGCTCAATGTCAGTCATGCCACGGTGTTGCAGGCTTACGCCAATCTGGAAGACCAGGGCCTGATCCGTGCCCGACCGCAGTCTGGCTACTATGTGCATCAGACCCCGGCGCTGACCGCGCAAACCCCGGATATCGCGCGTGTCGAGCGGCCAGGTCTGGTCACCCGCAGCAGTATCATCCAGCAGGTGCTGGCCGAAGCTCGCCGCGACGGTGTGTTTCCCTTTGGTGCCGCAGTACCGCATGTCGATTACTTGCCGGTGCGGGCGCTGCACCAGCAATTGGCCAAAGTCACCCGCTTCCACAGTCCGCGGGCCTTCAGCTATATGTTCAGCCCAGGTTTTGAGCCCTTACGTCGGCAAATCGCTATCCGCATGCGGGACGCCGGGGTGGTGGTCGATCCAAGTGAGGTGGTCGTCACGCACGGCTGCGTCGATGCGCTACAGATGTCGTTGCGGGTGTTGACCAAGCCGGGGGATCTGATCGCCGCCGAATCACCCACTTATTATGGTTTGTTGCAACTGGCTGATCTGTTGGGCCTCAAAGTCATCGAAATTCCCAGTGATCCGTCCACGGGTATCAGCCTGGAAGCTTTGCAGCTTGCAGCCAATCAGTGGTCGATCAAGGCCTTGGTGTTGACCGCGCGCCTGAGCAACCCGCTCGGCGGCACCATTCCGGAAGATCGCCAGAAGCAGCTGCTACGCCTGGCATCGGACTTCGATATTCAGATTGTCGAAGACGATATCTACGGCGAACTGATGTTTGAGCAGGGTAAGACCAAGGCACTGAAGGCGTTTGATCGTCTGGGGCGGGTGATTTATTGCTCGAGCTTTTCCAAGACCTTGTCGCCCGGTGTGCGCATTGGCTGGATGGTGGCCGGTAAATACCAGGCGGAAATCCAGCGGTTGCAGACCTTTACCACGCACTCGGCCTGTAGTGTGACGCAGATGGGGGTTGCCGCTTACCTTGAAAATGGCGGTTATGACCGGCACCTGCGCTATATCCGCCAGGAATACCGGAAAAACCTCAGTGCCTATCAGCTGGCGGTGCAGCAGCATTTTCCCGAAGGTACGCAGATGACTCGGCCCACAGGCGGCTTCATTCTTTGGGTGAGCCTGCCGGGTCGGGTCAACACGCAGGAGCTTCATGTGCGAGCGCTGCAGCAGGGGATCAGTATCGCTCCGGGGCTAATCTTCAGTAATACTGAGCAGTTCAACCACTGTATACGCCTAAATTGCGGCATTCCCTGGAACCGTGAGGCGGAGCGTGCGTTGATGACCCTGGGCATGTTGGCCAGCCAACTGTGTCAGGAGTCGGGGGCGGCAAACTTCTTCTAGGCTTGCCAGCCTTCATCCGAGCGAGGAGCATATGCATCTTTGTGGTGATTGCGGGTGTCTATGAAAGCCTCGTTTCGGGTAGGCCTGCTGCTGGCTCTGCTGGTTGGCGCCGGGAGTGTGTTGGCCCAGACTTCACCTGCTGCGCAATCGAGCAAGCCCGCCAGCGCAGCGGTGGAATCCAAGCCGTCCGACAGGAACAAGCAGGTCAAGTCGACAGCCGTCAGAAAGAAAACACCTGCCAAACCTGTCCGAAAAAAGACGGCTAAAGCTGCCCCGGAGCCCTTGCCAGCTGCCGCAGTGGATCTACGACTGCCGGCAGACATGGTCAAAGACCTTAAGCCTGCGAGCCAGGACCCAGTCTCTACGCCCAAGCCTCTGTTGCCTCACCTGTTTGGCGAAAGTCCGCCCTCCGATAGCCCTTTTCAGCTAAACGGCCGGTTGCTGAGTAACGAAATGCAACTGCAGTTGCGTAACGATGCTCGCCAGGATATCGAAGGCGCTGCCATCGAATTCGAGTTCAAGCAGTAATCGTTGCGCTGACCTGCCGGTCATCGCCGTTCAGTTGAGTTTTCATCCTGCGAATAATTTCAAACGATCGTTTAACCGAGTACTATTCGGGTTCTTTCATCATTTGTTGCTTTGCTGCACCGAGGATTCTGTTGTCATGAATTGCCGTGAAGGATGTGGCGCCTGCTGCATCGCGCCCTCCATCAGCTCACCGATTCCTGGCATGCCCAAGGGCAAGCCGGCGGGGGAGCGCTGTTTGCATCTGTCGGTCGCCAATCTCTGTGATCTGTTCGGCAAGCCCGAGCGACCTGCAGTGTGTGGTGGCTTCAAGGCGGATGTGGAGGTGTGCGGCAGTGATCGCGATGAGGCGATCAGGATCATCGGGTGGCTGGAGCAAATGACGGCGGCTTGAATCGTGGATCTTCGACAATAAGGAACAAGAGCATGGGATCGTTTAAGCAAATTGCAGTGGTTTTCGGGTTGAGCGCCATGCTGGTGCCGCTGGCGTATGCCGAAGACTGGAAGGTGGCCAAGGAAGAGGAGGGGGTCAAGGTATCCCTGAGTGATGTTGCCGGTTCCGACTATAAGGCTTATCGCGGGGTAACACTGATCAAGGCGCCATTGGCGAAGGTCCAGGCCCTGCAGGAAGACGTTGCCGGGGCGTGTGCCTGGATTCATGAGTGCAAGTCGCAAAAGCTGCTCAAGAGTGAAGGTGATCAGAGCTGGACCTACACTCAGTTCAATACGCCATGGCCGGTTACTGCTCGCGATTCGGTGTTGCACGTCACCACCACGCAGGCCGCCGATGGCAGTTTGACCCGCAAGCTTGAAGGCGTGCCGACCTACCTGCCTGAAGAGAAGGGCTTTGTGCGTGTCGCCAAGGTTGAAGGCTTCTGGAAGCTTGTGCCTAAAGACGGCGGCACCGAGGTGACTTATCAGGTTCACACTGAGCCAGGTGGTAGTGTTCCGTCGATGGTAGCGAACAAGTTTGTGGTGGATGCGCCGTTCAATACCTTGAAGGCATTGAAGGCGAAGGCCGAGAGGCCTTGAATCGAAGGGGTACAGATCGCCAGTTTAGTGATGATTGAGCGACTGTAGGGTCGCGTTGCGACCCATCGCCGGGAAAGCTGGCTCCTACAGGGAATGCGCTAGCCAGTGGGAATAAAAAAGGCTGCCCGGGGGCAGCCTTTTTTCGTGTTCAGCCCAGGGCTTACTTGCGGTCTTCCAGCTTGGTGATGTCGCGCGACTCGTAGCCGGTGTACAGCTGGCGCGGACGGCCAATCTTGTACGGGCTGGAGAGCATTTCTTTCCAGTGCGAGATCCAGCCGACGGTGCGCGCCAGGGCAAAGATCACGGTGAACATGCTGGTTGGAATGCCGATCGCCTTGAGGATGATCCCCGAGTAGAAGTCGACGTTCGGGTACAGCGAGCGCTCGATGAAGTACGGATCGGTGAGGGCGATCTCTTCCAGGCGCATGGCCAGTTCCAGCTGCGGGTCGTTCTTGATGCCCAGCTCGCGCAGGACTTCGTCGCAGGTCTGTTTCATCACGGTGGCGCGAGGGTCGCGGTTCTTGTAAACGCGGTGACCGAAGCCCATGAGCTTGAACGGATCGTTCTTGTCCTTGGCCTTGGCGATGAACTTGTCGATGTTCGAGACATCGCCGATTTCATCGAGCATGGTCAGCACAGCTTCGTTGGCGCCGCCGTGAGCCGGGCCCCAGAGTGCGGCGATACCTGCAGCGATACAGGCGAACGGGTTGGCACCCGAGGAGCCTGCCAGGCGCACGGTGGAAGTCGAGGCGTTCTGTTCGTGGTCGGCGTGGAGGATAAAGATCCGGTCCATTGCCTTGGCCAGCGTCGGGCTGATCGGTTTGATCTCGCACGGCGTGTTGAACATCATGTGCAGGAAGTTTTCCGCGTACGACAGGTCGTTGCGCGGGTACATCATGGGCTGGCCCATGGAGTACTTGTACACCATCGCTGCCAGGGTCGGCATCTTGGCGACCAGGCGCACCGCAGAGATTTCGCGGTGTTGCGGGTTATTGATGTCCAGCGAGTCATGGTAGAACGCCGACAGGGCGCCAACCACGCCGCACATGACGGCCATTGGGTGAGCGTCGCGGCGGAAGCCGTTGAAGAAGGACTTCAACTGCTCGTGCACCATGGTGTGATTTTTTACCGTGCTGACGAACTGGGCCTTCTGCTCGGCATTCGGCAGTTCGCCGTTGAGCAGCAGGTAGCAGGTCTCGAGGTAATCGGATTTTTCAGCGAGCTGTTCGATCGGATAGCCGCGGTGCAGCAGGATACCCTTGTCGCCGTCGATATAAGTGATCTTCGACTCGCACGATGCGGTCGCCATGAAACCAGGGTCGAAAGTGAAGTGACCCGTGGCCCCCAACCCTCTAACGTCGATAACATCGGGACCAACGGTGCCGGTTAAAATGGGCAGCTCGACGGGGGCTGCGCCCTCGATGACCAACTGCGCTTTTTTGTCAGCCATGTGGCCTCCTATTAATGCTTGAAATCATCAGACAGACCCCCCACGCAGGGCCCGCACCACTATAGTGAGATAAATTCGAATGTCAATTTGCCTAAAGCACGGTTGTAAAGGGCTTTGGGCGTGGTTTTTCCTCGAAATTGCCGTCCGTTTACGCCTTTTATGCGCTAAAGGCAATGCGCTATTTGGGCTAGGGGCTTGCGTTGTCATTAGTAGCCTAACTGTCTATAATCGGCCCCCGACCGCCAGGGGCTTGCAAGCCCGTGTTGCTGGGGTCGTCACTCCCTGGGTGGTGGGTACCTGACCAGTACACTTACCAACAACTTTGCCCTGCTTGCTAGGGGCTCTTCAGTGTGAAAAAAGCCGTGAAAAGCCAACGACCTGTAAACCTAGACCTAAGGACCATCAAACTCCCCATTACCGGCGTTACGTCATTTCTTCATCGTGTTTCCGGCATCATCCTCTTCCTGGGCCTTGGCATCATGCTTTATGCATTGGGCAAATCCCTGGGTTCGGAGGAAGGTTTCGCCGAGGTGAAGGCATGCTTGACCAGTCCGCTGGCCAAATTCGTGGCATGGGGCCTCCTGTCCGCCTTGCTGTATCACTTGGTAGCCGGTGTGCGCCACTTGATCATGGACATGGGCATCGGTGAGACGCTGGAAGGCGGAAGACTGGGCTCGAAAATTATCATCGCCGTCTCTGTGGTGGTGATCGTGCTGGCAGGAGTTTGGATATGGTAACTAATGTCACGAACCTCTCGCGTTCGGGCCTCTATGACTGGATGGCGCAGCGCGTTTCTGCGGTCGTTCTCGCGGCTTATTTCATTTTCCTGATCGGATACCTGGTCGCGCACCCGGGCATCGAGTTTGCCCAGTGGCACGCTCTGTTCTCCAACAACGCGATGCGTATTTTCAGTCTGCTGGCACTGGTTGCCCTGGGCGCTCACGCCTGGGTCGGCATGTGGACCATTGCTACCGACTACCTGACGCCGATGGCGCTGGGCAAGTCGGCGACTGCCGTACGTTTCCTGTTCCAGGCGGTATGTGGTGTCGCGATGTTCGCGTACTTCGTCTGGGGTGTGCAGATTCTCTGGGGTATCTGATTCATGGCTAACATTCCTACGATTTCATTCGACGCCATCATTGTTGGTGGTGGCGGTGCCGGTATGCGCGCTGCGCTGCAGCTGGCTCAGGGCGGTCACAAGACTGCCGTGATCACCAAGGTCTTCCCGACCCGTTCGCACACCGTGTCGGCCCAGGGTGGCATCACCTGCGCCATCGCTTCGGCTGACCCGAACGATGATTGGCGCTGGCACATGTACGATACCGTCAAGGGTTCCGACTACATCGGTGACCAGGACGCTATCGAATACATGTGTCAGGAAGGTCCTGCTGCGGTCTTTGAACTGGACCACATGGGCCTGCCGTTCTCGCGTACCGAAACCGGCCGTATCTACCAGCGTCCATTCGGTGGCCAGTCCAAGGACTTCGGTAAAGGTGGCCAGGCCGCCCGTACCTGTGCTGCATCCGACCGTACCGGTCACGCGCTGCTGCACACCCTGTACCAGGGCAACCTGAAAGCAGGCACCACGTTCCTGAACGAGTACTACGCGGTTGACCTGGTGAAGAACCAGGAAGGCGCATTCGTTGGTGTGATCGCAATCTGCATCGAAACCGGCGAAACCCTGTACATCAAAGCCAAGGCCACCGTATTGGCCACTGGCGGTGCAGGCCGTATCTACTCCTCCACCACCAACGCCCTGATCAACACCGGTGACGGTATCGGCATGGCCCTGCGTGCAGGCGTTCCGGTCCAGGACATCGAGATGTGGCAGTTCCACCCGACCGGCATCGCCGGCGCTGGTGTACTGGTTACTGAAGGTTGCCGTGGTGAAGGCGGTTACCTGATCAACAAGCACGGTGAGCGTTTCATGGAGCGCTATGCGCCTAACGCCAAAGACCTTGCCGGTCGTGACGTTGTGGCCCGTTCCATGGTTAAAGAGATCATCGCCGGCAACGGCTGTGGCCCCAACGGCGACCACGTGATGCTCAAGCTTGACCACCTGGGTGAAGAAGTCCTGCACAGCCGTCTGCCAGGCATCTGTGAGCTGTCGAAGACCTTCGCTCACGTTGACCCTGTTGTCGCACCGGTTCCGGTTGTTCCAACCTGCCACTACATGATGGGCGGCGTTGCCACCAACATTCATGGTCAGGCAATGACTCAGGACGCCGATGGCGTCGACCAGATCATCCCAGGCCTGTTTGCTGTGGGTGAAGTGGCGTGCGTATCGGTTCACGGTGCCAACCGCCTGGGTGGTAACTCGCTGCTCGACCTGGTGGTCTTCGGTCGTGCTGCTGGCCTGCACCTGGAAAAAGCGCTGACCGACGGTATCGAATACCTCGACGCCAGCGACACCGACATCGATGTTGCCCTGAGCCGTCTGAACAAGCTCAACGAGCGCAACACCGGCGAAGACGTGGCTACCCTGCGTCGCGAGCTGCAAAGCTGCATGCAGAACTACTTCGGTGTATTCCGTACTGGCGAATACATGCAGAAGGGTATCGAGCAACTGGCTCAGCTGCGCGAGCGTATTGCCAACGTCAAGATCAACGACAAGTCCCAGGCCTTCAACACCGCGCGTATCGAAGCGCTGGAACTGCAGAACCTGCTGGAAGTCGCTGAGGCGACGGCAATTGCCGCAGAAGTACGTAAAGAGTCGCGCGGTGCTCACGCCCGTGAAGACTTCGAAGACCGTGACGACGAAAACTGGCTGTGCCACACCCTGTACTTCCCGGGCGAAAAGCGCGTTGCCAAGCGCGCCGTCAACTTCGCGCCGAAAACCGTACCGGCGTTCGAGCCAAAAGTCCGGACTTACTAAGGGGTGGTCGCTATGTTGCAAGTCGAAGTCTATCGTTACAACCCCGATACCGACTCTGCGCCGAAGATGCAGACGTTTCAGGTCGATACCGGTGGCAAAGACCTGATGGTGCTGGATGTATTGGCACTGATCAAAGAACAGGATGAAGGTTTCTCGTATCGTCGTTCTTGCCGCGAAGGTGTTTGCGGTTCCGATGGTATGAATATCAACGGTAAGAACGGCCTGGCCTGTATCACGCCGCTGTCGGCTGTGGTCAAGCGTAACAAGCTGGTCGTCCGCCCGTTGCCAGGACTGCCGGTCATTCGTGACCTGGTCGTCGATATGAGCATCTTCTACAAGCAGTACGAGAAGGTGAAGCCATTCCTGCAGAACGATACGCCGGCTCCGGCCATCGAGCGTCTGCAGTCGCCGCAAGAGCGTGAAAAGCTGGACGGTCTGTACGAGTGCATCCTGTGCGCTTGCTGCTCGACTTCCTGCCCATCGTTCTGGTGGAACCCTGACAAGTTCCTCGGTCCAGCTGCACTGCTGCAGGCCTATCGTTTCCTGGCCGACAGCCGTGACACCAAGACTCAGGAGCGTCTGGCTTCGCTGGATGACCCGTTCAGCGTATTCCGTTGCCGCGGGATCATGAACTGCGTAAACGTTTGCCCTAAAGGTCTGAACCCGACCAAGGCAATCGGTCACGTACGTAACATGTTGCTGCAAAGCGGTACCTGATTTTAAAAGTGTTGTACCCGTAGCACGCCAAGGTGCGGGCCTTTGCCCGCACCAAGGTGAAACCCGAGCGAAGGCTCAAAAAGCCTGAGCTTTACCTATGAAGATATGAGACCAGCAGGGGCTTCCGGGCTGGTACCCGGAAAATCTGTGGGATCCTTGGTGGCTTGGTTCGGTCGCTGCATTAGGACTTTTCCAGGCTTGCTGTGGCTCTCGCCGATCCGTCCCCTAACCGAGGGTGACCAAGCATGCAAGAAAGCGTGATGCAGCGCATGTGGGAAAGCGCCCACCTTTCAGGTGGTAACGCTGCATATGTGGAAGAGCTCTACGAGCTCTACCTGCACGACCCTAACGCTGTGCCAGAAGAGTGGCGCACTTACTTCCAGAAGTTGCCCGCCGAAGGCAGCACCGCTACAGATGTATCGCACTCGACAATCCGCGACCATTTCGTACTGCTGGCAAAGAACCAGCGCCGCGCCCAGCCGGTTTCCGCCGGGAGCGTGAGCAGTGAACACGAGAAGAAGCAGGTTGAAGTACTGCGACTGATCCAAGCCTACCGTATGCGTGGCCACCAAGCCGCTAAGCTCGACCCTCTGGGGTTGTGGCAACGCCCTGCGCCAGTAGACTTGTCGATCAATCACTACGGCTTGACCAATGCCGATCTTGATACGACCTTCCGTGCCGGCGACCTGTTCATCGGCAAAGAGGAAGCGAGCCTACGCGAAATCCTCGACGCTTTGCAGCAGACATATTGCCGCACCATTGGCGCCGAATTTACCCACATCGTCGACTCCGAGCAGCGCAGCTGGTTCCAGCAGCGTCTGGAGAGCGTTCGTGGGCGCCCGGCGTTCTCTGCGGATGTCCAGAGCCACCTGCTCGAGCGTGTGACTGCAGCAGAAGGTCTGGAGAAGTACCTGGGCACCAAGTACCCGGGCACCAAGCGTTTCGGTCTGGAAGGCGGCGAGAGCCTGATTCCGATGCTCGACGAGCTGATTCAGCGCTCCGGTTCCTACGGTACCAAGGAAGTTGTAATCGGTATGGCCCACCGTGGCCGTCTGAACGTGCTGGTCAACACCTTTGGCAAGAACCCGCGCGACCTGTTCGACGAGTTCGAAGGCAAGAAGAAGGTCGAACTGGGTTCCGGTGACGTTAAATACCACCAGGGCTTCTCGTCCAACGTGATGACCGCTGGCGGTGAAGTTCACCTGGCCATGGCGTTCAACCCGTCCCACCTGGAAATCGTTTCGCCTGTGGTTGAAGGTTCGGTACGCGCCCGTCAGGACCGCCGTAACGACAGCGTGGGCGATAAGGTTCTGCCAGTCTCGCTGCACGGTGACGCGGCATTCGCCGGCCAGGGCGTGGTCATGGAAACCTTCCAGATGTCGCAGACCCGTGGTTTCAAGACCGGCGGTACTGTGCATATCGTGATCAACAACCAGGTTGGTTTCACCATCAGCAATCCGCTGGACTCGCGGTCTACCGAGTACGCTACAGACGTCGCCAAGATGATTCAGGCGCCGATCCTGCACGTAAACGGCGATGATCCGGAAGCGGTGTTGTTCGTGACTCAGCTGGCTGTCGACTACCGCATGCAGTTCAAGCGTGACGTGGTTATCGACCTGGTCTGCTACCGTCGTCGCGGTCACAACGAAGCTGACGAGCCAAACGGCACTCAGCCGCTGATGTACCAGCAGATCGCCAAGCAGCGCACCACTCGCGAACTGTACGCCGAAAGCCTGATCCAGGCAGGTCGCCTCGATGTCGAGCGCGTCCAGGCCAAGGTTGATGAGTACCGCAATGCGCTGGACAACGGCCTGCACGTAGTGAAGAGCCTGGTCAAGGAGCCGAACAAAGAGCTGTTCGTCGACTGGCGTCCGTATCTGGGTCACGCCTGGACCGCGCGTCACGACACCCGCTTCGATCTGAAAACCCTGCAAGAGCTGTCGGCCAAGTTGCTGGAGCTGCCAGAAGGCTTCGTGGTTCAGCGCCAGGTGTCGAAGATCTACGAAGACCGCCAGAAGATGCAGGCCGGTGGCTTGCCGATCAACTGGGGCTATGCCGAAACCATGGCGTACGCCACTCTGGCCTTCGAAGGTCACCCGATTCGTATGACGGGTCAGGATATCGGTCGTGGCACGTTCTCGCACCGCCATGCGGTATTGCATAACCAGAAAGACGCCAGCACCTACATTCCGCTGCAGAACCTCTATAAAGGTCAGCCACGTTTCGATTTGTACGATTCGTTCCTGTCCGAGGAAGCGGTCCTGGCATTCGAGTACGGTTACTCGACCACCCAGCCAAACGCACTGGTTATCTGGGAAGCGCAGTTCGGCGACTTCGCCAACGGTGCCCAGGTGGTTGTCGACCAGTTCATCACCAGCGGCGAGCACAAGTGGGGCCGTCTGTGCGGTCTGACCATGTTGCTGCCGCACGGTTATGAAGGGCAGGGGCCTGAGCACTCCTCGGCGCGTCTGGAGCGTTACCTGCAACTGTGCGCCGAGCACAACGTTCAGGTTTGCGTACCGACCACGCCGGCTCAGATCTACCACCTGCTGCGTCGTCAAGTCATTCGTCCGCTGCGTAAGCCGCTGATCGTACTGACGCCTAAGTCGCTGCTGCGCCATAAGCTGGCCATCTCGACCCTGGAAGATCTGGCCGAAGGCTCGTTCCAGACAGTGATCCCGGAAATCGATAGCCTCGATCCGAAAAAGGTCACTCGCCTGGTCCTGTGCAGCGGCAAGGTCTACTACGATCTGCTGGAAAAACGCCGTGCCGAAGGCCGCGAAGACATCGCCATCGTGCGTATCGAGCAGTTGTATCCGTTCCCTGAAGACGACTTGGTCGAAATCCTTGCGCCGTACACCAATCT
Source organism: Pseudomonas sp. UM16 (assembly GCF_050312595.1). Taxonomy (NCBI): domain Bacteria; kingdom Pseudomonadati; phylum Pseudomonadota; class Gammaproteobacteria; order Pseudomonadales; family Pseudomonadaceae; genus Pseudomonas; species Pseudomonas sp. UM16. Next base: position 106,523 of record NZ_JBNPJT010000002.1, on the reverse strand, counting down.
CCAAGATGTGGTGTGGTGTCAGGAAGAGCCGATGAACCAGGGCGCCTGGTACAGCAGTCAGCACCACATGCGTCGTATCCTGACCCGCCACAATAAAGAGCTGGTCCTGGAATACGCTGGTCGTGATGCTTCGGCAGCACCTGCTTGTGGTTACGCTTCGATGCACGCTGAGCAGCAGGAAAAACTGCTGCAAGATGCCTTCACTGTTTAATGCCATCGCGCACTAGAAACCGAATTTAAGGAACCACTGATAATGGCTATCGAGATCAAAGCCCCTACTTTCCCGGAATCGGTTGCCGATGGCACCGTTGCCACCTGGCACAAACAACCGGGCGAAGCGGTCAAGCGTGACGAACTGATCGTCGACATCGAGACTGACAAGGTTGTCCTGGAAGTACTGGCTACCGCCGACGGCGTACTGGGCGCTATCGTCAAGGGCGAGGGCGAAACCGTCCTGTCCGACGAAGTCCTCGGTTCGATCGAAGAAGGTGGTGTTGCTGCCGCTGCACCTGCTGCTGCCGCCGCTCCTGCTGCCGCTGCTGCACCTGTCGCCGCCGCTGGCGACGAAGACGCCATCGGCGCTCCAGCTGCTCGCAAGCTGGCCGAAGAGAACGGCATTGCCTTGAACAGCATTAAGGGCACCGGTAAAGACGGTCGCATCACCAAGGAAGACGTTGTAGCTGCTATCGAAGCGAAGAAATCCGCTCCGGCTGCCGCTCCAGCTGCCAAGCCTGCCGCTGCTGCCGCTGCGCCAGTGGTTGCTACTGGCGATCGCACTGAGAAGCGTGTACCGATGACTCGCGTACGTGCCACCGTGGCCAAGCGTCTGGTCGAAGCACAGTCGAACATGGCGATGCTGACCACCTTCAACGAAGTCGACATGACCGAAGTCATGGCCCTGCGTTCGAAGTACAAGGACCTGTTCGAGAAGACCCACAACGGCGTACGCCTGGGCTTCATGTCGTTCTTTGTCAAGGCCGCTACCGAAGCGCTGAAACGCTTCCCAGCGGTCAATGCTTCGATCGACGGTTCCGACATCGTTTACCACGGTTATGCGGATATCGGCGTTGCCGTATCCAGCGACCGTGGCCTGGTGGTACCGGTTCTGCGTAACGCCGAGCTGATGAGCCTGGCTGAAATCGAGAACGGCATCGCCACCTTCGGCAAGAAGGCACGTGACGGTAAGCTGTCGATCGACGAAATGACCGGCGGTACGTTCACCATCACCAACGGTGGTACCTTCGGTTCGATGATGTCGACCCCGATCGTCAACCCGCCGCAGGCTGCAATTCTGGGCATGCACAACATCATCCAGCGTCCTATGGCCATCAACGGTCAGGTCGTGATTCGTCCGATGATGTACCTGGCACTGTCCTACGATCACCGCCTGATCGATGGTAAAGAAGCCGTGACCTTCCTGGTGACCATCAAGAACCTGCTGGAAGACCCAGCTCGTCTGCTGCTGGACATCTGATAAACAGCTGCAAGCTGCAAGCCGCCACACGCTTCACCTAGAAGCGGTGCGTCTTGTAGCTTGCAGCTTGTCGCTTGAAGCTAAAAGGAATCTTTTATGACCCAGAAATTCGACGTGGTAGTGATTGGCGCAGGTCCTGGCGGCTACGTAGCTGCTATCAAGGCTGCGCAGCTCGGTCTGAGCACTGCCTGTATCGAGAAGTACACTGACGGCGAGGGCAAACTGGCTCTCGGCGGTACCTGCCTGAACGTGGGTTGCATTCCGTCCAAGGCGCTGCTGGACAGCTCCTGGAAGTACAAGGAAGCCAAAGAAAGCTTCAACGTCCACGGTATCTCCACCGGCGAAGTCAAAATGGACGTCGCGGCGATGGTTGGCCGCAAGGCTGGCATCGTCAAGAACCTGACCGGCGGTGTTGCCACCCTGTTCAAGGCCAACGGCGTTACTTCGATCCAGGGCCACGGTAAGCTGCTGGCTGGCAAGAAAGTCGAAGTCACCAAGGCCGATGGCACCACTGAAATCATTGAAGCCGAGAACGTGATCCTGGCGTCCGGTTCGCGTCCGATCGACATTCCACCGGCTCCGGTCGACCAGAACGTCATCGTTGACTCCACTGGTGCCCTGGAATTCCAGAGCGTACCTAAGCGTCTGGGCGTTATCGGCGCTGGTGTTATCGGTCTGGAACTGGGTTCGGTCTGGGCTCGCCTGGGTGCAGAAGTCACTGTCCTGGAAGCCCTGGACACCTTCCTGATGGCCGCTGACGCCGCCGTCTCCAAGGAAGCCCTGAAGACCCTGACCAAACAAGGTCTGGACATCAAGCTGGGCGCTCGCGTCACCGGTTCCAAGGTCAACGGCGCTGAAGTCGAAGTGACCTACACCGATGCCAATGGCGAACAGAAGATCACCTTCGACAAGCTCATCGTTGCCGTCGGTCGTCGTCCGGTGACCACTGATCTGCTGGCTGCCGACAGCGGTGTGACCATCGACGAGCGTGGCTTCATCTTCGTCGACGATCATTGCGCCACCAGCGTACCGGGCGTCTACGCCATTGGTGACGTGGTGCGTGGCATGATGCTGGCTCACAAAGCCTCGGAAGAGGGCATTATGGTTGTCGAGCGCATCAAGGGCCACAAAGCTCAGATGAACTACGACCTGATCCCATCGGTTATCTACACTCACCCGGAAATCGCGTGGGTCGGTAAAACCGAACAAACCTTGAAGGCTGAAGGCGTTGAGGTTAACGTGGGCACCTTCCCGTTCGCGGCCAGCGGCCGTGCGATGGCTGCCAACGACACCGGTGGTTTCGTCAAAGTCATCGCCGATGCCAAGACCGACCGCGTTCTGGGTGTACACGTGATTGGCCCATCGGCTGCAGAACTGGTGCAGCAGGGTGCAATCGCAATGGAATTCGGCACCAGCGCCGAGGACATCGGCATGATGGTTTTCTCCCATCCGACCCTGTCCGAAGCGCTGCATGAAGCCGCGCTGGCTGTGAATGGCGGTGCTATTCACGTTGCCAACCGTAAGAAGCGTTAAACAATAAGAAACCACGGCGGGTGGCCCGTCGTGAGTCTTGCGTGCATGACTCACCGCGGAAAGTCCGCCGGACTCGAACTCCCGGAGCATACCGGGGGCATGTGGTCACAGGTGGCGCGGCACTCCAAAAGAGCGCAGCGCCGAAGCGCAGTACCTAACGAAGACGGTAAAAAGCATGAATCTTCACGAGTATCAGGGTAAGCAGCTGTTCGCTGAATACGGCCTGCCAGTTTCCAAGGGTTTCGCAGTTGACACCCCAGAAGCTGCCGCAGAAGCCTGCGACAAGATCGGTGGCACCGAGTGGGTTGTAAAAGCCCAGGTTCACGCCGGTGGTCGCGGTAAAGCGGGCGGCGTCAAGCTGGTTCGCAGCAAAGAAGACGCCAAGGCGTTCGCTGCGCAGTGGTTGGGCAAGCGTCTGGTGACCTACCAGACTGATGCCAACGGTCAGCCAGTGACCAAGATCCTGGTTGAATCCTGCACTGACATCGCCAAAGAGCTGTACCTGGGCGCTGTAGTCGACCGTTCGAGCCGTCGTATCGTGTTCATGGCCTCCACCGAAGGTGGCGTGGACATCGAGAAAGTCGCTCACGACACTCCTGAGAAGATCATCAAGGCTACTATCGATCCGCTGGTTGGCGCTCAGCCATTCCAAGGTCGTGAACTGGCGTTCCAGCTGGGTCTGGAAGGCAAGCAAGTTGCACAGTTCGCCAAGATTTTCGTCGGCCTGGCCAAGCTGTTCAAAGAACACGACCTGGCCCTGCTGGAAGTCAACCCGCTGGTCATCAAGGCCGACGGCGACCTGCACTGCCTCGATGCGAAAATCAACATCGACGCTAACGCCATGTACCGTCAGCCTAAGCTGAAAACCTTCCACGACCCGTCGCAAGACGACCCTCGTGAAGCCCACGCTGCCAGCTTCGAGCTGAACTACGTGGCCCTGGAAGGCAACATCGGCTGCATGGTCAACGGTGCAGGCCTGGCCATGGGTACCATGGACATCGTCAACCTGCACGGCGGCAAGCCAGCCAACTTCCTCGACGTAGGTGGTGGTGCTACCAAAGAGCGCGTTACCGAAGCCTTCAAGATCATTCTGTCCGACAGCAATGTCGCGGCCGTTCTGGTCAACATCTTCGGCGGCATCGTTCGCTGCGACATGATTGCCGAAGGCATCATCGGCGCGGTGAAAGAAGTCGGCGTTAAGGTACCGGTTGTTGTTCGCCTGGAAGGTAACAACGCTGAACTGGGTGCTAAAGTACTGGCAGAAAGCGGTTTGAACATCATTGCTGCAACCAGCCTGACCGACGCTGCTCAACAAGTTGTCAAAGCTGCGGAGGGCAAGTAATGAGCGTCCTGATCAATAAAGACACCAAAGTCATCTGCCAGGGCTTCACCGGCTCGCAAGGTACTTTCCACTCCGAACAAGCCATCGCCTACGGCACCAAGATGGTTGGCGGCGTGACCCCAGGCAAAGGCGGCACCACTCACCTGGGCCTGCCAGTGTTCAACACCGTTAAGGAAGCTGTTGCAGCTACCGGTGCTGACGCTTCGGTTATCTACGTTCCGGCTCCGTTCTGCAAAGACTCGATCCTGGAAGCGGCTTTCGGCGGCATCAAGCTGATCGTTTGCATTACCGAAGGCATTCCTACCCTGGACATGCTCGATGCCAAGGTCAAGTGCGACGAGCTGGGTGTTACCCTGATCGGCCCTAACTGCCCAGGCGTTATCACCCCGGGCGAGTGCAAGATCGGCATCATGCCAGGTCACATCCACTTGCCAGGCAAGGTCGGTATCGTTTCGCGTTCCGGCACCCTGACCTACGAAGCGGTCAAGCAGACCACCGACGCCGGTTTCGGTCAGTCGACCTGCGTTGGTATCGGTGGCGACCCGATCCCAGGCTCGAACTTCATCGACATCCTGAAGCTGTTCCAGGAAGACCCGAAGACCGAAGCGATCGTGATGATCGGTGAGATCGGCGGTTCGGCTGAAGAAGAAGCGGCTGCCTACATCAAGGCTAACGTGACCAAGCCTGTGGTTTCCTACATCGCTGGTGTTACCGCTCCTGCGGGCAAGCGTATGGGTCACGCCGGTGCAATCATCTCCGGCGGCAAAGGCACTGCAGACGAGAAATTCGCTGCGCTGCAGGACGCTGGTGTGAAAACCGTGCGTTCGCTGGCAGACATCGGCAAGGCCCTGGCCGAGCTGACTGGCTGGGAAGTGAAGAAGTAAGCTTCGGCTAAACCTTCGCGCCAGACACAAAGGCCACCTTCGGGTGGCCTTTGTGCGTTCTGGCTGACGCATCTCGCAATCCAGTCGCTACCGTTCCACTGGTTGTACCAGGTAGTACCTTTTTTGCTGTCGCTTAAGCGACAAACACATGCGCCCATCGGACACCTCGTCACCCAGCGGTGCGCAGTCGGTGCAACTTGGTTACACTGTCCTCACTTTCGTGTCGGTACCCCAAAAGGGTACGGGCATGCTTTAAAGGGCTTGTCTCATCCGGACGGGCTACATTTTCCCTCACCCCAGGGGAAATCCCTCTCTAAATCCCGATTTCAGAAGTGTGGTATTTCCTTAATGAAAGTGTTGAAAGGCCAGGACATCCTGGCACTTGGTTTTATGACGTTCGCGTTGTTCGTCGGTGCGGGCAATATCATCTTCCCGCCAATCGTCGGCCTGCAGTCCGGTCCGCATGTGTGGATGGCGGCGTTGGGCTTTCTGATTACTGCAGTCGGCCTGCCGGTAATCACTGTTATCGCCCTGGCCAAGGTCGGCGGCGGTATGGACGCGCTGAGCAGCCCGATCGGTAAAGTGGCTGGCGGCTTGCTCGCGGCCGTCTGCTACCTGTCAGTTGGCCCTCTGTTCGCCACCCCACGTACTGCAACGGTATCCTTCGAGGTGGGTGTAGCGCCGCTGACTGGCGAAAGCCCAACAGCGCTGTTCATTTACAGCCTGGTGTACTTCGTGGTGGTGCTGGCGGTGTCCATGTACCCTGGCAAGCTGCTCGACACCGTGGGCCGCTTCCTGGCGCCATTGAAGATCATCGCCCTGGCAGCGCTGGGCATTGCCGCGTTCATGCTGCCCGCCGGCACCAGCGGTGACGCAGAGCCCGCTTATCAGGCATCGGCATTCTCTCAGGGCTTTATCAATGGTTACCTGACCATGGATACCTTGGGTGCACTGGTGTTCGGTATCGTGATCGTCAATGCCATTCGTTCGCGTGGGGTCGAGTCGCCAAGGCTGATCACCCGCTACGCCATCATTGCTGGCCTGATCGCTGGTGTCGGCCTGGCGCTGGTGTACATCAGCCTGTTCCGCCTAGGCGCGAGCAGCCATGAAATCGCCGCTGGGGCGACCAATGGCGCCGCAGTCCTGCATGCTTATGTACAGCACACGTTCGGCTCTCTGGGCAGCGGCTTCCTGGCCGTACTGATCGCCTTGGCGTGCCTGGTTACTGCCGTGGGACTGACCTGTGCCTGTGCTGAGTATTTCAGCCAGGTGCTGCCGTTGTCCTACCGCACCCTGGTGGTGATCCTCTGCGGTTTCTCGCTGCTGATCTCCAACCTGGGCCTGACCAAGCTGATCATGTTCTCGATCCCGGTACTGACGGCTATCTACCCGCCGTGCATCGTGGTCGTCGGCTTGAGTTTCTGCAAAGACTTGTGGAACTCCCAGGTGCGTATCCTGGCGCCAGTGATGCTGGTGTCGCTGCTGTTTGGCATGGTTGACGCCATCAAGGGCACCACCCTGGCAAGTTACCTGCCGGATGTCATGGCACACCTGCCGCTGAGCGAGCAAGGCCTGGCCTGGCTGGTACCGTCGGTAGTGACCCTGGCGCTGGCCGTGGTTTGTGACCGTATGCTGGGCAAGCCGCGCGAAGCGATGGCCTGAGAGTTGGCCTAAGGCCTGACGTCGGCCACAAGCCATAGTGCGTTGGGCAAGGCAAGTTCCGAGCCCCGTATCTGAAAGGATGCGGGGCTTTTTCGTTTCTTCAGTTAGGACGTGTCTTTTTCTTCGGCTAAGCGTCGAAAACCGGTCAATACACTTTACTGTGCACGAAACTCTTTACCGGGACCTTGCATGAGCTTTATTCAAAGCAATCTGAATCACCTGCTGGCGGCCTGCTGGTTTGTTGTCTGCTGGGGCGGCTATTCCCGTTATGCCACCTGGAAGGGGCGTGACACCGCCTGCCTGGCCAGTGTGCTGCACCTGTATCGTGAAGACTGGATGCGTCGGATGCTGATGCGTGACAACCGAATTGCCGATGCCAGCGTGATCGCCAACCTTGAACGTAACGCCTCATTCTTTGCTTCCAGTACGCTGATCATTCTGGCGGGTATTCTTACTGTGCTGGGGGCATCGGATCGCGCTGTTTCGCTGCTGGCGGATCTGCCGCTGGTTCAGCAGGCCACCCAGGGCATGTCGGAGATCAAATTGCTGTGCCTGGCCACAGTATTCGTCTATGCCTTTTTCACTTTCAGCTGGTGTATGCGTCAGTACAACTTTGCAGCGGTACTGGTGGGTTCGGCGCCGATGGTCGGTGAACGTCATGTCAGCGAGCTGGAGCGCAAGGCCTTTGCCCAACGTGCGGCACGGGTCATTTCCATGGCCGCCAACCAGTTCAACTTTGGCTTGCGTTCTTATTACTTTGGCATGGCCATGCTCAGTTGGTTTATCAGCCCTTGGTTGTTCATGCTGATGAGTGCGGGTGTGGTACTGGTGCTGTACCGGCGTGAGTTTCATTCCGATGTGCTGGATGTGATGGTATATACCCCGACCGAGGTGCCAGCGGCGGAAGCGAGCAAAGAGCCAAGCATTAACTGAATGTGTTAAACGGCTTTAGTGCAGACATAAAAAAACCCGACAATAGTCGGGTTTTTTATGCCAGTGTGCTTGCTTATTTAGCAGGCTCAGCTGGAGCGGTTTCTGGTGCTGGGGTAGCTGGAGCTGCTTCTTCAGCGGCTTTCTGCTGTGCTTCAGCACTGTCTTTGGCAGCTTCAGCGTTTTCTTTTGCGGCCTCGTTCACTTTATCCTGAGCTTCGTCCATCTTCTGCTGGGCGTTCTCGGTGTGTTGCGCTGCATCCTGAGCTTTGTCTTCGCTGGCTTTATCGCAAGCAGCGAGACCCAGGGCGGCGGCCAGCATTACGGCAAAAGCAAAAGGTTTACGCATGGGGTGTTTCTCCTTGTGGGAATAAGTTACTTGTTCCTTTGAGCTCAAGTAACGGGCAGAAGTTCCGCATACATTACAGATATATAACTGTAGGATCTACATAGACTTTTTTCTAGCCGTGTGCATTGATCGAATAACCACAAGGGCCTTAGTGATATGAGTGAGACGCCATTGATGGCCATGGCTGGGCGCTTTCTTTCTGCGCTGCGTCATTGTCAGCTACTAGAGATGCGTGTGCAGCAGGCTGATGCTCAGGGAATGACCTTGGTCCTGCCGTATTCGCAGAAAATTATCGGTAACCCGCAGACAGGTGCCATACACGGTGGCGCACTGACCACATTAATGGACACTACCTGTGGTATGGCCACGCTGTGCGCACTGGCAGAGTTCGAGGTCTGTCCGACGCTTGATCTGCGTATCGACTACATGCACTCCGCCAAAGCCGGGCTGGACATCTATGGCCACGCCTTCTGCTACCGGGTTACTCGCGATGTGATCTTCACCCGCGGCATGGCCTATCAGGATGATCCCGAGCAGCCTATTGCCCAGGTGGTGGGTACCTTCATGCGCTTGGGTAAAGGTGTGAAGGGCGGTCTGAACTTTGCCAATGCGTTAAAGGGGCCTGGCCGATGATTCCTCCAGAAGTACATCAGCAACTACGTCAGGCGCATGCGCAAGGCAACTACCAGCCGCTATTGGCGCTGATTCCGTATGCGGGATTGATTGGCATCCAGTGCACCCGCGAGGGCGATGATCTGCTGTTTTGCTTGCCGGCCAATAAAGACAATATTGGTAACCCTTTACTGCCAGCCATACATGGCGGGGTGATCGCCGGCTTCATGGAATTGTCCGCGGCGCTGTACCTGATGATTTTCAGTGAGAGCGCGACAATTCCGAAAATCATCGATTTTTCAATCGACTACCTGCGTGCCGGACATTTTCGCGATACCTACGCCCGCTGCCAGCTCTGGCGCCAGGGACGGCGGGTGACCAACGTGGCTATCACCGCCTGGCAAGGCAGCCAGGAAGAGCCGATTGCTACAGCCCGAGCACATTTCAAGATCGAAGAATTGCGCGCGCCCTTGAAATAGCCTCTGCCGCCCCCATCTGCATGACATCCCGCCGTGAAAGCAGGTCAGGGCCGTGGTGCCCGCCTGCCAAGCGACAACTGCCATCAGATTGGAGTGTTGAAGACCATGAGTGTGGAAACTCAAAAAGAAACCCTGGGCTTCCAGACCGAGGTAAAGCAGCTGCTGCACCTCATGATCCATTCCCTGTACTCGAACAAGGAGATTTTCCTTCGCGAGCTGATTTCCAACGCCTCTGACGCCGTCGACAAGCTGCGCTTCGAAGCCCTGGCCAAGCCCGAGCTGCTCGAGGGCGGGGCCGAGCTGAAGATCCGCGTCAGCTTCGACAAGGACGCCAACACCGTCACCCTCGAAGACAACGGCATCGGTATGAGCCGTGAGGATGTGATCACTCACCTGGGTACCATCGCCAAGTCCGGCACTGCCGACTTTATGAAGAACCTCAGCGGCGATCAGAAAAAAGACTCGCACTTGATCGGTCAATTCGGCGTGGGCTTCTATTCTGCCTTCATCGTTGCTGACAAGGTCGACGTATTCAGTCGTCGCGCTGGCGCACCGGTCGGCGAAGGTGTGCATTGGTCGTCCAAGGGTGAGGGCGAATTCGAAGTCGCCACCATCGACAAGGCCGAGCGCGGTACCCGTATCGTTCTGCACCTGAAAAAGGGTGAAGAAGAGTTCGCCGACGGCTGGCGCCTGCGCAACATCATCAAGAAGTACTCCGATCACATCGCTCTGCCAATCGAGCTGCCAAAACAGGTCGAAGCCGCTGAAGGCGAAGATAAGCCAGCCGAAGAGTGGGAAACGGTCAACCGTGCCAGTGCCCTGTGGACCCGTCCGCGTACCGAAATCAAGGACGAGGAATACCAGGAGTTCTACAAGCACATCGGTCACGATTTCGAGAACCCGCTGGCCTGGAGCCACAACAAGGTCGAAGGCAAGCTTGAGTACAACTCGCTGCTCTACGTACCTGCACGTGCACCGTTCGACCTGTACCAGCGTGAGGCGCCTCGCGGCCTGAAGTTGTACGTACAGCGCGTGTTCGTCATGGACCAAGCTGAGTCGTTTCTGCCACTGTACCTGCGATTCATCAAAGGCGTAGTCGACTCCAACGACCTGTCGCTGAACGTTTCGCGAGAAATTCTGCAGAAAGACCCGATCATCGACTCTATGAAGTCGGCGTTGACCAAGCGCGTTTTGGACATGCTCGAGAAGCTGGCCAAGAACGAGCCTGAGCAGTACAAGGGCTTCTGGAAGAACTTCGGTCAGGTGATGAAAGAAGGTCCGGCCGAAGACTTCGCCAACAAAGAGAAGATCGCCGGTCTGCTGCGCTTCGCCTCCACCAGTGCCGACGACGGTGAGCAGAGCGTGTCGCTGGCCGACTACCTGGCCCGTGCCAAGGAAGGTCAGGACAAGATCTACTTCCTCACCGGCGAGTCCTACGCACAGGTCAAGAACAGCCCGCACCTGGAAGTCTTCCGCAAAAAAGGCATCGAAGTACTGCTGCTGACCGACCGTATCGATGAGTGGCTGATGAGCTACCTGAGCGATTTCGACGGCAAGAGCTTTGTCGACGTCGCCCGCGGTGACTTGGACTTGGGCAAGCTGGACTCCGAAGAGGATAAGAAAGCCCAGGAAGAAGTCGCCAAGGAAAAAGAAGGCCTGGTTGAGCGCCTCAAGGCCGCCTTGGGTGAAAACGTCAGCGAAGTGCGTGTTTCGCACCGCCTGACCGATTCGCCAGCGATCCTGGCCATTGGTGAGCAGGACCTGGGTCTGCAAATGCGCCAGATCCTCGAAGCCAGCGGGCAGAAGGTGCCGGACTCCAAGCCGATCTTTGAATTCAACCCGGGCCATCCGCTGATCGAGAAGCTGGATAACGAGCAGAGCGAAGACCGTTTCGCTGACTTCTCGCATATCCTCTTCGATCAAGCCGCGCTGGCGGCGGGTGACAGCTTGAAGGACCCGGCGGCTTACGTTCGTCGCCTGAACAAGCTGCTAGTCGAATTGTCGGCTTAAGTAGAGTCAGGAAAGCCCGCTTCGGCGGGCTTTTTTCATGGTGCAAGGAGAGGACTGCATGAGCAAAGTCACAATCGAGTCGCTGGTCTATCATGTTGCCGGCAAAGCCTATGAGAGTCGTTTGGTCTATACCCAGGGCGCCTTGGGGCAGCCTGGATTGCTGATGGCGCCTAACTGGATGGGAATTGGTGAGGGGGCCGAGCGTATTGCAAAGGAGGTTGCCGCCCAAGGCTATGTCGTACTGATTGCCGATATTTATGGCCAGACCGTTCGCCCCTCCAATATGGATGAAGCGGCGGCAGCAATGATGCCCCTCAAAGAGGACCGCGTAGAGCTGCGCAAGCGCATGAAAGAAGCGTTGAACCAATTGCTCGGGCAGTCCAGGGGGGTGCTGGAGCCGGGCAAATTGGGTGCTTTCGGTTTCTGCTTCGGCGGTTGCTGCGCACTGGAACTGGCACGTGAGGATGAGCGGCTGCAGGCCGCCGTGTCTTTCCACGGGACGTTGGACTCACCGATGCCGGCGCAGGCCGGTAAGGTCAAGGCCTCGATGCTGGTGTTGCATGGTGCAGCCGACCCATTGGTGCCCAAGGAGCAGCTGCCGGCATTTGAAGCAGAAATGGATGCAGCCAAGGTCGATTGGCAAGTGATCAGCTATGGCGGTGCGGTGCATTCTTTCACTGATACCGCAGCCAATGTCCCTGGCAAGATGAAGTATGACGCGCGTACTTCCAAGCGAGCCTTCCGAGCGATGTTCAACTTACTCGATGAAGTGTTCAAAGCTTGAGAATAGGTGGGCTGCCTAGCAGCCCATCGTCGGCAATGCCGCCCCCACTGGAAGCGAGGCAGGACCTGTAGGCGCTGGCGTTGCCAGCGCTCGAAAAAGTTTCAAGGCAACTCGATCCGCTCAATTTCCCCTGGCACCGTCGGCCAATCACCCGCCGCCCAGCGTGCCCGCGCCTGATCGATCAGTACCGGATCACTGGCAACGAAATTCCAGTTCATCCGCCGCGGCCCGTCCAGTGGCGCTCCGCCGAACAGCACCAGTCGGCACTCGCGGTCAGCAAACAAACTCATTTCCTCGCCTTCGGGCAGCACGACCAGGCTATGCGGCTCGACCGCTTGATCGTTCAGGCTCACTTCACCCTCCAGCACATACAGTGCCCGCTCGGGGTGCTCGTTGGGGAGGATTAGCGTAGTCGCCGCCTGCATCTGCACCAAGGCATAGAGTGTTGGTGACAACACCGGCACCGGCGACCGCAGGCAAAAGCCATCACCGGCAATCATGCGGATGCTCACCCCCAAGCTATCGCTGACTGGCAAGCTGGCAGCCGGGTGATGACTGTAGTAACTGTCACCTTGTTCGGCGTCTTTGGGTGACGCCAGCCATACCTGTAAACCATGCAGGCGCGAGCCCTTGACGAGTAAATCCTCTGGGGTCCTTTCGACATGGGCAACCCCACGGCCAGCGGTCATCCAACTGACCTCTCCAGCTTTGACGCGCTGATCGGAGCCAAGGCTGTCTTTATGAAGCAGCTCGCCTTCGAACAGGTAGGTGAGGGTGGACAGGCCGATATGCGGGTGCTGGCGGATATTCACGCCTTTGCCAGCGACGTAGTCGGTTTCGAGCATGTGATCGAAGAACACGAAGGGGCCGACACTGCGACATTGTGCCGAAGGCAGCGGGCGCAGGATCGGTTGGCCCTCGACGGATTCTGCGCGAGGGCGGATGACCAGGGGATTGCTCACGGTGGGCTCCAGGCCGGGGATGATGGCTTTGAGCATAACCTGTTACAGATAAGGGCTGAACTGCGTTGCGCCCTGATCGGTCTACCCTGACTGAATCGCCAGAAAGGAACGCACAATGTTTGCCAGAAGTCTGGGCTGGATCCTCTTGCTGGGCTTGGCCCTGCCAAGCGTACAAGCACGGGAGTACCGCTACAGCGATGCTCATTTGCACTATGTGGATTTCTTTCAGGAGAGCGAGGGCATGGACGCGCTGCTCAAGGCGATGGACCAGGCACGTATCGATCAGTCGATGATCTCGGGTGTGGCGGTGGCGAAAAAATGGCATGAAGACGAACCCAAGCGTCCACGCTACTACGCTGGTGACGATGCGGATGCCTATTGGTACAGCGCCACCGATATCTATATCGCCGCAGCGCTGGAAAAACTTGAACCCAAACAGCGCCGCCGTTTTCACCCGTTTCTGACCGGCTTCAATCCGGTAGACAAAAATGCGGTGGCCCATATCGAGCGGATGCTCGAGCTCAATCCGGGGTTATGGCAGGGAATTGGTGAGGTCTTCACCCGCCATGACGACTTGACCGCACTGACCAGTGGCGACATCCCGCGCGCCAACAACGAGGCGATGACGCGTATTTACCACTTGGCGGCCGAGCAGGACTTGCCGGTGCTGATCCATTCCAACATTACCTCCAAGCGTGAGCGCAATCCACTGTATCTGGGGGAAATTGAAGAGCCGTTGCGCAACCATCCGCACACTCGTTTCATCTGGGCGCATGCCGGAACCAGCGTGGAAATTCATCGGCATCAGACGCAGCTGGATTTTCTGCTGCCGACGCTGTCTCGGATGCTTGAGGCGTACCCCAATCTGTACATCGACTTGTCCTGGAGCGTCTTGCAGCCTTACCTGCTGGACGAGCGCGGTGAGCCCAGGAGTGAGTGGGTCGAACTGGTCAAACGCTTCCCAGAGCGCTTTATGCTCGGTTCTGACGTGGTCGGACGCTTCGGTAGCCTGGGAGAACAACTGCACAGCTTCGATCCGTTCCTCGATGCCTTGCCAGCGGATGTGGCACAGAAGGTTGCCCAGGATAACTTTCTCGCGGTGCTGCCCAAGCAACGTTAAGCAGTTCTCCAGTTGTCATCAGCCTGTCATGCCAGCGTCATAGCCTGCCGCCATCAATCCAGATGGAGTGCACCATGTTTTTCAGTCGTTTCAGCGCTGTGTGCGGGCTTGTGCTGGTCAGTGGCCTGGCCAGTGCCGAGGTTCAGGTCACAGGACCGATCGAGTACGGGTTGTTTGAAACCCGCCACCAGAACTTCCAGCCTGGCGAGCGGGTGCTGACCCAGAGCAATCAGAGCATCCAGCACACCGACGAGATTCCGGCGCGCCTGGGCAGCAAGTTTGGCATGCGTTACCGACTGGAGGGCAAGGTTGCCGAAGACACGCCACTGACCCTGTTGTACCTCACCCCAGGGGTGCGCACGCCCGACGGCAAGCGCCACGATAAGTTTGAAGTGGTGCAGAAACTGGTGCCGGGCGCGGCACAGGATGTCATGGCCTTTGAGTTCACCGAAAATCATGAAGTGGTGCCAGGCCAATGGCATTTCATGGTTTTCCAGGGTGATCGCCTGTTGGCGGAGCAGCGCTTTACCGTGCGCTGACTCAGTACGTGCCTGCTGCCGATGGGGGCAGGCGTTTTGATATCACGCTTTCATCTAACGCATTTTTTCCGCGAGCCGATATCTTCTAGGAGAAGGGACTGCTGCATCGTTGTGCAGCGCTTTTGGAAGGAGCCGGAAGATGAGCTTGAGAAATATCAATATCGCCCCGAGGGCGGCGTTGGGTTTTGGCCTGGTGGCGTTGCTGGTGTTTGCCCTGGGTGTGTTTGCGCTGATGCAGATGACCAGCATGCGCCAACAGTCCGAGCAGGTCGACAGTAACTGGTTGCCCAGTGTCGTTGCGGTGGGGCAGATGACCCAGGACACCATGCGTATTCGCGCCTTGACCCTGCGCATGCTGATCAATCGCGACCCGCAATCGCTGCAGCAGAACAAAGCGCGCATCGAAGAGATAAAGGTCGGGCTGGGCAAGGCGCAGCAACAGTACCAGGCACTGATTGTCCTGCCTGAAGAGCAGGCGCTGTTCGATCGCTACTTGAAGATTGAACAGCAGTACCTGGGGTTGCAGGCCCAGGTTAGCCAACTGTCGCAGCAGGACCAGGTCGAGGCGGCAGTTGCCGTGGTCAATGGTGAGATGAACCAATTGGCCGACCAGCTTGCCGCCACCCTAAACGAGTTGATCGCGCTTAATAACCACCACGCCAACAACGCTACCGATCTTGCCGAAGCGGTGTATCAACGCGCCCGGGTCTGGGTGGTGTGTCTGTTGCTGGCCGCCCTGGTGATGACGGTGATTCTGGCGCTGACCCTGACCCGCAGTATCGTCCGCCCCTTGGCCCAGTCGCTGCAGGTAGCCGAAGTGGTGGCCACCGGCGACCTGACCCCGCAGATTGCGGTGCAGGGCAAGGATGAGCCGGCACGCCTGCTGGCGGCCCTCAAGCAGATGCAGCAGAGCCTGCGCGAGACGATCGGGCGGATTTCTGATTCGTCGAATCAGCTGGCCTCGGCCTCCGAGGAGCTCAGCGCAGTGACTGAAGATGCTACGCGTGGTCTGATGCAGCAAAGCCAGGAGATCGAGCAGGCGGCAACTGCGGTCAATCAGATGACCACCGCAGTGGAGGAGGTGGCGAGCAATGCGGTGGCCACTTCCGAAGCGTCCCGTGAATCAGACCGGATTGCCCGTCAGGGCCGTGAACAGGTGCGCTTGACCGTGGTCTCGATTGAGTCACTGGCGGCCGGGGTGGCGTCCAATGCTGAGGAAGTCGGGCAATTGGCGCAACAGGTGCATGGCATTACCAAAGTACTGGATGTGATCGGCTCGATTGCCGAGCAGACCAACCTGCTGGCCCTCAATGCTGCGATTGAAGCGGCCAGGGCAGGAGATGCCGGACGCGGCTTTGCTGTCGTCGCCGATGAGGTGCGGGCGCTGGCGCATCGCACCCAGCAGTCGACGCGGGAAATCGAGCAGATGATCAATGCCATCCAGCAGGGTACCGATCGGGCAGTGGAGGGTATGCAACAGAGCAACGAACGTGCCCGCAGTACCCTGGATGGGGCGCATGCGGCGGGGGCAGCGCTGGAGGAAATTGCCACGGCTATCAGCCTGATCAATGAACGCAATCTGGTGATTGCCAGTGCGTCCGAGCAGCAGGCGCAGGTGGCGCGAGAAGTGGACCGTAACCTGACCAATATTCGTGACCTGGCACTGCAGACATCGGCGGGGGCCAACCAGACCAATGCCGCGAGTCAAGCGTTGTCGCAGTTGGCGATTGACCTGAATGGCCTGGTAGGCAGGTTCTCGGTGTAGCTGTGTGGCCTGCTGTAGTCGCAGCCTGACGGCAGGTACACACAAAAACGCCCCGAACCAGTCGGGGCGTTTTCGCTGTAAGAGACTAGCCCTTACTTGCCTTCCCAGCGCTTGAGCACCAGGGTGGCGTTGGTGCCACCGAAACCGAAGCTGTTGCTCATCACGGTGTCGATCTTGGCGTTTTCCTGGGTCTTGGTCAGGATTGGCATATCGGCAACGGCGGGGTCCAGCTCGTCGATGTTGGCGGAGCCGGCAATGAAGTTGCCTTCCATCATCAGCATGCAGTAGATCGCTTCGTGAACGCCGGCAGCGCCCAACGAGTGACCGGACAGGCTCTTGGTCGAGCTGATGGCTGGCGCCTTGTCACCGAACACTTCACGAACGCCCTTGATTTCGGCAACGTCGCCCACTGGGGTCGAGGTGCCGTGGGTGTTCAGGTAGTCGATCGGTGCGTCAACGGTAGACATGGCCATCTGCATGCAGCGGATGGCGCCTTCGCCGCTTGGCGCGACCATATCGTAGCCATCGGAAGTAGCACCGTAGCCAACGATCTCGGCGTAGATTTTCGCGCCACGGGCCAGAGCGTGTTCCAGCTCTTCCACCACGACCATGCCGCCGCCACCGGCGATGACAAAGCCATCGCGGTCGTTGTCGTAAGCACGGGAGGCTTGTTCCGGGGTGTCGTTACGCTTGCTGGACAGGGCGCCCATGGCGTCGAACAGGAACGACTGGCTCCAATGTTCTTCTTCACCACCACCGGCGAAGACGATGTCCTGTTTGCCCATCTGGATCTGTTCCATCGCGGTACCGATGCAGTGTGCACTGGTGGCGCACGCCGAGGCGATGGAGTAGTTCAGGCCCTTGATCTTGAATGGCGTGGCCAGGCACGCCGAGACGGTGCTGCTCATGGTCCGGGTGACGCGATACGGACCTACGCGCTTGACGCCTTTTTCGCGCAGGATGTCCAGCGCTTCCATCTGGTTCAGGGTCGACGCGCCACCGCTGCCTGCAATCAGGCCGGTACGCGGGTTGGACACCTGTTCTTCGGTCAGGCCCGAGTCCTTGATCGCGTCGGCCATTGCCAGGTAGGCGTAGGCGGCAGCGTGGCCAACGAAACGGAAGACCTTGCGGTCGATCAGTTCTTCGAGGTTGAGGTCAATGGAGCCGGAAACCTGGCTACGCAGACCCATTTCGGCATATTCCGGGTTGAATCGGATGCCAGGGCGGCTTGCACGCAGGTTGGCGGAGACGGTCTCTTTGTCATTGCCCAGGCACGATACGATGCCCAGACCAGTGATAACGACGCGGCGCATGCGGATAACCCTTAGAAGTTGTCAGTGGAGGTGAATACGCCGACGCGAAGGCCTTCGGCGGTGTAGATCTCGCGACCGTCGACACTGACCGAGCCATCGGCGATGGCCATGTTCAGCTTGCCCTTCAGGACGCGCTTGATGTGAATGTTGTACGTGACTTTCTTGGCGGTTGGCAGGACTTGGCCGAAGAATTTCACTTCGCCCGAACCCAAGGCACGTCCACGGCCTGGGAGGCCTTGCCAGCCGAGGAAGAAGCCGACCAGTTGCCACATGGCGTCCAGGCCCAGGCAGCCCGGCATCACCGGATCACCTTCGAAGTGGCAGGCGAAGAACCACAGGTCCGGAGTGATATCCAGCTCGGCGACCAATTCACCTTTGCCGTACTTGCCACCCTCTTCGCTGATATGGGTGATGCGATCCACCATCAGCATGTTCGGGGCGGGCAGTTGCGCGTTACCTGGGCCGAACAGCTCACCGCGACTGCAGCGCAGCAGGTCTTCCCGAGTAAAGGCGTTTTGTTTGGTCATGCGAGCTCCTCAATAGTCCCCGTGCGGCAGGGGGCAAATCTTCCCGGCCGACCCAAAACGCGTGTGCTTGGGGCGGCAGCCTACACATAGACTATTGCGTTGTAGTGAAAGTCACAGCGCACGGGGCAAAGAAGTACACTTGTGCACTGAAATTTTATTTTCAGGCCTTTTAAGGGGCCTGTCCAGTTCCTAAGACTGCCGCAATTTCACATTAATCGCCAGTCGCAGCTGACTGACCGGGTAGCCAACGCTGCAGAATTTGCTGCAGGTCAGTGCGTTTGAACGGCTTGGCCAGGTAATCATTCATTCCAGCATTGAGGCAACGCTCGCGATCACCCTGCAATGCATTGGCGGTCAAGGCGATGATCGGCATGGCGGCAGCCTGTGGGAGCTGGCGGATGCGTCGGGTGGCTTCATAGCCATCGATGATCGGCAGGCGGCAGTCCATCAGGGTGACAGCAAAGCGCTGGCGGGCGACCTGGGCCACCGCCTGGGCGCCGTCCACGGCAATATGCACCTCGAATCCGAGGCTGCGCAGCATGGCTTCGATCACAGTCTGGTTCACCGGATTGTCTTCGACCAGCAAGATTCGTCGGCCTTGACCTTCTTCCTCCGGCGCGTTGTGCTGACTTGGCAGGCGGGGAACTTGCTGGAGCGAGAGCGCCAACGGCATCTCCAGGGTAAAGGTTGAGCCCTGGCCTTCGCGGCTTTCTCCGCGCAAGGTGCCGCCCATGCGCTCGGCTAGGGTGCGGGCGATCGACAGGCCCAGTCCGGTGCCGCCATAGCGGCGGGAAATCGAGCTGTCGGCCTGCTGGAAGGCGACGAACATGGTTTCCAGGCGCTCATTGTCGATGCCGATACCGGTGTCGTGCACTGCACAGGCGAACCAGATCAATTGACGGTCGAGGACTTGCCAGCGCGGCGCCACGCGCACACTGCCATGTTCGGTGAACTTCAGCGCATTTCCCACCAGATTGAGTAGCACCTGGCGGATCCGTGTCGGGTCGCCAGTGACCTGTAGTTGCTCCATGCCGGGTGGCAGCTGCAGTTGTAGGCTCAGGCCGCGCTGGGCGGCAAGGTGATGGAAGGACTGCACACAGCTGCCAATCAACTCGCCGAGGTTGAAATCAATATGTTCCAGTTCCAGGTGGGTGCGCTCGATTCGCGAGAAATCGAGAATATCGTTGATCACCTTGAGAAGATGACCGGTCGACTCACTGGCCACTGCGGTGTATTCGGTCTGTTCTTCGCTCAGGGTGGTGGTTTCGAGTAACTGCAGCATGCCCAGAACGCCGTTCATCGGTGTGCGCAGTTCGTGGCTCATCATTGCCAGGAAATCGGATTTGGCTCGGTTCGCCTGTTCAGCTTCTTCACGGGCCTGGATTAGCTGCGACATTGCTTGCTGCTGCTCATGACTGGCCTGAGCCAGGGCGCGGGCGAGGTTATTGATGTGCCGGGCCAGGTGGCCCAACTCACTGTCGTCGACTACCGGCAAGGGGGCATTGAAGTCGCCTTGCTGGATGGCTTTGACGGCATAGCCCATGTCACTGATCGGCTTGGCCAGGCTCCGGGCTAGACGGCGGGCCAGGAGAAAGGTGAAGAGCAGGGCGAACAAGGCGAGGATTCCGGCCTTGATCACGATTTCTTTCTGGCGCTCGCTGAACGCATCATTGGACATGCCGACGATAACCCGCCCCAGATAATCATCCCCGATGTTCTTCAGCGGTTGTTTGCCGTTGTGCAGAAAGTCGTTGTCCAGGCGGATTTGCTGCAGGCGGATGGGGGCCTGGAACACTTCGACCTGTTGCGCGCGGTTTTCATGTTCATCCGGCTGCTCGACGTACACCAGAATATGGTTGCTGCTGTCCTGAACTTCGAGAAAACGTACATGAGGAATACTCAAGGTCGCGCGCATCAGGCTTTCCAGGACTTCATCGTTACCGGCGATCACCCCATACTCAGAGGCGGGAGCCAGCTGATTGGCGATCAGTTGTCCCGTGTGATTGAGCTCTTGGCGCAAGTCCTGGATGCGTACAAAGGTAAAGAAGCTGATCAGCAGCAATGTCAGCAACAGCGCCGGACCCAGGCTGATGATTTGGGTGCGGGTATGGATGTCCCAGCTCAGACGACGCCTCATGGTCTGTGTTCTCCTTCGGCCAGCGTCAGGGCGGCGCGTTTGACGTCGATGGTTTCGATGCCCAGGGCACGGGCGACCTGCTGATTGCCGACGACCCTGAAATGTTCAGGGTACAGCGCGCGTGGCCACTTGCTCGGCGATTGGTCGAGCAAGCGGTCAAGCACCGCCAGCCAATCGTCCTGATTGCTCAAGGTACTGGCCAGAGCGCCAGCGCGAACAAAGCCGGCGTTGGGGCCAATCAAGGCTTTTTGCCGCCCGTAGCTGCTGAGCAGCAGGTTTTTTGCGGTCTTGGAGTTGTACAGCTGGGGGTCGTCGATGCCCAGCAGTACATCGCTGCTTTGCAGCAGGGTTTGCAAGGGGTGACTGTCGCGTAGGTCTGGCCAGGCTTCGGCAATGATCTCAAGGCCCATGGGCTTGGCCGCGCGGCGCAGTTCTTCGACCAGAAAATAACTGTGTTCGGCGTAGAGCACCCCAACCCGGCGGGCCTCGGGTAGCAGATAGCGAGTCAGGCGTAACTGACGGTCCGCAGGTGGATCGCTCCACAACAGGCTCAAATAAGCCGGGCGTAATTGCCCCAGGCGTTGTTCGGCTTGTACACGGCTGACGCGCAAGGCCAGCGCCGCAGGCCCCGCGGTTTCACTCAAGCGCCATTCCAGGCTGGCGCTGTCGAGCAGGATCAGGCGAATGGCCGGGTTGAGCCGCGAGGGGCGCTCCAATTCGGTCACTGGTATGAAGTGAACGGTGTCGCCAGGACGGCGTTCACGCAGGGCTTGGGCGAACTGCTCGACACCGGGACTGTCCTGGCTGCCAGTGAGCAGGATTTCACTGGCCGAAAGCATGCTCAATGGCCACAGGCATATCAGTAGCAGCCAGCGTCGTAACAGGCGCATCAGAATTCCAGCTCCGCACTGAAGTACAGAACCTGGCGACTGTCATAGCGATTGTCGGGGAACGTGGTTGGCTCGTCGTCCAGGCGCTGCTGAACGGTGCCCGCCAATTCAAGCTGTGTGCGATCCCAGTGCAGGCGCTTGGCCACGCGCAGGTCGAGGCGTTCGAAGCGGTACTGGTTCAGTTCATCGTCGCCATAGTAGAACAGGGCGCTGGACCAGCCTTGGCCCCAATCACGCAACCAGCCGGCTGAGCCACTGTTGTGAGCACTCAAGCGCCGATCAGCGGGGTTGCTGGCCCAGGCATCGACGTGGGCGTAGGTCAGGCGCAGGCGATCGGCGGAGCTCAAGCGCCAGTCCAGCTGCGTTTCAGTACCGCTGAAGCGCGCTTTGTTGCTGTTGCTGGCGATGTATTGGTTGTTGCGCAGCGGTTCGCTGATCATGCCGGTGATTTCGTCGTAGAACAGCTTGAGGTCAACGCTTACGTCGGCGTCGGCGAAGTAACCGTTATAGCCCAGTTCCCGCGAACGCATCCGCTCCTGTTCCAGGTCACCTGGCCCACGGGTCTTGACGAAGTACTGGGCACTGCTCTGGCCGAACGCCCCTGGGGTCAGGTTGTTGACCCGATAGCTCCAGTTGACGTTGTTCTCGAACATGTCCGGCGAACGCACTGCTTCGGAATACACCGCACGCAAACCGTGGCGAGGGGTAATCAGGTAGTTCACCGCCAGGCGTGGGGTAAGCGAACTGCCCGAGAGTCGGGCATCTTCGTACATCGCCCCGCCCTGGATAATCCAGTGCTCGGTGGCCCGCCACTCCAGGTGGCCGAACAGGCGCCAGGTGCTGTCGTTAAGGCTGCCATTGAAGAATGTCTGTGAATCGGCGCGGTCGTAACGGTAGTTGGCGCCCGTGACCAGGCGCAGGCTGTCGGACAGGCTTAAGGTGTCCTGCAGCTCCAGGTCGTAACGCGTTTCCCGGGTGCTTTGGTCGATATCGCCGCAGACCTGGTTAGAACCACCGTTGCTCCATTGTTGCTGCACCTGGCGGCCCAATGTCTGCTCTTGAGCTGTGCCAGTGGGCAGTGGCGAGAGAATATTGCGTGCCACTTGCTCGGCGTAGTTGGGGTTGAGCTGCCACAGACGGGTCAGTTCCGGGCTGAACGACAGCGCCGCATCGCAGGCGCGCCACACCTGCTGGCGATCCCAGTGCTGGGCCGAGCCTTGCAGGTAAAGACTGTGGTTGGGGCTCAGGTCGATGTTCCAGCGCAGTGAGCCGGCATAGTCCTTGGCCTTGGCGTCGGAATTGTCGCCATTGGCAGTGACACCAGAGAACACCGGTTTGTAGGTGTAGGGGCGCTGGTCACTGCCTTCTTTGGCGGCAAACTGCCAATCCAGGCTCTGGTTGCTCGCCAGGGTGTGATTGACGCTCAGGTTCACGCGGGTGAGCCGCCGACTGTCGCGGTAGTCCTGGCCTGTGCGGGTTTCATCGAAACCGTCATCCTGCATGCCGGAAAGCGACAGGCGTAGGTCGCCGCCCTCCCAACCACTGCCTTGGCTGGCGTACCAATCTTTGATGCCGCGTTGCCCGCGGGTGACTTTCAGGCGCGTGCCATGGCTGTCGGCCGGCTTGCGCGTGAGAATGTTGATCACCGCCATCAGCGCATTGGCGCCATAGCTGACGGTGTTGGGGCCGCGAAACACCTCGATGCGCTCGATGTCTTCCATGGCCAGCGGGATGTCGCTCCAATCCACCGTGGCCAGGCCTGCGCGGTACACCGAGCGCCCGTCGATCAGCACCTGCATGCGTCGGGCATCATTGACGTTGCTGCCGTGGTAATTGACCGTGGGCTGGTTGCCGGCGCCATAGCCGATCATCATCCCGGGCACCAGGCGCAGCAACTCGGGAATGTCGCGGGCACCGCTGGCGCGAATCAGTTCGCTGTCGAGCACGGTCATGCTCCCAGGCACTGCTGCTGGAGACTGTTTGAGCCGAGTGGCGGTAAGGACCTGAGGCAGCGACTGGCTGTCGACGAACAAGTCATCAGCCGTGGCGTGGCCACCCAGAAACGCAGTCATCAAGAGCAAAGGTCGGGAAGTAGGAGGGCCAAATGACACGGCGCGGCCTTGGTAGCGGGTTAAAACCGCGCATGGTAACTGAGTGGCCAGCATTTTTCAGTGTTGGGCAAGGCAATCCCTGGATCAATTCGCTGATCTGGCGCTGGCTCTGCCACCGGTGCTCCGTATAATGCGAGAGTCGCCACTTAAATTGGTTTTAACGGATTGGATATGACTGAACAGCAACCTGTTGCAGTTCTCGGAGGCGGGAGTTTCGGCACCGCCGTGGCGAACCTGCTGGCGGAAAACGGCATCAGCGTACGGCAATGGATGCGCGATCCCGAGCAGGCCGAAGCCATGCGCAACAACCGGGAAAACCCGCGTTACCTCAAAGGTGTGAAGATCCACCCGGGTGTTGAACCGGTCAATGACCTGTTGGCCACCCTTGAGGTCTGCGAGCTGATCTTCGTCGCCCTGCCTTCCAGTGCCTTGCGCAGTGTGCTGGCGCCGCATGCACAATTGCTGCGCGGCAAGATGCTGGTCAGCCTGACCAAGGGCATCGAGGCGCAAAGCTTCAAGTTGATGAGCCAGATCCTTGAAGAAATCGCCCCGCAGGCGCGCATTGGTGTGCTTTCCGGGCCGAACCTGGCCCGTGAAGTGGCTGAGCATGCGCTGACTGCCACGGTGGTTGCCAGTGAAGATGAAGCGCTGTGTCAGCGGGTACAAGAAGTCCTGCACGGGCGCACCTTCCGCGTCTACGCTAGCAGCGACCGTTTCGGTGTCGAGCTGGGCGGGGCGTTGAAAAACGTTTACGCGATCATTGCCGGTATGGCCGTGGCCCTGGGCATGGGTGAGAACACCAAGAGCATGCTGATTACCCGGGCACTGGCGGAGATGACCCGCTTTGCCGTGAGTCAGGGAGCTAACCCGATGACCTTTCTCGGCCTGGCTGGGGTCGGCGACCTGATCGTCACCTGTTCCTCGCCCAAGAGCCGCAATTATCAGGTCGGTCACGCCCTGGGGCAGGGCCTGAGCCTGGAGGAGGCAGTCAACCGCTTGGGCGAGGTGGCCGAAGGCGTCAATACGCTTAAAGTGCTCAAGGTCAAGGCTCAGGAAGTCCAGGTTTACATGCCGCTGGTCGCGGGTTTGCATGCCATTCTTTTCGAAGGCCGCACCTTGAACCAGGTAATTGAGCTGCTGATGCGCGCCGAGCCAAAAACCGATGTCGATTTCATCTCTACCAGCGGCTTCAACTGAGTACAGGAGCAAGACATGAATCAATCCCCGAACCAGGCGCAACGTGAGTCGATTATCTTGCGTGTGTTGTGGATGCTGATATTCCTGGTGGTCTGGCAACTGGCTGAGCTGCTGCTTGCTGGCTTGGTGCTGGTGCAACTGATCTACCGCCTCATCTATGGTGCGCCGAGTGCCAGCCTGATGAACTTCGGCGACAGCCTGAGCCAGTTCCTGGCCCAGATTGGACGCTTTGGCTGCTTTCACAGCGACCAGAAACCCTGGCCGTTCGCCGATTGGCCAACACCTCGCAGCCCAGAAGGCGAAGCGGCCCATAGCGTGCCAGCAGCGCCGCATCCGGTGCGTGACGAGGAGCCCAAGCTGTGAAGCTCTGGGTCTTGCGTCACGGCGAAGCCGAGCAACGTGCCCGTACCGACGCTGAGCGCGAATTGACACCTCGCGGGCGTGAGCAGGTGGTGCGCAGCGCGGCGCGGCTGCTCGGTACACCGCCGCAGGTAATCCTCGCCAGCCCGTATGTGCGTGCTCAGCAGACCGCAGGGCTTGTGCACGAAGCGTTAGGGTTCGACCGACCGGTACAGACCGTCGCCTGGTTGACGCCGGACACCGATCCCCAGAAAGTCATAGCCGAGCTGGATACGCTTGGCCTAGAGCACGTGCTGCTGGTCAGTCATCAGCCGCTGGTGGGCAACCTGGTCGGCCTGTTGCAACATGGTCACTTACGCCAGCCGGAAGCGATGACGACTGCCAGCCTGGTCGAACTCGAAGGGGACTGGCCGCTGGCCGGCTTGATGACCTTGCGCAGCCTCTCCCATCCCTGAACCAGTGGTGCTCTGAATAGGCCACTGATCGACCCGATATTTTTATTAGTTGTTGATCCCTGGCCGGCTTGTTAGCGTTCGCGACAGTCGTGGGCAAGGTGGCCCTGGGGATCCGGCAATGAGCAGTAGATATCCGCAATTGGCCTATTCGGCCGAGCTGAAACAAACCCTGGATAAAGTCCAGAACGACCAGGCGTTGGGGTTTGCCGAGTACCGTCTGCTGCAAGATAGCGCTGACGCCAAGCTTGACTACCTGCTGCGTAAGTACCAAGGTCAGTACGAGCTTCAGCAACTGCGCCAGGCGGGCATACGTATGGCTCACTTGCTGCAAAGCAGTTGCCTGGCATTGCGCAAACTCGATCTTGACGCTGAAGACAAGCGCCGCGCCCGTGAAGCCCTAGAGCAGCAACTGGCGTCTATCCAGGCGTGCCTGCGCCGTTCCATGGCCAGTTTCGGCGAGTATTGACCTGATTGCCCTTGCTGATGGCTTTTCCGAACATTGCCGCTGGCCTTCCGCTTGCCGACAATGGGCCATCACTCTCCCAGGGACCGGCGGCCATGTCGCAGCAGATTTTCTTCGCCCATGCCAACGGCTTCCCCTCCGGAACCTATGGCAAGTTTTTCGCCGCGCTGGCGCCTGACTATCAGGTCGTTCACCTGCCGCAGCATGGCCATGACCCGCGCTTTCCGGTCGATGACAACTGGCAGAACCTGGTGGATGAGCTGATTCATCACCTGCAACAACAGCCTGGTCCAGTCTGGGGAGTGGGGCATTCCCTCGGTGGCTTGCTACACCTGCATGCGGCACTGCGCTGTCCGCAGTACTACCGTGGCGTGGTCATGCTCGACTCACCGGTACTGACTCGGGTCGACCAGTGGCTGATCCGGGCGGCCAAGCGCATGGGCTTTATCGACCGTATCACGCCAGCCGGTCGTACCTTGGGGCGTCGCGCGGCGTTTGCCGACCGGGACAGTGCGCGCGCCTATTTCGCCGGCAAATCACTGTTTCGTCATTTCGATCCCGAGTGCCTGGATGCCTATCTGGAGCATGGCCTGCAACCGAGTGCCGAAGGGTTGTGCCTGCGTTTTGATCCGGCCACAGAAATCAACATCTACCGCAATCTGCCGCACACCCGTCCAGCGCCGGCCACGCACCTTGAATTGCCATTGGCCATGGTTCGCGGCAGCAGCAGTCGGGTGGTCAAGCGCCATCATGCGTTGGCGGTACGCAGCCTGCCGCGGGGCGAGTTCCACAGCTTGCCGGGTGGACACATGTTCCCGCTGGAGCGACCTACGGATACCGCGAGCCTGATCAAGGGCCTGTTCGACCGTTGGCAGCAGGTGACGGGATGAGGACGGATATGCAGGAAATCCGCCTGAACCTGGGTCACATCGAACTGGCCGCGCACCTGTTCGGCCCCGCCGACGGCATGCCGGTGATTGCCTTGCATGGTTGGCTGGACAACGCCAATAGTTTTGCCCGGCTGGCGCCGAAGTTACCGGGACTGCGTATTCTGGCGCTGGATTTGGCCGGCCATGGCCACTCCGAGCATCGTCCAGCAGGTGCCAGCTATGCCTTGTGGGACTATGCCCATGATGTGTTGCGGGTGGCCGAGCAAATGGGCTGGCAACGATTTGCGCTGCTCGGTCATTCACTGGGGGCGATCATTTCGATTGTGCTGGCCGGCGCGTTGCCCGAGCGCATCACGCGCTTGGCTTTGATCGACGGGGTTATCCCGCCCACTAGTGGCCCTCAGGATGCCGCCGAACGCATGGGCATGGCATTACAGGCGCAGCTGCGCCTGGACAATAAACGCAAAGCCGTGCATCCCACGTTTGAACAAGCGGTCGAAGCGCGGATGAAGGGCTTGGTTGCGGTTAGCCGCGAAGCTGCCGAGTTGCTTGCTCAGCGCGGCCTGATGCCAGTGCCGGGTGGCTACACGTGGCGCAGCGACAGTCGCTTGACCTTGCCGTCGCCCACGCGCTTGAGTGAAGCCCAGGCGCTGAGCTTCGTGCAGCGCATCGATTGTCCGGCGCATCTGGTGATCGCCGCCGACGGTATGCTGGTGCGCCACAGCAAGCTGCTTGAGCGGCTACCCTTTGCCCAGACACGGCTGTCGGGCGGCCATCACCTGCATGTGAATGATGAAATAGGCGCCACCCTTGTTGCAGACTGTTTCAATCGCTTCTTTAGCATTTCTTGACTTGCGGCGGGCAACTGTCGAGGCTTGGCGGGTTGAACAGGGAGACAACCATGAACCAACAAGACAATGCCACATCCTTTGATACCCTTGGCGCCACCTATCGCGTGGCGTGCCTATGACACTTAAGAATTGCGTTCGCGCTGCGTTTGCCGGGCTGGGCATGCTCGCCAGTGCGTCATTGCTGGCCGAAGGGCTGCCGGTGCCGCTTGATGCCAACGTCGTCGATGAACGCCCGGCGCAGAGCCAAGAGCGCGTCTATCCATTGGGTGGCCTGCGCAAGATTAGCAACCAGCTGCGCGTTGACGGCAAGATTGAAAGTCGTGGCCAGGTCAGTTCCATTACCTATGAGCTACCGCGCGAGCGTACGGCCAATGAAGCCTTCACCGCAGCACGCGAAGCCTTGCAGAAGGACGGTGGCTATCCATTGTTCTGGTGTCAGGCCCGCGATTGCGGTGAAAACAGCCTGTGGGCTAACGATGTGTTCAAGAACCGGCTACTGTCGGGCTCAGATGAACAGCAGGCGTTTATTTTGTTGCGCCGTTCCGCCGAGCAGAACAATACGCTGATTGCGCTGTACAGCATTACCCGCGGCAACAAGCGTGCATATCTGCATGTCGAAGAGTTTGTCGCTGACGCGCCGTTGGGCGAAATCTTGCCTACCCCGGCCACGGTGCTGCGTGAGCTGCGTGACACCGGTAAGCTCGACTACCCTGATCTGGTGGGCGAGCCATTGCCGGCCTGGGTGACCTTGCTTGGGCGCAGCCTGAACCTGGACAGCACCCTGCGCGTGAGCTTGAGCGGTGCCGAGGCTGAGGCCTGGCGTGAACAGTTGGGCAAGGCCGGGGTGCGTCTGGCGCGGCTGGAAGTGGGTGATGCAAAGACCGACGGTTTTCACGTCGAATTGATTCGTTGAACGAGATACGCATGCCCAACAATGACCGCTTGCTGGTACAGATCCTTCTTCTCGGCCTGCTCGGTGCCGGCCTTTGGGTGATGGCCCCGTTTATGTCTGCGCTGCTCTGGGGGGCAATCCTGGCCTATGCCAGTTGGCCGCTGATGCGCCTGTTGACTCGTGTGCTCGGCGGTCGCGAAACCCTGGCCGCCGGCTTGCTGACCTCACTGTGGATTCTGTTGGTGGCCTTGCCTCTGGTTTGGCTGGGCTTCAACCTCGCCGATCACATTCGCGACGCCACCGCGTTTGTGCGTGACGTTCAGGTCGACGGCCTACCGGATGCCCCCGCGTGGTTGGGCGGCGTACCGCTGGTGGGCGAGCGCCTGGTACGCGTGTGGGACACCCTCGATCAGCAGGGCGCCGCCCTGCTGGCTACGATCAAGCCCTATCTGGGCCAGGTCGGTAACTGGTTTTTGGCGCGTAGCGCGCAGATCGGCAGCGGGATGCTGGAGCTGACCCTGAGCTTGGTCTTCGTGTTCTTCTTCTACCGCGATGGTCCGCGCTTGTCGGCATTCGTCTTGCGCTTGCTGGATCGGCTGATTGGCGAGCGTGCCGAGTACTACCTGGGGCTGGTCGCCGGTACCGTACAGCGGGTGGTCAACGGCGTGATTGGTACGGCGGCGGCGCAGGCGGTACTGGCGATGATCGGTTTTTTCATTGCGGGTGTGCCGGGCGCGCTGGTGCTGGGTATTGTCACCTTCATGCTCAGCCTGATTCCCATGGGCCCGCCGCTGGCCTGGGTGCCAGCCACGGTATGGCTGGCGTGGCAGGGCGAGTACGGCATGGCGGTGTTTCTCGGGATCTGGGGCACGTTCATCATCAGTGGCGTGGACAACGTGCTCAAACCCTACCTGATCAGTCGCGGTGGTAACCTGCCGCTGGTGATCGTGTTGCTGGGGGTGTTCGGCGGTTTGCTGGCCTTCGGCTTCATTGGCCTGTTCATTGGCCCGACGCTGTTGGCGGTCGCCTATAGCTTGCTGCTGGATTGGTCCCGTAGCGAGCCGGTGGCACCGCCGCGTCCCTGACGGAACAGCGTAGGTTCAGCCTTGAGGGGCGGTGTTTTTGACCACCGCCAGCTCAGGGTGAGCCACCAGTTTGTCGATGTGCAATTCGTCGTTGTTCATCCACGTTTCGCTCAGCACCCGGTAATGCTCCATGTCGCGGCAGCGCATACGCAGGCTGTAGTCGAAATGGCCGCTGATCAACTGACAATCGAAGACTTGCGGGCAGGCGCGCATGCAGGCTTCGAAGGCCTTCTGCGCCGCGCGGCCGCTCTGGTTGGACAGGGCCACCAGGACCAACAGTGACAACCCCGGCGAAATTCGCCGCTCATCAATAATGGCACTGTAGCCGCGAATCACTCCGCGCCGTTCCAGCTTGCGCACGCGCTCAAGGCAGGGGCGGGGAGTGAGGTGTACCAGTGAAGAAAGTTTTTCATAGGTAATGCGCCCGTTGTGGCGCAGCACCTCAATAATGGCTTCGTCGATGCGGTCCAGAGCAGGCTCGGTTTGTGGGCTGTTAACCTTGGTATCCATACAGGTTCGGCTTCACTTCAAACGGTGGATGATCCTGAACATGGTACGACCTTCCTTGGTCACCGTCTGTATCACTTTCGGTCAGCTAACCCGCTTAGCTTCAAGCGCGCTTTTTCTGCGCGCTGGCCAGTGGCTGGCGTAGCAAGGCATACAGGTCCTTAGGGTCATCAAGCTGCGGAACCAGGGCAAGCTCATGGCCGATGTCCAGCGCCTTGGCGGTATCAAGTACATAGCGCAGCGCTGAATAATCTTCCAGGGCGAAACCGACCGAGTCGAACAGGGTCACTTGAGCGGCATTTTGGCGGCCAGGCGCCTGGCCGCTGACCACTTGCCAGAACTCCGTGGTCGGCGAGTCGGCGGGCATCTGCTGGATTTCACCCTCGACCCGGCTCTGCGGTTCGAATTCGACGATCACCCGGGCGCGCTCGACGATATCGCGGTGCAGTTCGGTCTTGCCAGGGCAGTCGCCACCCACGGCGTTGAGGTGCATGCCGGGCTCGATCATGTCTGGGGTGAGAATGGTGGCGAAGGTCTTGTCGGCGGTTACCGTGGTGACGATATCGGCACCGCGTACCGCCTCGGCTACCGAGCCGGCAACGGTTATCCGCAACTGTGGGAAGGCGCTGAGGTTGGCGACAAGCTTGGCGCTGGCTTTGGGGTCGAGGTCATACAGTCGGATTTCCTCGATGCCCAGCAGGGCATGAAAGGCCAGGGCCTGGAATTCGCTTTGCGAGCCGTTGCCAATCAGCGCCATGCAGCGGCTGTCCGGGCGTGCCAGATAATGGGCAGCCAGGGCTGAGGTGGCGGCAGTGCGAATTGCAGTGGTCAGGGTCATCTCACTGAGCAGCACGGGGGCGCCGGTATCGACATCGCCCAAGGCGCCGAAGGCCATGACGGTAAGCATGCCGCGTTGGGTATTTTTGGGGTGGCCGTTGACGTACTTGAAGGCGTACAAGTTGCTGTCGGAAACCGGCATCAGTTCAATCACGCCATCGGTCGAGTGATTGGCCAGACGGGGACATTTTTCGAAGTCGTGCCAGCGCAGGTAGTCTTCACGAATGTACTCGGCCATTTCCCTGATGCAGGTGCTCAGGCCTTTGCGGGCAACCAGGCGGCGCAAGTCAGTAACATCGATATAGCGGGTCATGATCAACTCCTTTGTTATGGGCTCCGAGGCACGAATCCGGGGCAGTGCAACTATTGTCGATGCGCTGGCGCTGAAATCTCGGCTGAAGCGTGCTCCCTGCTCAGCCGCTTAAGCTGAAATACGCGGTTCGGCAGCGGAATCGGCTGTATACCTTCAGTGTAAGCTGCGACTGGCGCAGGGTTCGGTCAGCTGTCGGTTGGGGCCTGAGCATGCAAGCGCTTGTACAGGGTGGTGCGACTGATGCCCAGGTCGCGGGCCAACGCCGAAACGTTGCCGTTGAGGGCTTGCAGGCGCAGCTTGAGCGTGCGCTGATCAGGCGCAAGGGGCGGCGAGGGCCGAGTTTCTTCCAGCTCAGGCAGTTCGCTGAAAAAGCTGTCCGGTAGGTGTTCAAGGGCAATGGGCTGCGGGCCGGCCAAGGCCAGGGCGACCTGCAGGGTGCTGGTGAGCTGGCGCAGGTTGCCTGGCCAGGGGTGCTGCAATAGCAGTTGCAGCACTTTGCTGCCCAACTGTGGCGGCGCTTCGGCGTCGCGGTAGCGTTGGTGGATTTGCTCAATCAGTGCCAGGCGATCGCTGCGTTCGCGCAACGGCGGCAAGCTCAGGCTGAGCCCGGCGATCCGGTAGTACAGGTCCTGGCGAAAAAGGCCCTGGCGCACCCGTTCAGGCAGATCCTGGTGCGTGGCCGAGATGACCCGAATGTCCACTGGCACCGTCTCGCCACTGCCCAGCGGCTGAATGCTGCGGGTTTGCAGAAAGCGCAGCAGACGCGCCTGGGTCGGCAGCGGCATGTCGCCAATCTCGTCGAGAAAAACGATGCCCTGATCAGCCTTGCGGATCAGGCCGGGGTTGCCTTTGTGATGGGCGCCGGTAAAGGCGCCTTTCTCATACCCAAACAGCTCCGACTCCACCAGCTCGGCCGGGATTGCTGCGCAGTTCACCGCGATCAGTGGCTGATTGCGACGGCTGCTGGCCTCGTGCAGGGCTTTGACAAAGACCTCCTTGCCAACCCCGGTTTCACCGTGGATCAACACGGGGATGTCTTTTTCCAGCAACAGCTCGGCTTGGTGCAGCGCCTTGGTGATGCGTGGGTCGCAGTCGGCTTTCGGGCGATGTGATGCACGGGGTGAGGGGCTGGGTAGAGGGTCGTGCAACAGGCACTGAAAGCGGTTGCGCCCCGTCACTTGTACGGCAAAGGCTTGCCCTGCGGCGTGCTTCAACAGCTCTGCTAGGGGCGTTTGGAACAACTGTTCCAAGGTGTTCTGCAAGGCGATTTGACCAAGCAAGCTGTCAGCCCGACGATTGGCGGCAAAGATCCGTCCACGATCATCGAATAACAGCAAACCGGCCCACTGGCTGTCGAGGTTGCTTGCGTCGGTATTGAAACTCAGTTGGCGGTACTGTCCGGCAAAGCGCGCCATGATCAGACGATTTTCCAGGCTCTGGCTCATCATCCGCACCAGACCCAGGGTCTGCGAAGCTGGCAGGTAACTGTCGCTGGACACATCCAGCACGCCGATCAGGCGTCGTTCGGCGTCGAACAGCGGTGCCGCAGCACTGGCCATGTAACGGTTGAGCTTGAGAAAATGTTCATCCTGACCGACATGCACAGCCTGTGCGCAGGCCAGGGCGGTGCCGATGGCATTGGTGCCGACGCCCCGTTCCAACCAGCGGGCCCCGACACTGAAGCCGTGTTGCTGGCGTGGGTCGATGAAGCGCCGGGTGCCCCAGGTTTCGAGGAGCTGGCCCTGATCATCGCTGAGCATGATCAGGTAACTGGAATTGCCCAGCAGGTGACTGAACTGCGGCATGACTTCATCGCGTGTAGTGCGCAGCAACGTCTGTTGGCGTTCGAGCAGTTCACAGAGCTGAGCACCGGCCAGGTCACCGAAGTCGGGTGCTGACTGATGCTCCAGGCCGTAGTCGCGACAACGCGCCCAGGAGGCCTGAATCAAGTGGGCATGGGTTGCACTGGAGGCAGCCATGAGCCTTCCCTCTGCCGTGGCAGCGTTGTTGTTTTTGTGTGATCCAGTGTTGTTCAGTCCTGTTCATTGTCAACGTCAGGGCTGTTCAGGTGTTCAGCCGTTGCTGTGCATTTCTGGTCAGGGGCGAAGCAGTACGTCCCTCGCAAGCAGGAAACATAGCGCTATGACAATGGTTTATCGATAACAGTCGGTGCTGGCACGAATCTGGCTCTTCGATAACCAACGCCTGTCCGCCAATAACAATCAGGGCCGCCCATGTCGCTTACGTTGGAGCACGTCAGCCGCACCGTCGACAACCAGCGTTGGATTGTCGATGCCAGTCTCAGTTTTGAGCCGGGATCGTTCAATGTCTTGCTGGGTCGCACGCTGTCTGGCAAAACCAGCCTGATGCGCCTGATGGCGGGTCTGGACCGTCCTGACCAGGGCCGGGTGCTGATCAATGGGCAAGATGTCACCGGTTGGCCAGTTCGTCGGCGCAGCGTGTCGATGGTCTATCAGCAGTTCATCAATTACCCGATGCTCAGTGTGTTCGAGAACATCGCGTCACCCCTGCGTCAGGCACGCGTCAGTGAGGAAGAAATTCGCCACAAGGTTCATCAAACCGCGCAGATGCTACGCATCGAGCCCTTTTTGCAGCGTTTGCCGCTGGAGCTGTCTGGAGGGCAGCAGCAACGCACGGCGATGGCTCGGGCTCTGGTCAAGGATGCCGAACTGATCTTGTTCGATGAACCTTTGGTAAACCTGGATTACAAGCTACGTGAAGAACTGCGTCAGGAGATGCGCGAGCTGTTTGCCTCGCGTCACTGCATCGCCGTGTATGCCACTACTGAACCGAACGAGGCATTGGCCTTGGGCGGCACCACCACGATTCTCCATGAAGGCACCCTTGTGCAGAGTGGGGCCACTGCTCAGGTCTATCACCAGCCGCGCACGGTGCTGGCGGCAGAGCTGTTTTCCGAGCCGCCCATCAACCTGATCCCCGGACACATCAGTGGCAATGAAGTGAGTTTTGCCGGCGCCGTGCACTTTGCCATGAATGCCGACCTGCGCCGAATCGGTGATGGTGAATACCGCTTTGGTGTGCGTCCCAGTCATATCAGCCTGGTGCCGTCGAATGACGACGACCTAGAACTGGCGGTGCTAGTGGAGCTGGCGGAAATCAGCGGTTCGGAAACCTTCCTGCATGTGCGCAATGAGCACTTTCGCATCATCTTGCATCTGCCAGGCGTGCACGAATATCACGTCGATGCGCCGATTCGAGTATTCATCCCCACCCACAAGCTGTTCGTTTTCGACAGTGTCGGGCAGTTGGTGCAGGCGCCGGGTGTGCGCGAAGCGAGGGTCGCTTGATGGCCGAGATCCGCCTGCAGCAACTGGCTCACAGCTATAGTCGCAATCCTGCCGGTGACGAGGACTATGCCTTGCGCGAGCTGGAGCATGTCTGGGCCCAGGGCGGTGCCTATGCCTTGCTCGGGCCTTCGGGCTGCGGCAAGTCGACCTTGCTCAATATCATCTCCGGCCTGCTCAGTCCTTCCCACGGCCACGTGCTGTTCGATGGCAAGGTGGTCAACGAACTGTCGCCGCAGGCGCGCAATATCGCCCAGGTGTTCCAGTTTCCGGTGGTCTACGACACCATGACGGTGTTCGATAACCTGGCCTTTCCTTTGCGTAATCAGGGCCTGAACGAGGCACGGATACGCCGTAAGGTGGACGAGATTTCCGAGGTGCTTGAACTTGGCTCGGTACTGAAAAAGAAGGCGCGCAACCTCACGGCTGATGAAAAGCAGAAAGTCTCCATGGGGCGCGGGCTGGTACGTGATGATGTCTCGGCGATCCTGTTCGACGAGCCACTGACGGTGATCGACCCGCACCTGAAGTGGAAGCTGCGGCGCAAGCTCAAGCAGATCCACGAGCAGTTCAATATCACCATGATCTATGTCACTCACGACCAGTTGGAGGCCTCGACCTTCGCTGACAAGATCGCGGTGATGTACGGCGGGCAAATCGTCCAGTTCGGTACCCCGCGGGAGCTGTTCGAGCGCCCACGGCACACCTTTGTCGGCTATTTCATCGGCAGCCCGGGGATGAACCTGATTGACGTGCAGCCACAGCCTGGCGGTGTCGGCTTTGCCGCTGTGCATCTGCCGCTGCCGGAGCAGTTGCAAGTACGCTTGGCCAGCTTACCGACTGCACGCTTGCAAGTCGGCATTCGTCCGGAGTTTATCCAAGTGCGTGAGACGCCGTTCGACGATGCCTTCACAGCCCAGGTAGTGGATATTGAAGACTTGGGGACTTACCGGATCCTGACCCTGAACCTTGATGGCGCACCACTCAAGGTGCGCCTTGGCGAAGACCGTGTGGTGCCCCGGGAGCAGGCTTGGATAAGCTTTCCGGCGCAGTGGTTGATGCTCTATGCCGACGACGTGCTGCTGGAGCTCGAGCCATGAACAAGGTGCCCAACAACAAGGCCTGGTGGCTAGTGCTGCCGGTGTTTCTGCTGGTGGCTTTCAGCGCCGTGATCCCGATGATGACCGTGGTCAATTATTCGGTGCAGGATATTTTCGACCAGTCCAGCCGCTACTTCGTCGGTGCCGACTGGTATCGCCAGGTGCTGCAGGACCCGCGTCTGCACGATTCCTTGCTGCGCCAGTTCATCTATTCGGGCTGCGTATTGCTGATCGAGATTCCGCTCGGCATTGCCATTGCTCTGACCATGCCGAGCAAAGGCCGCTGGTCGTCGTGGTGCCTGATCGTCATGGCTATTCCATTGCTGATTCCGTGGAATGTGGTTGGCACCATCTGGCAAATTTTCGGCCGCGCCGACATTGGCTTGCTCGGGGCGTCGTTGAATCAGCTAGGCATCAACTACAACTATGCGGCCAACACCATGGATGCCTGGGTCACGGTGCTGGTGATGGATGTCTGGCATTGGACCTCGCTGGTGGCGTTGCTGTGTTACTCGGGGCTCAGGGCGATCCCGGACGTCTACTACCAGGCCGCGCGTATCGACCGCGCCTCGGCCTGGGCGGTGTTTCGCCATATCCAATTGCCGAAGATGAAGAACGTACTGCTGATCGCAGTGATGCTGCGCTTCATGGACAGCTTCATGATCTATACCGAACCCTTCGTGTTGACCGGCGGAGGGCCGGGCAACGCCACCACCTTCCTCAGTCAGACCCTGACCCAAATGGCGGTAGGGCAGTTCGACCTGGGCCCGGCAGCGGCGTTCTCGCTGGTGTATTTCCTGATCATTCTGCTGGTGTCCTGGCTGTTCTACACCGCCATGACTCATGCCGACAAAGACTAGGAACGGGCCATGAACCTGCGCAAAACGCTGCCCTTGCTGCTCTATATCCTGTTTTTGCTGGTGCCGATCTATTGGTTGCTGAACATGTCGTTCAAAAGCAACAACGAAATTCTCGGCGGCCTGACTCTGTGGCCGCAGGATTTTACCTTCGCTAACTATCGGGTGATCTTCACTGACCCCAGTTGGTACAACGGCTATATCAACTCGTTGTACTACGTATGCCTGAACACGGTGATCTCCCTGTGCGTGGCGCTGCCCGCTGCTTATGCGTTCTCGCGTTACCGCTTTCTCGGCGACAAGCACTTGTTCTTCTGGCTGTTGACCAACCGTATGGCGCCACCAGCGGTGTTTCTGCTGCCATTTTTTCAGCTGTATTCGTCCATTGGCCTGTTTGACACGCACATTGCCGTGGCCCTGGCCCACTGCCTGTTCAATGTGCCGTTGGCGGTGTGGATCCTGGAGGGTTTCATGTCTGGGGTGCCAAAGGAAATCGACGAAACCGCCTACATTGATGGCTACAGTTTTCCGCGCTTTTTCCTGAAGATTTTTGTACCACTGATTGGCTCGGGCATCGGCGTTACCGCATTTTTTTGCTTCATGTTTTCCTGGGTCGAGCTGTTGCTGGCGCGCACCCTGACCTCGGTCACCGCCAAGCCCATTGCCGCCGTGATGACCCGCACAGTGTCGGCCTCGGGGATCGATTGGGGCGTGTTGGCTGCTGCTGGGGTGTTGACCATCTTGCCGGGCATGTTGGTGATCTGGTTTGTCCGTAACCATGTGGCCAAGGGCTTTGCCCTGGGCCGGGTCTGAGGAGGCACGCGATGGATTGGATGGCCTGGACCCTGCCGACAGCCGTGCTCTTTACTGGCATTGGCCTGCTACTGCTGGCTATGACCCTGTATGAATTACGCCGCCCGTGCGTCGAGCGCCGCGGCTTTCTGCCGATTGCCACCACTCGTGGCGACCGGTTGTTCATCGGGCTTCTGCTCAGCGCTTACTTGCACCTGCTGGTGATCGGCGTGAGCGACTGGAATCTGTGGGTGGCCTCGCTGCTGTCGGTGGCGTGGCTGTTGGTGGTGATGCGCTGGGGTTAGCCGAACAGAATCGGTCAGGGCCCCTGGGAACAATCAATCGGGAGATCACGATGTTCGACAACAACAAGAACCGGCGACATTTGACCCTGGCCGCCTTGCTCGTGCTCGGCAGCTTCCACGCCAGCGCCTGGGCCGACGCCTATGAAGATGCGGCGAAGAAATGGATCGGCAGCGAGTTCAAACCGTCGACCCTGACCCCGGAGCAGCAGATGGAGGAATTGAAGTGGTTCATCAAGGCCTCGGAGCCGTTTCGTGGGATGAAGATCAATGTGGTATCGGAAACCATCGCCACCCATGAATATGAGTCCAAGGTACTGGCCAAGGCGTTCAGTGAAATCACTGGGATAAAGCTGACCCATGACCTGCTTCAGGAAGGTGATGTGGTGGAAAAGCTGCAGACACAAATGCAGTCGGACAAGAACATCTATGACGGTTGGGTCAACGATTCGGACCTGATCGGCACGCACTTTCGTTATGGCAAGACGCAATCCATTACCGATCTGATGGCCAATGAGGGTAAGAACTACACCTCACCGACCCTGGACCTGAAGGACTTTATCGGCATCTCGTTTACCACTGCGCCGGACGGCAAGGTTTACCAGTTACCCGATCAGCAGTTCGCCAACCTCTATTGGTTCCGTGCCGACTGGTTCGATCGCCCGGACCTCAAAGCCAAGTTCAAGGAAAAGTATGGCTACGATCTGGGTGTGCCGGTTAACTGGTCGGCCTATGAAGACATCGCCAAGTTTTTCAGTGAAGACGTCAAGGAGATCGATGGTAAGCGTGTCTATGGTCACATGGACTACGGCAAGAAAGACCCATCCTTGGGCTGGCGTTTCACCGATGCCTGGTTCTCCATGGCCGGTGGCGGCGACAAAGGCTTACCCAACGGCTTGCCGGTGGATGAGTGGGGCATTCGTGTGGAGGACTGTCACCCGGTTGGCTCCAGTGTCACCCGCGGCGGTGACACCAACGGCCCGGCGGCGGTCTATGCGACGCAAAAGTATGTGGACTGGATGCGTGCCTATGCGCCGCCGGAAGCCCAGGGTATGACCTTCTCCGAATCGGGACCGGTGCCGTCCCAGGGCAACATCGCCCAGCAGATCTTCTGGTACACCGCCTTCACTGCAGATATGACCAAGCCAGGCTTGCCGGTGATGAATGCCGATGGCACGCCGAAATGGCGTATGGCACCGTCGCCCAAGGGACCTTACTGGGAGGAGGGCATGAAGCTGGGGTATCAGGACGCTGGATCCTGGACCTTCCTCAAATCGACCCCGGAAAAACAGCGGCTGGCGGCCTGGTTGTATGCCCAGTTCGTCACCTCGAAGACGGTTTCGCTGAAAAAGACCATTGTCGGCCTGACCCCCATCCGCGAGTCGGATATCAACTCGCAGGCCATGACCGACCTTGCGCCCAAACTCGGTGGGCTGGTGGAGTTCTACCGCAGCCCGGCGCGGGTGCAATGGACCCCGACCGGCACCAACGTGCCTGACTATCCGCGACTGGCGCAGTTGTGGTGGAGCCATATCGCCGAAGCGGCCAGTGGCGAGAAAACTCCGCAAGAGGCGCTGGATGGATTGGCGCGTGACCAGGACAGGATTCTCGAGCGCTTGGAGCGTTCCAAGGCTCAGGCTGCCTGTGCGCCGAAGTTGAACAAGGAGCGCGATGCTCAGTACTGGTTTGACCAGCCGGGTGCACCGAAGCCGAAGCTGGCCAATGAGAAGCCTAAAGGTGAGACGGTCAGCTACAGCGAGCTGCTGAAATCCTGGGAGGCGGCGCGCAAGTAACGCCAAGGGCGGCTCCCACAGTATGGTGTGGACGTGCCAGTGGGCTGCAATCAGGCATAAAAAAACGGCACCTATACAGGTGCCGTTTTTCATCGCCTCATGCCACCTTACTTGTGCAGCGTTTCGGCCGCATACAAGGTGTTTTCCAGCAGGCAGGCACGGGTCATCGGGCCAACGCCACCGGGTACCGGGGTGATCCAGCCAGCGCGGGGCAGGGCGGTCTCGTAGACTACATCGCCGACCAGCTTGCCATCTTCCTGGCGGTTGATGCCGACGTCGATGACAATCGCGCCTTGCTTGATCCACTCACCCTTGACCAGGCCAGGCTTGCCGGCGGCAACCACCACCAGGTCGGCACGGCCGACGTGGCCAGCCAGGTCCTTGGTGAAGCGGTGCGTGACGGTCACGGTGCAGCCGGCCAGCAGCAGTTCCATGGCCATCGGGCGGCCAACGATGTTTGAGGCACCGACGACCACCGCGTTCATGCCATACAGGTCCTGACCGGTGCTTTCCAGCAAGGTCATGATGCCTTTCGGCGTGCACGGGCGCAGCAGTGGGATGCGCTGGGCCAGGCGGCCGACGTTATAAGGATGGAAGCCATCGACATCCTTGTCCGGGCGAATGCGCTCAAGCAGCAGCGAAGCATCGAGGTGGGCCGGCAGCGGCAGCTGCAGCAAGATACCGTCGATGTTCGCATCATCATTAAGACGATCGATCAGATCGGTCAGGTCTTGCTGGGAGGTCTCGCTGGGCAGGTCGAAGGCCTGGGAGATAAAGCCGACTTCTTCACAATCTTTGCGCTTGTGCGAAACATAGACTTGAGAAGCGGGATCGGTGCCGACCAGGATCACTGCCAGGCCTGGAGTACGCAGGCCTTGCTGGCGACGCTCCACGACACGTTGGGCGATCTGCTGGCGCAGGCTGGCGGCGATCGCCTTGCCGTCAATAAGGTGTGCAGTCATGACGCGTGATTAACCATCGAGAGGGAATAAAAAGAGCGCGCATTCTCGCATGAAGGGGGCCGAGGGCAAAGGCGCTTGGTCCGGCTATTCCCCTAAGCCCTTAAATAAAATGAATTTTTTTCAAAAAAGAGTTGACGACCTAACCACTCGTCTATAACATTCGTCGCACTTGTCGGGCAGAGCCTAGCACTGGTTAGCAAGGTCAGGCAGAATGAGCGGAT
This sequence comes from Pseudomonas sp. UM16, assembly GCF_050312595.1. Lineage (NCBI taxonomy): Bacteria > Pseudomonadati > Pseudomonadota > Gammaproteobacteria > Pseudomonadales > Pseudomonadaceae > Pseudomonas > Pseudomonas sp. UM16. The sequence goes on along the minus strand of NZ_JBNPJT010000002.1, from coordinate 65,897 downwards.
TTGGTAGCTTGTTCGGTACGGCTAAAAGTTAATTTGTAATCGTAACAGAAAGCAGATTAAATATGCGCCCGTAGCTCAGCTGGATAGAGCATCCGCCTTCTAAGCGGATGGTCGCAGGTTCGAGTCCTGCCGGGTGCGCCAATAGGCAGCTTAGGCACAAGTAAAGCGGTAAATGCAATATGGTGGGCGTAGCTCAGTTGGTAGAGCACAGGATTGTGACTCCTGTTGTCGTGGGTTCGATCCCCATCGTCCACCCCATATTCCAAAAGGCGCCCGATGAAAATCTGGCGCCTTTGCTTTAAAAGCTTCACGCGGACGTGGTGAAATTGGTAGACACACTGGATTTAGGTTCCAGCGGCGCAAGCTGTAAGAGTTCGAGTCTCTTCGTCCGCACCATATAAGCTTTCACTGCCCTTCGCTGAAGCGCGAGAAAGCCTCGAAAAAGCCGCCTAGTGCGGTTTTTTTCGTTTCTGGGATTTCATTGCTAGTCGCTCTTTGTGCGGATGAGAGGGCGGGGTGGAAACTGATACTAATTTTGTTACCAATATACGCCTCGATTCTTGGTCTGTGCGCCTTCGCGGTGGTTGTCAGTGCGATGCTCGGGCTCCTAGAATGCAGGCAGGCCTACCGTTGGCAAGGCTCTGCCATTCGGATTTCAAATCCTTCCTCTCTGGTTCGACTCCGACCTTGATCACCACGATTGCAGCCTCACACCTTAATTACGTTGCAGCGCAATTGTGCTCACTTGTACCAACGCCATGGGGCCTCATTGGGTGCTGAGCTTTGGTTGCAGACCTTTTGGGCTAACTAGATCTATGCGTTCGAATCAACTCCTGTATCTACTGTACGGCGACGAAGCATCCTATCGCCACGAGGCGAAATTCAGCATCTTGTCGGCGTTACGTCACAGGCGGGATCCGCACAGCTTCAGTATCACGGTGATGACCGACCAGCCCGCCGAGTTTGTTGGCTGGCCAGTTGATGTTGTGCCGTTGGATGCGCAAACCCTGGCGTCTTGGATTGGGCCCGGGGGCTACCGGCATCGGCGTAAAGCCTGCGCGATACAAGCGGGGGCCGAGCTTGCTGAAAAGACCATTTTCATCGATACCGATACGGTGTTTGTCGGCGATCCGGCTGAGCTGTTTCGACGAGTCGGTGATGGCCGCTTCCTGATGGATGAATTCGAAATGGTGTGGGCCGAAGCCTGTCAGCGTAGTGAGTACTTGGCGTTTGCCCGGGAATTGGCGCTGCACAATCAATCACCTGCCCCTGGGTTGCGCCTTTTTAATAGTGGTGTGTGTGGGCTGACCAAGTCGAACGCTCACCTGCTGGGGGATGTCATCAAGCTGATTGATCGCTGGGCGCACCATGGTCAACTGCTATTCACGCTCGAGCAGATCGCTGTTTCCATTGTTCTCAGCGATAAGAAAATCGTCGAGGCAAGCGATTGCATTCATCACTATTTTTCCGTCAAGCGTTTCTACCATGCAATGCTCAAGGTGTTCTTTGCGCGCCAGGGAGAAGCCTTTCGTGATGAATTGCTTCGTTTGAGCTTCCAGGTGCCGAATAGGCTTGCGCGAAACTCGCTGCGGGAGCGTCTTCGTATGAAGTGGGTGTTGAGGCGTTGTGGTGCAGCGTCCCGAAAGATTGCGAAGTTTTATTTTTTGGGGAAAAACGCTGAGCGTTGCGCCTATCTGCGGGCTTGTCGGCCGCTCTGGTGGGAGAAGGCACTGGATGAGCTTGAAATAATGGGGGCAGAATCTCGTCAGTTGAAAGTGCTCAGTTCGTTGTGGTGCTCGGATCAGGCGTTTTTAGCCTTCGCGGCCGAGCGGGGTGTGCGGGTGGTGGTGTAGCGTGTATTGCTTTGGTTGTCAGTTGCCTGTGCGCTTATGCACTGGTGGCAAGGGGGCAAAAGCTGATAGATTTCAGCTGGTTGAGGCCGTTGCTAGCGGCAAGGTAGTGAGGATAGCTCGATGATTTCCAAAGAACACCAGGCCAGCGCGCTGCAGCGATTTGCCGCAGCCAATCCGCAGCTACTCGAAGAGATTGCCGGGCTCAGTGCCCATGAGCAGCAACAGCAGCTTGAGTGGGCCTTCGAAGATGCCGCGCAAGAGCAGGGGCTAGAGCCTTGGGAATTGACCCTGCAACTGATTGCCAGCTCTGACGATGAGCTCAAGGCCATGCGTCTTGAGGTGCATCGGGAGGTGGCTCAGGCGCTGGGTATGGAGTGGCAAGAGTATTGCAATTTCAACGAGATTGATGACGCGGCGCCCTAGGCGCTGGTGTTCGTTCTCGTAGAATTTTGACAAGTATTTCTGGCTGGCTGAGGTTGCGCTCGTCACCTTGATCGAGGGTGGTGTGCAGGCCTTGGGTAGCGGGTCTTGAGCGCCGCTGGGCAAGGTTTTTGCCGGGGGCTGTAAATGAAATGGACCGGCGTACTTTCCCGTCGTCTTGAACGGGGTGACTTCTGGTCTTTGAGCCACTAGAATGCTTGCCCTTGATTCTGGAGTCGGGTATCGCCGGCTAACGTCTGTGCAACGAGGAATATCCATGCAAGTTTCTGTTGAAAATACTTCTGCTCTCGAGCGTCGCATGACCATCGCCGTCCCGGCCGAGCGCGTTGAGACCGAAGTCAACAAGCGTCTGCAACAGACTGCCCGTCGTGCCAAGGTTCCGGGCTTCCGTCCTGGTAAAGTGCCGATGAGCGTGATCCGTCAGCGCTACGAAGACGCCGCCCGTCAGGAAGCCTTCGGTGACCTGGTTCAGGCATCCTTCTACGAAGCCGTGGTTGAGCAGAAGCTGAACCCCGCTGGCGCCCCTGCCGTCGAGCCTAAGTCATTCGAAAAGGGCAAGGACCTGGAATACGTCGCCATCTTCGAAGTGTTCCCTGAGTTCACTGTTGCCGGTTTTGACTCGATCGCTGTCGAGCGCCTGAGCGCCGAAGTGGCCGATGCCGACCTGGACAACATGCTGGAAGTGCTGCGCAAGCAGAACGTTCGTTTCGAAGCCGCTGATCGCGCTGCCCAGAACGAAGACCAGTTGAACATCGATTTCGTCGGCAAGGTCGACGGTGAAGTGTTCGCCGGTGGTTCGGCCAAAGGTACTCAGCTGGTGCTGGGTTCCGGCCGCATGATCCCAGGCTTCGAAGAAGGTCTGGTAGGCGCCAAGGCGGGTGAAGAGCGCGTTCTGAACCTGTCCTTCCCAGAGGACTACCAGAACCTGGACTTGGCTGGCAAAGCCGCCGAGTTCACCGTTACCGTCAACAGCGTTTCCGAGCCTAAGCTGCCAGAGCTGAACGAAGAGTTCTTCGCCCAGTTCGGCATCAAAGAAACTGGCATCGACGGTTTCCGCACCGAAGTTCGCAAGAATATGGAGCGTGAACTGCGTCAGGCGATCAAAACCAAGGTCAAGAACCAGGTAATGGACGGCCTGCTGGCTGCCAACCCGATCGAAGTGCCAAAGGCCCTGCTGGAAAACGAAGTGAACCGCCTGCGCGTTCAAGCCGTTCAGCAGTTCGGTGGCAACATCAAGCCTGAGCAACTGCCGGCTGAGCTGTTCGAAGAGCAAGCCAAGCGTCGCGTCGTGCTGGGTCTGATCGTCGCTGAAGTGGTCAAGCAGAACGACCTGAAGCCGGATGAAGCCCGCGTTCGTGAAATGATCCAGGAAATGGCCTCGGCTTACCAAGAGCCTGAGCAGGTCGTCGCTTGGTACTACAAGAACGACCAGCAACTGAACGAAGTGCGTTCGGTTGTGCTGGAAGAACAAGTTGTGGATACTGTTCTGCAGAAAGCGACTGTGACCGACAAATCGGTCTCTTACGAAGAAGCTATCAAGCCAGCACAGGCTCCTGCCGCTGACTGATTTCCTTCTCTCGTAGGAAAACACCACAAGCCAGCCTTCGAGCTGGCTTGTGCGTATTCAAGACATGACTATTTGGGAGTGAGTGCAGGACATGTCCCGCAATTCTTATTATCAGCAGAGCTCTGACATCCAGGCCGCAGGCGGCTTGGTCCCGATGGTTATCGAGCAATCCGCTCGTGGCGAACGTGCCTATGACATCTACTCGCGCCTTCTCAAGGAGCGGGTGATCTTCCTGGTCGGCCCGGTAGAGGACTACATGGCCAACCTGATCGCGGCGCAATTGCTGTTCCTTGAAGCGGAAAACCCGGACAAGGATATCCATCTCTACATCAACTCACCGGGTGGTTCGGTGACTGCAGGCATGTCGATCTACGACACCATGCAGTTCATCAAGCCTGATGTTTCCACCACTTGCATTGGCCAGGCCTGCTCCATGGGTGCTTTCCTGCTCGCTGCCGGTGCCAAAGGCAAGCGTCACTGCCTGCCGAACTCGCGGGTAATGATTCACCAGCCTCTGGGTGGTTTCCAGGGCCAGGCGACCGATATCGAAATCCACGCCAAGGAAATCCTGTCCATCAAGTCGCGCTTGAACGAGTTGCTGGCCTACCACACCGGTCAGGAGCTGGAAACCATCAAGCGTGATACCGAACGCGACAACTTTATGAGCGCGCAACGTGCCGCCGAGTACGGCCTGATCGACTCGGTACACGACAAGCGGCAAATGGCTGTCTGATAAGGCGCCAAAGCAGGTGGTTGGGCGTTCCCGCCACCTGTGGGCTTGAAAAAGCCCACAATTGCCTTCATCTTGTGTTGCAAGCCTACCGGATTGGATCGATCGAATGACTGACACCCGTAACGGCGAGGACAACGGCAAATTGCTCTATTGCTCCTTCTGCGGCAAAAGCCAGCATGAAGTGCGCAAGCTGATTGCCGGCCCCTCGGTATTTATTTGCGACGAGTGCGTCGACCTGTGCAACGACATCATCCGTGAGGAGGTGCAAGAAGCCCAGGCCGAGAGCAGCGCGCATAAACTGCCTTCGCCGAAAGAAATCAGCACCATCCTGGACCAATATGTGATTGGTCAGGAGCGTGCGAAAAAGGTCCTGGCCGTAGCGGTGTACAACCACTACAAGCGCCTGAACCAACGCGACAAGAAGAACGACGATGTCGAACTCGGCAAGAGTAATATCCTGCTGATCGGTCCGACGGGCTCGGGTAAAACCCTGCTCGCCGAAACCCTCGCACGTCTGTTGAATGTACCGTTCACCATCGCCGATGCCACCACCCTGACCGAAGCCGGTTATGTCGGTGAAGACGTCGAGAACATCATTCAGAAGCTGCTGCAAAAGTGCGACTACGATGTGGAAAAAGCCCAGATGGGTATCGTCTACATCGACGAAATCGACAAGATTTCGCGTAAGTCCGACAACCCGTCGATCACCCGTGACGTTTCGGGTGAGGGTGTGCAACAGGCGCTGCTCAAGCTGATCGAAGGCACGGTTGCCTCGGTACCGCCGCAAGGTGGCCGCAAGCACCCGCAGCAGGAATTCCTGCAGGTCGATACGCGTAACATCCTGTTCATCTGTGGCGGTGCCTTCTCGGGCCTGGAGAAAGTCATCCAGAACCGCTCCACTCGCGGCGGCATTGGCTTTGGTGCCGAAGTGCGCAGCAAGGAGGAGGGCAAGAAGGTCGGTGAATCGCTGCGTGAGGTCGAGCCTGACGATCTGGTCAAGTTCGGTCTGATCCCGGAGTTCGTCGGTCGACTGCCGGTGCTGGCCACCCTCGACGAGCTCGACGAAGCTGCTTTGATGCAGATTCTTACCGAGCCGAAGAACGCCCTCACCAAGCAGTACGCCAAGCTGTTCGAGATGGAAGGTGTAGACCTGGAGTTCCGTAGCGACGCGCTCAAATCCGTGGCCCGCAAGGCCCTGGAGCGCAAGACCGGTGCCCGTGGCCTGCGTTCGATCCTCGAAGGCATCCTGCTCGATACCATGTATGAGATTCCTTCGCAGAAGGATGTCAGCAAGGTTGTGATCGACGAGAGCGTCATCGATGGCTCTTCGCAGCCGCTGTTGATTTACGAGAACAGCGAGCCGCAAGCCAAAGCTGCACCCGACGTCTGAGTCGCCAAACGGCTCGAAACTGCAAGGGGCCTTCGGGCCCCTTTGCTTTTCCTGTCGTAGAGCTTGTTTTTTTGCGGGGCTGCCCCCACATTAACTCCACGCTCATATTCCACCGGTTTCCGGCCACAAGGCCGCTGTAGAGGCGAAATCATGAAGACCACCCTCGACTTGCCTCTTTTGCCATTGCGCGATGTCGTCGTCTATCCGCACATGGTTATCCCACTGTTTGTGGGGCGCGAGAAGTCCATCGAAGCCCTCGAGGCCGCAATGACGGGCGAAAAGCAGATCCTCCTGCTGGCCCAGAAGAACCCCGCTGATGACGATCCAGGCGAAGACGCCCTGTACCGCGTCGGTACCATTGCCACTGTCCTGCAACTGCTGAAACTGCCCGATGGCACCGTCAAGGTCCTGGTCGAAGGTGAGCAGCGCGGTGCAGTCGAACGTTTCAACGAAGTTGACGGCCATATTCGTGCCGAGGTTTCGCTGATTGACGAGTCGCAGACCGCCGAGCGCGAGTCTGAAGTCTTCGTTCGTAGCTTGTTGTCACAATTCGAACAATACGTTCAGCTGGGCAAAAAAGTCCCGGCTGAAGTGCTGTCGTCGCTCAACAGCATCGATGAGCCAGGTCGCCTGGTCGATACTATGGCCGCGCACATGGCGCTGAAGATCGAACAGAAGCAGGAAATCCTCGAGATCCTCGACCTGGCCACCCGTGTTGAGCACGTCATGGCCCTGCTGGATGCTGAAATTGACCTGCTGCAGGTCGAAAAGCGCATCCGCGGACGGGTCAAAAAACAAATGGAGCGCAGTCAGCGCGAGTACTACCTGAATGAGCAGATGAAGGCCATTCAGAAAGAGCTCGGCGACAGCGAAGAAGGCCACAACGAAGTCGAAGAGCTGAAAAAGCGTCTCGACGCCGCTGGCCTGCCAAAAGATGCCTACGCCAAGGCTCAGGCCGAGCTGAACAAGCTCAAGCAGATGTCGCCGATGTCAGCTGAAGCCACTGTCGTGCGTTCGTACCTGGACTGGCTGGTGCAGGTGCCGTGGAAGGCCCAGAGCAAGGTGCGCCTGGACCTGGCCAAGGCTGAAGAGATTCTCGACGCCGATCATTACGGTCTGGAAGAGGTCAAGGAGCGCATCCTTGAGTACCTCGCCGTGCAAAAGCGGGTGAAGAAGATCCGTGGCCCGGTGCTGTGCCTGGTCGGTCCTCCAGGTGTGGGTAAAACTTCCCTGGCGGAATCCATCGCCAGCGCGACCAACCGCAAGTTCGTGCGCATGGCCCTGGGTGGCGTGCGTGACGAGGCTGAAATTCGTGGTCACCGGCGTACCTACATCGGTTCGATGCCGGGCCGCCTGATTCAGAAAATGACCAAGGTTGGTGTGCGCAACCCGCTGTTCCTGCTCGATGAAATCGACAAAATGGGCAGCGACATGCGTGGTGATCCGGCGTCGGCGTTGCTTGAGGTGCTCGACCCCGAGCAGAACCACAACTTCAACGATCACTATCTGGAAGTCGATTACGACCTTTCCGATGTGATGTTCCTCTGTACTTCCAACTCGATGAACATCCCGCCAGCATTGCTGGACCGTATGGAAGTCATCCGTCTGCCGGGTTACACCGAAGACGAAAAGATCAACATCGCGGTCAAGTACCTGACGCCTAAGCAGATCAAGGCCAACGGCCTGAAAAAGGGCGAACTGGAAGTTGACGTCACGGCGATTCGCGACATCATTCGCTACTACACCCGTGAAGCCGGTGTACGGGGCCTGGAGCGCCAGATCGCCAAGGTCTGCCGCAAGGTGGTCAAGGAGCATTCCGGCCTCAAGCAGGTGGCCGTCAAGGTCACGGGTGAGCAGCTGGAGCACTTCCTTGGGGTGCGCAAGTTCCGCTATGGCTTGGCTGAGCAACAGGATCAGGTCGGTCAGGTTACCGGTCTGGCCTGGACCCAGGTCGGTGGCGAGTTGCTGACCATTGAAGCCGCCGTTATTCCGGGTAAGGGTCAATTGATCAAGACCGGCTCTCTGGGCGATGTCATGGTCGAGTCGATTACCGCTGCACAGACAGTTGTCCGTAGCCGGGCGAGAAGCCTGGGTATTGCGGCCGACTTCCACGAGAAGCGCGACACCCACATCCACATGCCCGAAGGTGCGACGCCCAAGGATGGTCCAAGTGCCGGTATTGGCATGTGTACCGCCCTGGTTTCGGCCCTGACGCAAATTCCGGTACGTGCGGATGTCGCCATGACGGGTGAAATTACCTTGCGTGGACAGGTGCTGGCTATCGGTGGTTTGAAAGAAAAACTGCTGGCCGCTCACCGTGGTGGAATCAAGACGGTGATCATTCCTGAAGAGAATGTGCGCGATTTGAAGGAAATTCCTGAGAATATTAAGCAGGATCTTCAGATTAAACCGGTCAAATGGATTGACGAAGTCCTCCAAATTGCGCTGCAATACGCCCCGGAGCCCTTGCCAGATGTGGCTCCGGAGATTGTCGCCAAGGATGAAAAGCGCGACAGCGATTCCAAGGAACGAATTAGCACGCATTAGTACGTATTTGGCTGGGGGGCTTCCTTGACAGTATTTTCAGGCCCTTGTTATAAAAGCGGCACTTAAGCGTCATTAGGCCACCCAGCGCTTGTTTAGCTTTTCATTACATACTTAGATACAAACTCAATAGAGATATAAGGGGACTTAGAGTGAACAAGTCGGAACTGATTGACGCTATCGCCGCTTCTGCTGATATTTCGAAAGCTAGCGCTGGCAAAGCGCTGGACGCCGTAATTGAATCCGTCACCGGCGCCCTGAAGGCAGGTGATTCTGTGGTACTGGTAGGTTTCGGTACCTTCTCCGTTACCGATCGCCCAGCGCGCACCGGCCGTAACCCGCAAACCGGCAAGACGCTGGAAATCCCTGCTGCCAAGAAGCCAGGCTTCAAGGCTGGCAAGGCTCTGAAAGAAGCCGTCAACTAAGACCTTCCTTCAGGCTTACGCCTAACCAAGCCAGGCTCATGCCTGGCTTGGTTGCTGAATGTCGGGAAACGCTGAAACGCACCTGATGTTTGGTCGGTTACGAGAAGGCGCATCTTCGGATGCGCCTTTCTTCTATCAGGAATCTACCCACGCTCCACGGTTGGTTCATTCAGTACAACCGTTTCTGGGGGACGCATGCTGCAGAATATCAGGGACAATTCACAAGGTTGGATTGCCAAGACCATCATCGGTGTCATCGTAGCCTTGATGGCACTGACCGGCTTCGATGCCATCTTCCAGGCCACCACCAACAGCCAGGACGCTGCCAAGGTCAATGGTCAAACCATTAGCCAGAACGAGCTGAGCCAGGCGGTCGACATGCAACGTCGGCAGCTGTTGCAACAGCTGGGCAAGGATTTCGATCCGTCGCTGCTCGACGACAAAATGCTGCGCGAAGCTGCGCTCAAAGGGCTGATCGATCGCAAACTGCTGCTTCAAGGCGCGGAAGACGCCAAGTTCGCCTTCTCCGAAGCCGCGCTTGATCAACTGATCCTGCAGACGCCTGAGTTTCAGGTTGATGGCAAGTTCAGTGCCGAGCGTTTCGACCAGGTGATTCGTCAGATGGGCTACGGCCGTCTGCAATTCCGCGAAATGCTGGCTCAGGAAATGCTTATCGGTCAATTGCGCGCGGGCTTGGCCGGCAGCGGTTTTGTCACCGATGACCAGGTCAATGCTTTTGCTCGCCTGGAAAAGCAGACCCGTGATTTCGCTTCGCTGACCTTCAAGGCCGACCCGGCTGCAGTCAAGGTTACCGACGAGCAGATCAAGGCGCACTACGACCAACATGCCAAAGAGTTCATGAGCCCAGATCAGGTGGTCATTGACTACATCGAGCTGAAGAAATCTGCATTCTTCGATCAGGTCACTGTCGATGAAGGCGAGCTCAAGGCGCTGTACGAGAAAGAAATCGCCAACCTGGCCGAGCAGCGTCATGCCGCGCACATCCTCATCGAAGTCAATGACAAGGTGAACGAAGCTCAGGCCAAAGCGAAGATCGAAGAGATCCAGCAGCGTCTGGCCAAAGGTGAAGACTTTGCCACCCTGGCCAAGGAATTCTCCCAGGATCCAGGTTCGGCCAATAACGGCGGTGACCTCGGTTATGCCGGGCAGGGCGTTTATGATCCAGCCTTCGAAGAGGCGCTGTATGCGCTGAACAAGGATCAGGTCTCGGCGCCGGTACGCACTGAATACGGCTTTCACCTGATCAAGCTGTTGGATGTGCAGGCCCCTGAAGTGCCAACGTTCGCCAGCCTCAAGGACAAGCTGACCCGTGAGCTGAAAACCCAGCAGGTTGAACAGCGCTTTGTCGAAGTGACCAAGCAGCTCGAAGATGCTGCGTTCGAAGCGTCCGATCTGGCACAACCTGCCCAGGAGCTGGGCCTGAAGGTGCAGTCCGCTCCGGCGTTCGGCCGTGAGGGTGGCGAAGGCATCACCGCCAACCGCGCCGTGGTCCAGGCCGCTTTTAGCACTGAGGTGCTGGAAGAGGGTGCCAACAGCACTGCCATCGAACTGGATCCGGAAACCATCGTGGTCCTGCGTGTCAAAGAGCACCGCAAGCCTGAGCAACTGGGCTTGGAACTGGTCTCCGAGAGCATCCGCAAGCACCTGGCTCAAGAGCAGGCCACTGCCGCTGTGAAAGCCAAGGCTGATGCCCTGATCGTTGGTTTGCGTGACGGCAGCATCGCTGTTGACGCTGGCCACGAAGGTCAGAGCTGGAAGGTCCAGGAAGCGGTCTCGCGCAGCCAGGAGGGCATCGATCCGGTCGAGCTGCAGGCGGTGTTCCGCATGAGCAAGCCTGAAGCCAAGGATAAGCCGGTCTACAGCAGCGTTGCGCTCAATGATGGCAGCCTGGTTGTGCTGCGTCTGAATGGCGTTAACGAAGGTGCTGCGGCCACCGAAGAAGAGAAAGCGACCTATCGCCGCTTCCTCGCTTCGCGTGCCGGTCAGCAGGACTTTGCCGCTTACCGCAAACAGCTGGAAGCCAAAGCGGACATCACTCGCTACTGAGTGATCCCCGCTTGAAACAGAAAAGGCCGCATAAGCGGCCTTTTCTGTTTGTGACATCCAGTGTAGCCAGTGAGCTGTCGTCAGACTGCGGCGACCCATCAATTAGCGCTCACAGTGGTGCAGGCTTCTACGCCTTTGCTGGTGCCAGGAAAGCAGCTTCCAGCAGTTGTCGGGTATAGGTATGTTGCGGTGCGGCAAAGATATCCGCCGCAGCCCCTTGCTCCACTACCTTGCCTTGTTTAACCACCATTAACTGATGACTCAAGGCTTTGACCACCGCCAGGTCATGGCTGATGAACAGGTAGGTCAGGTTGTACTTGCTCTGCAGGGAGCGCAACAGCTCGACCACTTGCCGCTGCACCGTGCGGTCCAGGGCCGACGTCGGTTCGTCCAGGAGGATCAACGCCGGTTTGAGTACCAGTGCGCGGGCGATGGCGATGCGCTGGCGCTGGCCTCCGGAAAACTCATGGGGGTAGCGGTGCCGGGCCTGGGGATCCAGGCCTACTTCCTGTAGGGCGGCAATGATTGCCTGTTCTTGCTCAGCCGCTGTCCCCATGCGATGAATGCGCAGGCCTTCGCCAACGATGTCGCTGACACACATGCGGGGGCTGAGGCTGCCAAACGGATCCTGGAAGACCACCTGCATCTGCCGTCGCAACGGGCGTACCTGCTGTTGATTCAAACCTTCAAGTGCAGTGCCCTGAAAGCGAATGGCGCCCCGGCTGCCGAGCAGGCGCAGGATAGCCAAGCCGAGGGTGGATTTACCCGAGCCACTTTCACCGACGATGCCCAGGGTCTGCCCCTGGGGTAGGCTGAAATTGATGCCGTCGACCGCCTTGACGTGATCGACGGTGCGCCGCAGCAAACCCTTCTTGATCGGGAACCAGACACGCAGGTCTTCAACCTCGAGCATCGGTTGGCCTGCCGGGTTATCGGCCGGGCCGCCGCTAGGCTCGGCACCCAGGAGCATCTGTGTATAGGGGTGTTGCGGACTGTGGAACAACGTCGCGCAGTCAGCCTGTTCAACGATGCAGCCGCGCTGCATCACGCATACCCGATGAGCGACGCGCTTGACCAGATTCAGGTCGTGGCTGATTAGCAGCAGGGCCATGCCCAGCCGTGCCTGCAGCGACTTGAGCAATTCAAGGATCTTCAACTGGACGGTGACGTCCAAGGCTGTAGTCGGTTCGTCGGCAATCAGCAGCTCCGGCTCGTTGGCCAGGGCCATGGCAATCATTACTCGCTGCCGCTGGCCGCCTGAGAGCTCGTGTGGCAGGGCTTTAAGGCGCTTGTGTGGCTCGGGGATGCCTACCAGGTCAAGCAGCTCCAGCGTGCGTGCAGTGGCCTCCTTGCCGCGCAGGCCTTTATGCAGCAACAGGATCTCGTTGATCTGCTTTTCAATGTTGTGCAGGGGGTTGAGCGAGGTCATCGGTTCTTGAAAGATCATAGCGATGCGGTTGCCACGAATACCGCGCAGCTGCTTTTCATCCAGGGTCAGCATGTCGCGCCCTTGGTAGCGAATGGTCCCGGACGGATGGCGGGCCAGCGGGTAGGGCAAAAGGCGCAATATCGAATGGGCGGTCACCGACTTGCCTGAACCGCTCTCGCCGACCAGGGCCAGGGTTTCGCCGCGGCGAATGTCGAAGCTGATGCCTTCGACCACACGCTGCACCTGGTCACCGGAGATAAACTCGACGGCCAGGTCGCGCACTTCGATCAAGGTTTCGTCGCTCATGTTATTTCCTCGGGTCGAAGGCATCGCGGGCGGATTCACCAATAAACACCAGCAGGCTGAGCATCAACGCTAGTACGGCGAAGGCGCTGATGCCCAGCCATGGCGCCTGTAGGTTGGACTTGCCTTGCGCCACCAGCTCGCCCAGCGATGGCGCGCCGGGCGGCAAGCCGAAGCCGAGGAAATCCAGAGCGGTCAAGGTGCCAATGGCACCGGTGAGGATGAACGGCATGAAGGTCATGGTCGAGATCATCGCGTTGGGCAGGATGTGCCGGAACATGATAGGCCCGTCCTGCATACCCAGGGCACGAGCCGCGCGGACGTACTCCAAGTTGCGCCCGCGCAGAAATTCGGCGCGCACCACATCCACCAGGCTCATCCAGGAGAACAGCAGCATGATCCCCAGCAGCCACCAGAAGTTGGGCTGAACGAAACTGGCGAGGATGATCAGCAGGTACAACACCGGCAGGCCCGACCAGATCTCCAGAAAACGTTGTCCGGCCAGGTCCACCCAGCCGCCATAGAAACCCTGCAGGGCGCCGGCCAGCACGCCGATGATCGAGCTGAGAATGGTCAGGGTCAGGGCGAACAGCACTGAGATGCGAAAACCGTAAATGACTCGAGCGAGTACGTCACGGCCCTGGTCGTCGGTGCCCAGCCAGTTCTGCATCGAGGGCGGTGCAGGCGCGGGGACTTTGAGGTCATAGTTGATGCTCTGGTAACTGAACGGGATCGGCGCCCACAGCACCCAGCTGTCTTTGGCGGCCAGCAGTTCACGGATGTAGGGGCTCTTGTAGTTGGCTTCCAAGGGAAATTCGCCGCCGAAGGTGGTTTCCGGGTAACGCTTGAGGGCCGGGAAATACCATTCGCCGTCGTAACGTACCGCCAGGGGTTTATCGTTGGCGATCAGTTCGGCGCCCAGGCTCAGGCCGAACAGGATCAGGAACAGCCATAGCGACCACCAGCCACGACGATTGGCCTTGAAGCGCTCGAAGCGCCGACGGTTGAGCGGGGACAGGTTCATTTCAGTGCTCCCTGCTGCCGAAATCAATACGTGGGTCGACCAGGGTGTAGGTCAGGTCGCCAATCAGTTTCACCACCAGGCCCAGCAGGGTGAAGATGAACAGGGTGCCGAAGACCACCGGATAGTCGCGATTGATCGCCGCCTCGAAACTCATCAGGCCGAGGCCGTCGAGGGAGAAGATCACCTCGATCAACAGCGAGCCGGTGAAGAAAATACCGATGAAGGCGGAAGGAAAACCGGCGATGACCAACAGCATGGCGTTGCGAAACACGTGGCCGTACAGCACCCGGTTCGGGCTCAGGCCCTTGGCTTTGGCGGTGACCACGTACTGCTTGTTGATTTCATCGAGAAAGCTGTTCTTGGTCAGCAGGGTCATGGTCGCGAAGTTGCCGATCACCAAGGCTGTGACGGGCAGGACCAGGTGCCAGAAGTAGTCGAGAATCTTCCCTGTAGTGCTGAGTTCATCGAAGTTGTTCGAGGTCAGGCCGCGCAACGGGAACCAATCGAGGTAGCTGCCGCCAGCGAACAGCACGATCAGCAAAATGGCGAACAGGAACGCTGGGATCGCGTAGCCGATGATGATCGCCGAGCTGGTCCAGACATCAAAATGGCTGCCGTGACGGGTGGCCTTGGCGATCCCCAGGGGAATCGATACCAGGTACATGATCAGCGTGCTCCACAGCCCCAAGGAGATCGACACCGGCATCTTCTCGACGATCAGGTCGATGACCTTGGCATCGCGAAAGAAACTGTCGCCAAAATCCAGGTGAGCGTAATTCTTGATCATGATCCACAGGCGTTCCGGCGCCGACTTGTCGAAGCCGTACATCTTTTCGATTTCCTTGATCAGGGCCGGATCCAGCCCTTGCGCGCCACGGTAGTTGGAGCCCGCTACCGAGACCTCGGCACCACCACCGGCGATACGGCTGGTGGCGCCTTCGAAGCCTTCGAGCTTGGCGATCATCTGCTCGACCGGGCCGCCGGGAGCGGCCTGGATGATGATGAAGTTGATGACCAGGATGCCAAGCAAGGTTGGAATGATCAGCAGCAAGCGGCGAACGATATAGGCCAGCATACTAGTGCGCCTCTTCGGACGGCGTGGTGTCCGGCGTCAGTGGCACTGCCGGCTCGACATCCGGCTTGATCCACCAGGTATTGATGCCAATGTCGTACTTTGGCGACACCTTGGGGTGACCTATGTGGTTCCAGTAGGCGACCCGCCAGGTCTTGATGTGCCAGTTGGGGATCAGGTAGTAGCCCCACTGCAGAACGCGGTCCAGGGCGCGACAGTGTTCGATCAGGCTCTGGCGCGAGTCAGCGTTGATCAGGTCTTCGACCAGGCCGTCGATGGCAGGGTCTTTCAGGCCGATAAAGTTGCGGCTGCCGGGGTTGTCGGCGGCGGCACTCTGCCAGAACTCGCGTTGCTCGTTGCCTGGTGAGTTGGATTGCGGGAAACCACCGACAATCATGTCAAAATCTCGTGAGCGCAGGCGGTTGATGTACTGCGAGACATCGACGCGGCGGATCACCAGATCAATGCCCAGATCAGAGAGATTGCGCTTGAACGGCAGCAACACGCGCTCAAACTCGGTCTGGGCGACGAGGAACTCGATAGATACCGGCTTGCCCTGCGCATCGACCATCTTGTCGTCGACAATACGCCAGCCGGCGTCCTGCAGCAGTTTGTAGGCCTTGCGTTGCTGCTCGCGGAGCATGCCGCTGCCGTCGGTGACAGGGTTGCTGAAGGCTTGAGTGAAAACCTGCTCGGGAATTTTGCCGCGCAGTGGTTCGAGAATCTTCAGTTCGGCTTCATCCGGCAGCCCGCGGGCGGCCATTTCGGAGTTCTCGAAGTAACTGCGGGTGCGGGTATAAGCACCGTTGAACAGCTGCTTGTTGGTCCATTCGAAGTCCAACAGAAGGCTCAGCGCCTCCCGAACACGGACATCCTCGAACACCGGGCGGCGAATGTTGTAGACAAATCCTTGCATGCCGGTTGGGTTGCCATTGGGCAGTTCTTCGAGGATCAGGCGTTTTTGCCGCACGGCAGGCACATCGTAAGCGGTGGCCCAGCTTTTGGCTGCAGTTTCCAGGCGGTAGTCGAACTGACCGGCCTTCAGGGCTTCGAGGGCAACCGAGTTGTCGCGGTAGTAGTCGGTGGTCATGACATCGAAGTTGTAGAAGCCACGATTGACGGCAAGGTCTTTGCCCCAGTAATCCTTGACCCTTTCATAGCGGATCGAGCGTCCAGCCTTGACCTCTGCAACCTGATAAGGGCCGCTGCCCAGCGGAACTTCCAGATTGCCCTTGGTGAAATCGCGACCTTCCCACCAATGCTTGGGCAGCACCGGCAGTTGGCCAAGGATCAGTGGCAATTCGCGGTTGTTGTTGTGCTTGAACTTGAACAGCACGCGTTGCGGATCTTCGGCGATGACCTCGGCGACGTCGGCGTAATAACCACGAAACAGCGGCGCACCCTGTTTGATCAAGGTATTGAAGGTGAACACCACGTCTTCGGCATGAATCGGGTGGCCATCGTGAAAGCGCGCTTCAGGGCGCAGGTAGAAGCGTACCCAGCTGTTGTCCGGGGCCTTCTCGATTTTACCAGCGACCAGGCCGTACTCGGTGAAGGGTTCGTCCAGGCTCTGGGTCATCAAGGTGTCGTAGATCAGGCCGATATCGTCGGCCGGTACACCCTTGTTGATGTACGGATTGAGGCTGTCGAAACCACCGAAACCAGCCTGGCGAAAGGTGCCGCCTTTGGGCGCATCCGGATTGACGTAATCGAAGTGCTTGAAGTTCGCCGGGTATTTGGGCGCTTCGTCATACAGGGTCAGAGCGTGTTGCGGGGCGGCCAGTGCCTGGGCACTCAGACAGGTCAGCAGCAGGGCGCAGGCCTTCAGGCGCAGGCGGGGCAGTGACATCATTGGGCGGTCTCCGAAGGCTTTATCCACCAGCTGTTGAGCCCCAGGGTGTAGGGCGGCGTGGTGACGAAGGCGAACCGGTTGCGGTAGGCCAGGCGGTGATTGTCCAGGTACCAGTTGGGAATCATGTAGTACTGCCACAGTAGCGTCCGGTCCAGGGCGCGTGCCGCAGCCACTTGTTCATCACGGCTTTGGGCGGCGAGCAGGGTGTCGAGCAGGTGATCGATCACCGGATCTTTCACGCCAGCATAGTTCTTGCTGCCTTTGGTCGAGGCCTGGCTTGAGTGAAAGTACAACCATTGTTCAAGGCCGGGGCTGAGGGTCTGGTTCAGGGTCATCAGAATCATGTCGAAGTCGAACTGGTCCAGGCGTTGTTTGTACTGGGCCCGGTCCACAGTGCGCAAGCGCGCGTCGATACCAATGCTGGCAAGATTCTCGACATAAGGTTGCAGGATCCGCTCAAGGTTCGGGTTGACCAGCAGCAGTTCGAGTTTGAGTGGCTGGCCTTTGCTGTTGAGCAGACGCTGGCCATTGAGCCTCCATCCTGCCTCGGCCAGCAGGTTGAGGGCCTGGCGCAAGGTCTGACGGTTGATGCCACGGCCGTCGGTGTGACTGACCGTGTAGGGTTCGGTGAACATCGCCGCCGGCAATTGCTCACGGAAAGGTGCGAGCAATAGCCACTCTTTGCCCACCGGCAGGCCACTGGCGGCGAATTCGCTGTTTGGGTAATAGCTGCTGGCGCGGCGGTAGGCGCTGCTGAACAATGCCCGGTTGGTCCACTCAAAATCCAGCATCAGGCCCAGGGCCTGACGGACTCTGGCATCGCTGAAGGTCGCACGGCGACTGTTCATGAACAGGCCCTGGGTCTGAGTCGGGATCTTGTGCGGGATCTGTGCCTTGATCACTTCGCCGCGGCGTACTGCCGGGAAGTTGTAACCGTTGGCCCAGTTCTTGGCCTGGTGTTCGATGTAGATATCGAACTCACCGGCTTTGAACGCTTCGAAGGCCACAGCACTGTCGCGGTAGAACTCGTACTCGACCCGGGCGAAGTTGTATTTGCCGCGGTTGACTGCCAGGTCCTTGCCCCAGTAATTCTTGACCCGCTCGAACACCAGACGGCGTCCTGGCTGGACCTGGCTGATACGGTAGGGGCCGCTGCCCAGTGGCGGTTCAAAGGTGGTGGCCTTGAAGTCGCGACCTTTCCAGTAGTGCGCCGGCAGCACCGGCATTTCGCCCAGGCGCAGGATCAGTAAGGGATTACCGGCACGCTTGAACACGAAGCGAATACGCCGCGGGTTGAGGATATCGACCCGCTTCACTTCCTGCAGGTTGGTGCGGTAGATCGGGTGGCCTTCCTTGAGCAGGGTGCGATAGGAAAATGCCACATCGCTGGCGGTAATCGGGTGGCCGTCATGGAAGCGTGCTTCCGGGCGCAAGTTGAACACCACCCAGCTGCGGTCTTCGCTGTACTCCACGGACGCGGCGATCAACCCATAGCTCGATGTCGGTTCATCGCCCGAGGGGTCGTACTGGCCGGTGCCGACCATCAACGGCTCATTGAGCTCGGTGACCCCATACTGGAGGAAATTGGGCGTGGTGACCGGGCTTGAGCCCTTGAATGTATACGGGTTGAGGGTGTCGAACGTGCCAAATGCCATGGCACGCAAGGTGCCGCCCTTGGGCGCTTGCGGATTGACCCAGTCGAAATGGGTGAATTTGGCTGAATACTTGAGCGTGCCGAACTGGGCGTAACCGTGGCTTTCGCTGATTGTAGCGCCCGCAGGAAAGCTCAAGACCAGGCTGAATGACAGCAACAGGAGGGGACGTATCAAGTCGGCGATCCGATCCAGGCGGCTTGGGCTTTATTCCAGCTACAGTAACAGCTTGTATCGGCTGGAAAAAGAGGGCCGCCCGGGCGGTGAGGCAGGCTCCGGCTTATCGTGCGGAGCCTGTTGCTTAGTGCGGGAGGTAAACGGTCAGGGTCTGGCCTGGCTTGAGGGCGTGGCCGCTACGAGGATTCCAGCGTTTGAGGTGCTGCATCTCAACGTTGAAGCGCTTGGCTACTGCGTACAGGGAGTCGCCTTTGCGTACCTTGTACTGAGTGGATTTTTTCTGTGCTTTGCCGACGGGTTGAGCGCTTTGCATGACCAGCGTTTGGCCGGCCTTGAGGCTATGACCTGACAGCTTGTTCCAGCGCTGCAGGTCTTTGACACTGACCCTGTTGGCTTTGGCGATACTGCCCAGATTGTCGCCACGCTTGACCCGATAGCGGCTGCTGCGAGTGGTCGTAGTGCGTGGTGCGGCCTCGGCCAGTGCCGCTTCGAATACGGCTTTTTTCGGCTGCAGCGACAGCAGTTCATCCGGCTTCATGTTCGACAGGCTGGCAGTCAGTAGCTGCGCCTTGGCGGTCGGCACCAGCAGTTGCTGCGGGCCATCAACTGTCATGCGCTTCTTGAACGCCGGGTTGAGCTGCAACATCTCGTCTTCATCAATCTCGGCCAGCGCTGCTACACGTGACAGGTCCAGGCGATCCTTGATGGCGACGGCTTCGAAATAGGGTTCGTTGGCGATCGGGTTGAGGTTTATGCCGTACGCTTGCGGCGTCATGACCACCTGCGACAGGGCCAGGAGCTTGGGCACATAGTTACGGGTTTCCTGCGGCAGCGGCAGGTTCCAGTAGTCGGTCGGCAAACCTAGCCGTTCGTTGCGTTCGATCGCCCGGCTGACCGTGCCTTCGCCGGCGTTATAGGCAGCCAACGCCAGCAGCCAGTCGCCATTGAACATGTCGTGCAGGCGCGACAGGTAGTTGAGGGCGGCGTTGGTCGAGGCGGTAATGTCACGCCGACCGTCGTAGAAGCTGGTCTGGCGCAGGTTGAAGTGACGGCCGGTGGACGGGATGAACTGCCACAACCCCACGGCATGGGCCCGGGAGTAGGCCATCGGATTGTAGGCGCTTTCGATTGCCGGCAGCAGCGCCAGCTCCAGCGGCATGTTGCGCTCTTCAAGGCGCTCGACGATGTAATGGATATACAGGCTGCCACGGTCGCTGGCATTTTCCAGGAACGAGGGGTTGCTGGCGAACCACAGGCGTTGCTGTTCAATGCGTGGGTTGACCGCCATGTCGTCTTGCAGGGCAAAGCCCTGGCGCATGCGCTCCCAGACATCCTGGGGCTCCTGCTCGGCTTGTTTGACCGGGACGATCAGCGGCTTTTGCTTCATCCGCGCCTGGTAGTTGTGCGCGCGAACGCTCTCGGATTCGTCGAGCTGACGGGTGCTCTGGCAGCCCACCAAGGTGGCGGCCAGGGCCAGCGCACTGGCTTGGACCAGGCGCGTCAGGGCGACGGAATTGAAGGTTCTGCGGCTATTCGACGACATTGGCTGGGACAAAGTTCCGGGCAAAAATGTCGGGCGATTCTAGAAAGCAGCCCCCCTGCGGTCAACCTTTGAGAACTTCCCGGTCCTAGCAGAGGCTGTTTAGAACGTGTCCTTCCAAGCCCGCAACCCAGCAAAAACAGTACTTGACGTAGGGTTTATCAGGGTATTCCGTTCGTCTAGTTTTTCTTTAACGGATGTTTCGGCGGTACGTAAAAACGGGTTGGTGAGTTTTTCCAGTGCCAAGGTTGATGGCAATGTGATGCGATCGTGTTCGCGAAGGCGGCTAACGTCGTCGAAGCGTTGGGCAATGGCCCGGTTTTCTGGCTCCACGGCTTTGGCAAAACGCAAGTTGCTCAGGGTGTATTCATGGGTGCAGTACACCAGGGTTTGAGGCGGCAAGCTGGCCAGGCGCTCGAGTGAATGGTGCATCTGCTCTGGCGTACCCTCGAACAGACGACCGCAGCCGGCGGCGAACAGGGTGTCGCCACAGAACAGCAGCGGGGTGGCGTTTTGCCCGCAATAATAAGCAATGTGCCCCAAGGTATGTCCGGGTACGGCAAGGATCTGGAAATCCAGGCCGAGGACGCACACGCTGGCGTTGTCGTCCAGGGCCAGGTCGCGGCCGGGGATCCGCTCGTTGGCCGGGCCGCATACTCGCGCACCGGTGGCGGCCTTGAGCTGTTCGACACCGCCAACATGGTCGTGATGATGGTGGGTAACCAGAATGTCGCTCAGTTGCCAGCCTGGATGGCCCTTGAGCCACGCTAGCACCGGAGCTGCGTCACCCGGGTCGACCACTGCACAGCGCTGGCTGGCAGAATCTTGTAACAACCAGATGTAGTTGTCGCTGAAAGCGGGTAGGGCGTCGATCTGTATCATGGTGCGATTCGCCAAACGTGGGACATAGGTGCATCTTAGTAGCTATGCACGCTGTCGAGAACCTTCAAGGGAGACTGCAATGACCGATCAAGCCTTTGCCCAGGCCGATCCGCAGTGGCTTGAGCTGATCAGCCTGGCCCGCGATTGGTTCGCTGGCCCCCTGGGGCAGTTAATGCTTCATGAGGAACAACGCCTGCTCGAAGAAGAGTTGGGGCGTTATTTCGGGGGTTACCTGGTGCACTACGGCCCCTGTGCCGAGCCGCCACCCAAAGCCCCACAAGTTCAGCGCAACGTGCGTTTAGGCGCGCCGCTGCCGGGCGTTGAGATTGTCTGCGAAGAACAGGCCTGGCCACTGAGCGAACATGCTGCCGATGTGGTTGTGTTGCAACACGGCCTGGACTTCAGCCTGTCGCCCCACGGTCTGCTGCGCGAAGCGGCCAGCAGCGTACGGCCAGGTGGCCACCTGGTGATCATCGGTATCAATCCGTGGAGCAGTTGGGGAGTGCGCCGGGTGTTCGCCCACGATGCCTTGCGCAAGGCCCGTTGCATATCACCGTCACGGGTGGGTGACTGGCTCAACCTGCTGGGCTTTGCGCTGGAGAAACGCCGCTTCGGGTGCTATCGTCCGCCGCTCGCGTCCCCGGCCTGGCAACAGCGTCTGGCTGGCTGGGAGCGGGTGGCCGGTGGCTGGCAAGGCGCAGGCGGTGGCGTCTACCTGCTGGTGGCGCGCAAAATGGTGGTTGGCTTGCGACCACTGCGCCTGGAACGCCGTGAGCCGATGGGCAAACTGCTGCCTTTGCCGATGGCCAAGATCAACCGCCGCCATTCCGAACCTTAAGTGCCGGGCCTGCAAGGTGCGGCACGCAATCATTGATGAAAAGGCTGTAAATGAGCGATAGCGTCGAGATCTTTACCGATGGTGCCTGCAAGGGCAATCCTGGCCCGGGCGGCTGGGGTGTGCTGATGGTCTGCAAGGGCGTCGAAAAGGAACTGTGGGGCGGCGAGCCTGAGACCACCAACAACCGCATGGAGCTGATGGCAGCGATCAAAGGCCTCGAAGCGCTCAAGCGCGAGTGCGAAGTGCTGTTGGTAACTGACTCCCAGTACGTGATGAAGGGCATCAACGAATGGATGGTCAACTGGAAAAAGCGAGGCTGGAAAACGGCTGCCAAGGAGCCGGTCAAGAACGCTGACCTCTGGCAGTTGCTCGATGAGCAGGTCGGCCGTCACAAGGTGACGTGGCAGTGGGTGCGCGGGCACATCGGTCATCACGGTAATGAGCGCGCCGACCAACTGGCCAACCGCGGCGTCGACGAAGTGCGCGGCCTGCGCTGAGCAGCGCAGCCGCCACTCGGCCTTCAGCTGAGGTAGAATGGCGGGCTAACCAGACAAGCTGTACGCGACAGGAGACCACCGGCGTGGAGATTCAGAGCAACAGGTCGGTCGTCCTGGACACCGAAACCACCGGTATGCCGGTCACCGACGGCCACCGGGTTATCGAAATCGGTTGTGTCGAACTGATGGGGCGGCGCCTGACCGGGCGACACTTTCACGTCTATCTGCAGCCTGATCGCGAGAGTGACGAAGGTGCTATCGGCGTTCACGGTATCACCGACGGCTTCCTGATCGACAAGCCGCGGTTCGCTGAAGTCGCCGATGAGTTCTTCGACTTCATTCAGGGCGCGCAGCTGATTATCCATAACGCGGCGTTCGACGTTGGCTTCATCAATAACGAATTTGCCCTGATCGGCCAGCACGAACGCGCCGATATCTCCCAGCACTGCACCATCCTCGATACCCTGATGATGGCCCGTTCGCGCCACCCGGGGCAGCGCAACAGCCTTGATGCGTTGTGCAAACGCTACGGTATCGACAACTCTGGTCGTGAATTGCACGGCGCGTTGCTCGACTCGGAGTTGCTGGCCGATGTCTACCTGAGCATGACCGGTGGCCAGACCAGCTTGTCGCTGGCCGGGCAGGGGGGCGAGGGCGAGGAAGACAGCGAATCGCGTCGCGGCAGCGAAATCCGCCGTATCACCGGGCGGCAACCGGGGCGCATCATCCACGCCACTGAGCAAGAGCTGGAAGCGCACCTGGCACGCCTGGAAGCGGTGGCCAAATCGACCGGTGGCCCGGCATTGTGGCAGCAGTTGTCCGAAGCCAACTAAAGCAGATTGCCGCGCAAGGGGGCGGGCGAGCTTCTACCCTGAAATGACCGACCCGTCATTTGCAGCAGGCGCCCCTCATGTACAAGGACCTCAAGTTCCCTGTCCTGATCGTTCACCGTGATATCAAGGCCGATACCGTCGCTGGCGAGCGGGTGCGCGGTATTGCCCAGGAACTGGCGCAAGACGGTTTCAGCATTGTTCCGGCGGTCGATTATGCTGAAGGTCGCCTGGTTGCCTCGACCCATCACGGCATGGCCGCCATGCTGATTGCGGCCCAAGGCACGGCCGACAATAGCCACTGGTTGCAGAACATGGTCGAGCTGATTCGCTTGGCGCGGTTGCGTGCACCACACCTGCCGATCTTCGCCTTGGGCGAACAGCTGACCCTGGAAAACGCTTCTGCCGATGTCATCAGCGAGCTGAACCAGCTGCGCGGAATTCTCTATCTGTTTGAAGACACTGTGCCGTTTCTGGCCCGGCAAGTGGCGCGGGCGGCACATAATTACCTCGATGGATTGTTGCCGCCATTTTTCAAAGCGCTGGTGCAGCACACCGCGCAGTCCAACTATTCCTGGCACACGCCAGGACACGGCGGTGGTGTGGCGTATCGCAAGAGTCCGGTGGGCTTGGCGTTTCATCAGTTCTTTGGCGAAAACACGTTGCGTTCAGACCTCTCGGTCTCAGTGCCTGAACTGGGTTCGTTGCTGGATCACACCGGCCCTCTGGCGGCGGCCGAAGCCCGGGCGGCGAAGAACTTCGGCGCCGATCACACTTTTTTTGTCATCAACGGCACGTCCACGGCCAATAAAATCGTCTGGCATTCAATGGTCGGCCGCGATGACCTGGTGCTGGTGGATCGCAACTGCCATAAGTCGGTGGTGCACGCCATCATTATGACCGGTGCAATCCCTTTGTACCTGTGCCCGGAGCGCAATGAGCTGGGTATCATCGGGCCAATTCCGCTGAGCGAGTTCAGCGCTGAATCAATCCGCGCCAAGATCGAGGCAAATCCCTTGGCCCAAGGGCGGGCGCCCAAGGTCAAAATGGCGGTAGTCACCAATTCCACCTATGACGGCCTGTGCTACAACGCAGAGCTGATCAAGCAGGTATTGGGCAGTAGTGTCGAAGTGCTGCATTTCGATGAGGCCTGGTACGCCTATGCACCCTTTCATCCGTTCTTCGCTGGACGCTATGCCATGGGCACTTCCCGCAGTGTCGACAGCCCGCTGGTGTTCAGCACCCATTCGACTCACAAATTGTTAGCCGCCTTCAGTCAGGCCTCGATGATCCATGTGCAGGATGGCGGTGCGCGCCAGCTGGACCGTGATCGCTTCAATGAAGCGTTCATGATGCACATCTCCACATCGCCGCAGTACAGCATTCTGGCCTCGCTGGATGTGGCCTCGACGATGATGGAGGGGCCAACCGGGCGGTCGCTGATGCAGGAAATGTTCGAGGAAGCCTTGAGCTTTCGCCGGGCTATGGCCAATTTGCGCGAGCATATGGCTGCCGATGACTGGTGGTTCAGTATCTGGCAGCCACCGCAGGTCGAGGCAATCCAGCAAGTACGTACTGCCGACTGGTTACTCGAGCCGCAGGCGCAATGGCACGGCTTTGGCGCTGTCAGCGATGACTATGTGCTGCTCGATCCGATCAAGGTCACCTTGGTTACCCCTGGGCTTAATGCGGGTGGCGCGTTGAGCGCACACGGTATCCCGGCGGCGGTGGTCAGCAAGTTTCTCTGGGAGCGTGGCTTGGTGGTGGAGAAGACTGGGCTCTATACCTTCCTGGTGCTGTTCTCCATGGGCATCACCAAGGGCAAGTGGAGCACCTTGCTCACTGAGCTACTGGAGTTCAAACGTAACTATGACGCCAACGCCGACTTGCTCGAGTGCCTACCCAGTGTTGCCCGACTCGATCCTGTGCGCTATCAGGACTTGGGATTGCGCGATCTGTGCGACCAGTTGCACACCTGCTACCGCAGCAATGCCGTCGCCAAACAGCTCAAGCGACTGTTCGCCTGTTTACCGCAAGTGGTGATGAAGCCCGCCGATGCCTATGACCGAATGGTGCGTGGCGAGGTGGAAGCTGTGCCGATCGAACAACTGCTCGGACGTACCTGTGCGGTGATGCTGGTGCCGTACCCGCCTGGCATTCCATTGGTCATGCCGGGCGAACGCTTTACCGAAGCAACCCGTTCGATCATCGACTACCTGACCTTTGCCGCCGCGTTTGACCGCGGCTTTCCCGGTTTTGTCGCCGATGTGCATGGCCTGCAGCATGAGAGTGGGGCCCAGGGGCGGGTCTATACCGTCGATTGCATCAAGGAATACGAATGATCTCGACACCGCTGCGGGCCAGCTCGAAGCGGTTGTCACCCAAGTGATTGACCTTGTCACCGATCGCCAGCTTATAAGTGGTGATCGGCAGGGATGTGGCACTACCGTCGGCCTCAAGGGTGGCTTCCTGAAACTCATGAACGGGGTAGATGCGACCTTCTGCGTCCCGTGCATGAAACTGTCCGACCAGTACTGCTGTCATTTACCGTGCAACCTCTAAAAGTTTTCTGTCAGGCATAGACCACTGATTTGCCGGGTAAGTTTTGCGGGCGTGGAAAAAAACTTCAGCTGTGCGATAGATCATCTATACCTACAGCTTCCTTTGTCCAACATGTCAGGAAATCACCATGAGTCAGGTGTATTCGGTAGCTGTCGTTGTCGGCAGCCTGCGCAAGGAATCCTTCAACCGCAAGGTCGCTCTGGCGCTTGCGCAGCTCGCGCCCGCGAACCTCAAATTGACGATAGTCGAGATTGGCGATCTGCCACTGTACAACGAAGACATTGATGTTGACCCGCCGGCAGCGTACACGGCTTTCCGTGAGCAGATCCGCGGCAGTCACGCGGTGCTGTTCGTTACCCCGGAGTACAACCGCTCGGTGCCAGGTGTATTGAAAAACGCCATTGACGTAGGCTCAAGGCCGTACGGGCAGAGTGCCTGGAGCGGCAAACCGGGCGCGGTGATCAGCGTTTCGCCGGGGGCTGTGGGCGGTTTTGGTGCCAACCACCACCTGCGCCAGTCGCTGGTGTTTCTTGATGTGCCGTGCATGCAGCAGCCAGAAGCCTATATCGGTGGTGCGGCGAGCCTGTTCGATGACAGCGGCACGCTGGCAGAGAAAACTCGGCCATTTTTACAGACCTTCATTGATAAATATGCAGTGTGGGTCGAGCGCCATCAGAAGTGATGCGCTAGCCCTATCGCCGACTGCCACAGGGGTGGCGATAGGGCTCTGCAGTTTTTACACCGACTGCGGCATCTCTCCGCGCGCCAAGCGCTTGTTGATATCGGCAATCACCTCTGGCAGCTCGTTGATGGTGTCGATCAGGTAGTGCGGGCGCGAGCCTTCGAACAGCGCGTGGATGCGTTTGCGCTCGCTGTCGAGGGTGTCCGAGGCCAGGGCGCGGTAGCCTTCGTAGGTCAACCCCAGCGCATTGCCCGAACACACCAGTGCCACCGTCCACATGCCAGCGCGGCGACCTTCAAGGATGCCTGGCACGGTATCGTCGACCTTGACACAGGCCGCCACATCATCGATGCCCAGGGCAATCACGTTGGCCAGCGCCTGAGCCGGCCACGGGCGACCGTTAGGGGTTTCATCGGTGGCTACCACGTGGTCGGCAACATAGCCATTCTGCGCGGCCAGCTCTACGACCTTGTCCATCACCACTTTTGGGTAGCCGGAGCAGGAACCGATTTTCAGGCCGTCCTTGCGCAGGCCCGTCAGGGTGTCCAGGGCGCCGGGGATCAGTGCCGAATGCACGGCAATTTTTTCGATCTGCAAGGGCATGAAGCGTTCATAGATCGCGGTCACGTCGTCGTCAGTCGGGGCGCGACCAAACACCTTGCGGTAGCGCTCGGCAATCTGCGGCTGGTCACACAGCGTACGGATATGGTCCCACTTGCCCATGCCCATTGGGCCACGCGCTTCTTCGATGGAGACTTCGACATCGAACTCGGCGAAGGCTTCGACGAAGATCTGGGTAGGGGCGAAAGAGCCGAAGTCGACCACAGTGCCGGCCCAGTCGAGGATAGCCGCTTGCAGGTGCGTTGGGTTGCTGTAGTTCATGTGTAGATTCCTAGAAAGAGTGTCAGCGCGTTAAATATCCAGTACTTCCATTTCCCGCAGCACCTGGGCCACAGCATTCACCGCTGCTTGCATGCCATCCGGGCCGACCACGCCGATGCAGCCGACGCGGAAGGTTTCGACTTGGGTGAGTTTGCCGGGGTAGAGGATGAAACCCTTGGCCTTGACCCGCTCATAGAAATCCTTGAACTGGTAGCGCGGATTGTTCGGCGCATGGAAGGTAACGATGATCGGGGCCTGGATTTCGGCTGGCAGAAAACTATGCAGACCGATTGCCGCCATGCCCTCAAGCAGGACCTTGCAATTGCTCGCATAGCGTTGGTGGCGAGCAGGCAGACCGCCTTCTTCGTTGTACTGCAACAATGCTTCGTGCAGCGCTGCGACAACATGAGTGGGCGGGGTGAAGCGCCATTGGCCGGTTTTGGCCATGTAGGCATGTTGATCCTGCAGGTCCATGGCCAGCGACGGTGAGTTGCCTTCGGCCGCAGCCAGAGAGGCTTTGTTGGCGAAAACGAAGCCCATGCCAGGCACGCCTTCCAGGCATTTGCCAGAGGCAGCGATCAGGGCATCGAAAGGTACTTCGCGTGCGTCGATTGGCAGTGCGCCGAATGAGCTCATGGCATCAATGATCAGGCGCTTTCCATGCCCGGCAATAACCGCTGCGATCTCGGCCAGCGGGTTAAGAATGCCAGTGCTGGTTTCGCAGTGAATCAGCGCAACATGGGTAATGCTCGGGTCAGCGCTGAGCAGGCGGTTAACGTCTTCAGCGGTGGTTGGTTGGTCTTCTGCGGTTTCAAAGGTGCTGTAAGCGCGCCCCAGCACCTTGCAGATTTTCGCCAGGCGTTGACCGTAAGCACCATTGATCAGCACCAGGACCTTGCCATCGCGCGGCACCAGGGTGCCAATTGCCGCTTCCACGGCGAAGGTTCCGCTGCCTTGTAGTGGCACACAGTGGTGGCTGTCGGCGCCGTTGACAATGGCCAGCAGTTGCTCGCACAGGCTGGCGGTCAGTTGATTAAAGTCGCGGTCCCAGGAACCCCAGTCCACCATCATCGCTTGGCGGGTACGGGACGAGGTGGTCAGGGGGCCAGGGGTCAGCAGAATCGGGGCGTTACTCATTCCGGTGGTCCTCACAAGCGGTGGGCTGAATCTACGGGGCCTAAGTTGCAATTCTGTGCGTCATCAATCAAATTGTTTGTTGTTATGCCAGCCATCAGTCAGGCCGATAGATATGAATTTGTTCCAGCTTCGCGCATTTGATGCCGTGGCCCGTGAGGGCAGCTTTACCCGTGCGGCAGCGCGGCTCTTTATCAGCCAGCCGGCCGTCACCGGGCACATCAAAGCCTTGGAAGAGCACTATCAGATCACCTTGCTGCGGCGCACGGCTCGGCGGGTCGAGTTGACAGAGGAGGGCACGCGTCTGGCTGCGATCACCCGAGCTATGTTTGGCCTGGCCGAGGAAGCCCAGGCTATGCTTGAGGCTAACCGGCAACTGCTCACGGGGCGCCTGGAGGTGGCCGCCGACGGGCCGCACCGGGTCATGCCGATGCTTGCCCAGTTGCGCGCACGTTACCCCGGCATCACCGTCAATCTACGGTTAGGCAATGCCCAGGAAACCCTGGCTGCGCTGCTGAGCGAGCATGCTGACGTGGCGGTCTTGACCGAGGTCGAACCGCGCAAAGGGTTGCACCTGCAAAGCCTGGGCGAATCACGGATCTGTGCATTGTTACCGGCAGGTCACCCTTGGGCACTTGAGGTACAACAGTTGCCGATCAGCGAGCTGAACCGGCAGATCATGGTGCTGCGCGAGCCCAGCTCCATCACCCGGCGCACCTTCGACCAGGCCTGTGTGCAAGCCAAGGTTCAACCTCGGGTATTGCTGGAGCTGGACAGTCGCGAGGCGGTGACCGAAGCGGTCGCTGCCGAGCTTGGCATTGGTATCGTTTCGTCAGTGGAAATCAGCCATGATCCGCGAGTGGTGGCGCGGCCGATTGTCGGTCCCGGCTTGGTCAACCAGCACATGATTGGCTGCCTGGAACGTCGCCGTGAACTGCGTTTGATTCAGGCGTTCCTGAGCCTGGCGCCGACGCTATGAAGTGGTGCTGGCATTTTCTGTTGCGGCCCCTAAGATGGCCGTCAAACAAGACGGCTAAGGCGAAGTACAGCTGATGGCGGGTAAAGACACCATCTCCATGCAACTGGTACGCGAAGCGCTGCTGCAAAGCTGTGCGCCCGGAGTGCCGAGTGCGGCGTTGCTCAGTCGCATCGGTATTGATCCAGGTATGCTTGAACAGGCCGATGCGCGGGTACCCGCCAGTGCCTATGCACAACTCTGGCGTTTGCTGGCACGGCGCTGCAATGACGAATTCTTCGGCATGGATCCGCGTGGTTTACGTCCTGGCAGCTTGGCTTTTCTGTGCCGGGCGGCAATGGCCCAGCCGACTCTGGCTACCGGATTGGACGCGGCCTTGACCTTCCTGTCATTGATGCTCGAAGACTTGCAACCGGCTTTGGTGCGCCAGCAGAGTCTTGCCGAGATCGTCATCGGCGAACCACGCGAGCAGCCGCGGCGTGCCTTTACCTATTTCACTTTCTGGATGATCGTCCATGGTGTGACTTGCTGGCTGGCAGGGCGCAGGATTCCGATCCTGGCCATCGAACTGCGCTGCAATGAGCCGCCTTTCTGCGACGATTACCGGGTGATGTTCTCGGAAAACCTCCAGTTCAATCGCCCGCGCTCGCGGATGATCATCGCCGCGGACTGCCTCGATCTGCCACTGCGGCGCAGCGAGGAAGAATTGCAGCGTTTTCTCGCCGAGGCGCCCGGCAATATTTTGGTCAAATATCGCGATCCAGCCAGCCTGGCCCGTCGTATCCGCCAGGGTCTGCGCCAGATGGATCCTGGCCTCTGGCCTGACGCCGACAGCCTGGCGCGCCACCTTTGCCTGTCTGCTTCGACCCTGCGCCGTCGTCTGGCAGAGGAAGGACAGACCTATCAGGGGCTCAAGGACAGTGTGCGACGGGAACTGGCGATTACCTGGCTGGCCGAGGTCGAGTTGGGGTTTGCCCAGATCGCCGAACGTCTTGGATTCGCTGACAGCAGTTCGTTCTACAAGGCTTTTCGCAAATGGTTTGGTTGCAACCCAGGGCATTATCGAACGGTGATTCTGCAAGGACAGGGACAAGGCTGAGAGCGAATACTTCCTGCTGCATTTCCTGATATGGAAAGGGGAAGTTTGACGGCTTCAACCCAACACAGGTAAGGCCGCCATGACGCTGAATTCACCCAGCGCTGCGTCACCCGTCGACGCCCAAAAACTCGCCAATGTAGCCGATGATTTCATTAAGGAGCGTTTGCCTGCCTGGCTGACCAGGGCCTCACCGGAGCAGATTAATACCTTACGCGACTGCTTTCAGGCCCACAGCGTGAGTCAGGAGCAACTGCATCAGGCGAGTGCCGGAATCATTTCCCCGGACGACTATGCGGTCAACCGGCTTGAGCCCTTGTTGCAGGTCCTTGGTGTACCGCAAACGCTTCGCGAGCTCTATTGGCGAGAGGTACGGCGCTCGTTTCGAGTACCACCGGGAGAGGTGTTGCCAGAAGACACTATCCGTTTCTTTCACGCGCCTGCCTTGCAGCGATTGATGCAGAACTTTGAACCCGATGCGAGCTTTTATCTGGGCTCGGGCCTGAGTACTTCGGACAGCGATCCTGAGCCGGCAACCAATCAGGCTGACCTGGTGAGCGATCAGACCGCTGTCATCCCGTTGTTCTGTCGCGAACAGGATATAGGTCAGGACTACCAGGTTCATCTTGGGCAGCACTTTGATGAGCGCATGCAGGCGACCTTGGCGCAGGACAAGCGCAAAGGGCTGGCTTTATCAGCGCAGATCGCTGCAATGAAGGGCGAAATTACGCAAGCGGATCTGCTGATGTTAGGGCAGTTGGTGGCTGACTCGGCGTGGCCCCATACGCCGGGACCCCATTGGCGGGTTTTGCTGTTTAAGTTGTTGGGCTATGAAGTTGATGGTGCACTAGCCCTTGAGCATCTTGACGCGGATGGGGGCGTCCAGCGAGTGGTGTTGTATTTGCCGGACGCTCCTGAACGTTCGCTGCAGTGCTTCGACGCCTGGTCGCAATTGAACGAGCACTTGGCGATCGACCTGCGCAAACCCGATGTTGATGCGTACTTGCGCCGAAGTGTCGCCCTCAAGCATTTACCAGGCTTACTTACCACCTTAGGCAAAAGACTCGCCGATACTTCTCCAGATCTGGAGCCTACCGGGGAAGTGTGTGCCAGCGATATTTTTGATGACTTGGCTGCTCGCCAGGTTGAACGTATCAAGGATGATGCCCGCAAAATTCTGGTGCCGACAGCGGATGCCGATCACGCAGCCTCCGAGCGACGTATTGAACAGATGAAAGACGTTGGTCTGGTTATGCTCAACGTGGCGGGCCTGTTCGTTCCGGTGGTGGGAACCCTGCTGATGGCACAGACGGTTGTACAAATCCTTTCACAGACCTACGAAGGTGTCCGTGATTGGTCTCGGGGGCATCAACATGAGGCCCTCGAACACCTGATGGGAGTCGCCGAAACCTTGGCGGTTGGGGCCGTTGTCGGGGCAGGGGGGCAAGCCATTGCACGAGGGTTCAGTCGCAGTAATTTCGTAGACGGTCTGGTACCTGTAACGACGGACGCTGGCACCAGGCGCTTGTGGTCTGAGGACATCGGCGCCTATACGGCGCAAGACGTGCCCGAGCGCACACAGTTGCTGGACAACGGTTTACACACCGATGGTCAGCGCTATTGGTGGCGGCACGACAACATCTACTACGAAGTTCGTCAGCGGCATGGGCGTTGGCAACTGCTGCACCCGCAGCGGCAAGAGGTCTACAGCCCGCTGCTGCAGTTCAATGGCGAGCGCAGCTGGCGTCTTAGCTTCGAGCGTCCCTTTGAGTGGCAAGGCAGTGCATTGTTGTTGAGTCGCCTGTGGCCCGAAGCAGCCAATCTTGAGGTGCAGCGGATTGA
Organism: Pseudomonas sp. UM16; assembly: GCF_050312595.1. NCBI lineage: Bacteria > Pseudomonadati > Pseudomonadota > Gammaproteobacteria > Pseudomonadales > Pseudomonadaceae > Pseudomonas > Pseudomonas sp. UM16. The sequence goes on along the minus strand of NZ_JBNPJT010000002.1, from coordinate 33,607 downwards.
GCAGATCCTGCAGGTCGCCGATGTCGATGATGATCATCTGCGCGGTCTGTTATTGGAGAACCGGCCGCTGCCGGTGAGTCTGCGCGACACTCTGGAGCGCTTCAGCGTTGATGCGCGAATCTATACCTTTTTTTCCGAATTGGCTCAGCCCTCGACTGAGATCAGCGATCATGAATTCCACGCTTGGTGCCTGGCAGAAATTGATATTGCGGGCTTGAGCGCAGCTGAGCAACGAACCGACTTGCTCTTTCAGGCCGACCGATTGCGTGAAGGGCTGTTCGAACATTTTAGCCGTCAGTATTTGCCTGCTGATGATTTGCTGGCTTTAGTCCAACGGGACTTCCCCAGGCTACCGGATGCCTATGCATTGCACCTGCTGCAACAGGCATCCGATGCTGACCGGTTACGTATGGTTGAGGAGCAGCGCATTCCATTGGCGCTAGCGGAACAAGCGCGTGAGCTACGTCGCCACGCCAGGTTGATCCGTGTGCGGGAAGGATTATTTCTGCCAAGCAGTTACCAGTCCGACTCAGTCGACCTTGCGTTCAACCTGCTGCGCAACCGTGCCAATTGGCCGAGCGGCATCAACCTTGAATTGCGCGAAGGCTCTGACAGTGGTCGTCGACTGGCGGTGCTGATTCCGCAGAATGAAGATGCCAGTGTGATGGTGTGGCGGGCAGGACGTTTTTGGCTGTATGACAGCCATGGGCACGAGTTGGACCTCGACGTTGCCGACCCGGCCGGTTTGCCACAGGTGCTGCTTGCTGTACTGCCAGATGCCGAGCGTCAACGTCTGGGCTGGAATGGCGCTAAGGCTAGCGAACAGGTACGCCGCGATTTGCAAGCGTGGCTGCCAACCCGTCGCCAGCAACTTGAACGGTTACTGGGCTGGCGTGAGATCAAGCCCTGGTTTAATCCCGGCCAACGCTTGGCTGATGGCCGGGTTGGTTACCTGCTCAGCGGGCGCGGCCGAGGACGTAATCAAGGCGAAAGCATTTTACGGGCCCGGATTCGCGCCCTCTATATTGGCTTCAGCGAAAATGAGGTGGAGAACTACCTCGATATGCTGTTGCACACACCTGGTTCTGCCTTCGACAATCTGCTGATCCAGGAGCATGAGTTTACGTTGCTGGACAACGCTTTGGTGGCGTGGGAGAGCGGCGCTGCACAACCGTTCAGGCATCGAGCGCGCCGGGCTGTTGCAGAAGAGTTGCGGCGTTGCTGGCGGTTGCAGGGCGGACCTCTGAACAATTACCTGGGGCCAGGACAGGGTATGCGTTTGAGTCTGATCGGTGCAGCGATTCAGGAGTTGCCAGAGTTATCGGTCCGGGTTGATTTCAGCCATGTCAGCGATCTGGTCCTGGTCAATTTACAGTTGCAGCGTCTCCCGGTGAGCTTCCTGCGAAGCTTCAGGCGGGTTCGCTGGCTGAATCTAGGCAGTAATCAACTTACACAACTTCCCGATGGCATTGAGTGGCTCACCGAGCTACGTAGCCTGCGGTTGAATGACAACCGCATTCGAATGACGGAGCCTGCCGTCAATGTACTGGTCAATCTGCCTCAACTGCGAACGCTGAACCTGAATGGTAACCCGCTAGGATCGATCAGCCTGCAATTTTGCCGGCCCTCGCGCTTGAATGAACTGGTTCTGCGTAACTGCAACCTACAAACAATGCCTTCGGGGTTGCTCTGGTGCAGTGTGCTTGAGCACGCAGATTTACGTAACAACCAGATTGCGGTTGTCCCGGAAGAGATCCTGCAGGCGCCGCGCTCATTTCGACGTGTACTGGCGCTAGAAGGTAATGCGCTCTCTGCTGTGACAGTACAGCGTTTGCATGCGCCTGATCTGCGGATACTTCGTCCCGCTGTACCGGACCTGGACGGCAGCCGGGGTACTTGGACCCGACACGCCGAGCCGCAGGTACAAAGGCAACGGCGCATCACTTGGGACCGTTTGCGGGCCGAGCCTGAAAGTCGCGATTTTTTCCAGCTGATCAGCGAGCTGTCCGCCACCAGTGATTTTCATCAAGCCCATGAGGACCTGGAGCGGCGGGTATGGGAAATGTTTGAGGCTGCGCAGAACAACAGCGCGCTGCGCGAGGAACTGTTCAGTTTAGCTGCCAGCCCGCGTACCTGTGTGGACAGTGTCACCTCCAATTTCAGTGCACTGGAAGTTCGGCATTTCGCTGCCCGCGCGTTGCAGTATAGCGCTCCTGGTCAGGCTCAAGCGGCGCGGCTGGATTTGGCTAGGCGTTTGTTTCGCCTGGATCGGGTCGAGCAGATTGCCCGTGAGGATATCAATGCGCGCATAGCTGCCGGGCGTGGGGTTGACGAAATAGAGGTCAGTCTGGCTTACCGCACCGGCTTGGCGCGAGAACTTCAGTTGCCGGGACAACCTGGGACGATGCAGTTTCAACTGATCGCCGGAGTCAGCGAAGCACAGCTCACCGATGCGGCGCACGCCGTTCGTGAGGCTGAAAGCAGTGATGCCTTGGCGCAATACATCAGCCAACGGGATTTCTGGCTGGAGGCCTTGCGCAGTGAATATGCTGATCGCTTCAGTGCGCTCGAGCAACCATTCTGGGATCGACTCGACACTCTGGACAGCAGGCAGGACGTCCGAGAAGGCGACTACCTTGAGCAGGCCAACCAATTGAACGCGGAGCGAGACGAAGCACTGAAGGCGTTGGCGCTGCAGCTCACACGTGAAGCGCTGGCCGCTGACCGGGAGGGCGAAGCAGGCCGTTGAACCTGGTTTTGGGTTCCGGCCAAACCAGTCATCCAGTTTGACAGCTTTGGCCATTGTCCCAAGGGCTATCCGGCGCGACTATCGTCAGATTCATGGTGCTACTCCAACAATAAGAACCAGGAGTCTGACGATGCGTGATTATTCCGACGCCGCGAGCAGTTTTGACTATCTGCGGGTGGCCAGCGCGGACCTGCATGGTGACCTCAATGCACTCAATGCCTGTATCGAGTGCTGCGATCGCCATGTAGGCAGCGACAAGATCGCTTTGAACTGGGAGGGCCGTGATGGTGCGCACGCCCAATACAGTTTCGAGCAACTGCAACAACTGGCCGCACGTTTTGCCAATGTTCTGCGGGCCCAAGGGGTGGGGCCTGGGGATCGCGTTGCCGGCCTTTTGCCACGGGTTCCCGAACTGCTGATCACGGTGCTGGCCAGCTGGCGATTGGGCGCGGTATACCAGCCGCTATTTACCGCTTTTGGACCTAAAGCCATTGAGCACCGCTTGCATCAGTCTGCTGCGCGGGTAGTGGTCACCGATCGTGGCAATCGCCGCAAGCTTGATGACGTGGACGACTGCCCGGCGGTTATCTGTATCCGTCCTGAGGACGGTGATGATGTGGACTTCCATCAGGCCATGGCCATCGCCAGCGATCTGTGTGAGCCGCTGCTGCTCAGTGGCGATGCGCCGTTTCTGATGATGTTCACTTCGGGTACCACCGGGCCGGCCAAGCCGCTGTTGGTGCCGCTACGGGCAATTGTCGCCTTTCAGGGCTATATGCGTGACGCCATTGATCTGCGCGACGATGACAATTTCTGGAACCTGGCGGACCCAGGGTGGGCCTACGGCCTGTACTACGCCGTCACTGGGCCGCTGGCGCTGGGTCATGCCACAACCTTCTACGATGGGCCGTTCAGCGTCGAAAGTACCTGCCGGGTCATCAACAAATATGCCATTAGCAATCTGGCGGGCTCCCCGACTGCCTACCGCTTGCTGATCGCCGCCGGGGAAGACTTCTCCAAACCCATCAAAGGCCTACTACGGGTGGTCAGCAGTGCCGGTGAACCCCTCAATCCGGAAGTGATCCGCTGGTTCGCCGACGAACTGGGTGTGACGATTCATGATCACTACGGACAGACCGAGCTGGGCATGGTGTTGTGTAACCACCACGGCCTTGAGCATCCAGTGCACCTGGGTTCGGCGGGTTTTGCCATTCCCGGACACCGAATTGTCGTGCTCGATGATCACCATTGCGAACTGTTGGCCGGGCAGCCAGGCATTCTTGCGGTGGATCGCGAGCAGTCGCCGCTGTGCTGGTTTGGCGGCTATCACGGCGTGCCGACCAAATCCATCGTCGGTAAGTACTACTTGAGCGGCGATACCGTTGAGTTGAATGCCGATGGCAGTATCAGTTTTGTCGGTCGCAGCGACGATGTGATTACCACTTCGGGTTATCGGGTTGGTCCTTTCGATGTGGAGAGCGCGCTTATCGAGCACCCTGTGGTGATCGAAGCGGCCGTGGTGGGCAAACCGGATCCAGAGCGTACTGAGTTGATCAAGGCCTTCGTGGTGTTGGCTAACGGTCACGAGGCCAATGAAGCGCTGGCCGAGGCCTTGCGCCAGCATGTACGCCAGCGCCTGTATGCCCACGCCTACCCGCGAGAAATCGAATTTGTCAGTGAGCTGCCCAAGACACCAAGCGGCAAGCTGCAGCGTTTTATCCTGCGCAACCAGGAAATTGCCAAACAACAAGCCGCACTGGCCTCGACCGCCAGCGCCTGAGGAAGATCATCATGCAGATTGCCAACAAGAATTTCATCGTCAGCGGCGCAGCCTCGGGGCTGGGCGCGGCGACTGCCGAAATGCTAATCGAGGCCGGTGCCCAGGTCATGCTGGTCGACCTGAACGCCGAAGCCGTGCAGGCCAAAGCGCAAGCACTGGGCAGCAAGGCGCGCTTTGCCGTCGCTGACATCAGCCAGGAAGCTGCGGCGAAGGCCGCCGTCGATGCAGCGGTTGCTGCATTTGGCAGCCTTCATGGCCTAATCAATTGCGCGGGCATCGTCGGTGCCGAGAAGGTCCTGGGTAAAAACGGCCCGCATGCTCTGGACAGTTTCTCTCGGGTCATCAACGTCAACCTGATCGGCAGTTTCAACCTGTTGCGTCTGGCCGCCGCCGCCATGGCTGAGGGCCAGGCAAGTGACGCAGGAGAGCGTGGGATCATCATCAATACCGCCTCGATTGCTGCCTATGACGGTCAGATTGGTCAAGCTGCCTACGCAGCCTCCAAAGGCGCCATCGCCAGCCTGACCTTGCCAGCAGCCCGTGAGCTGGCACGCTTCGGCATTCGGGTGATGACTATTGCCCCCGGCATCTTTGAAACACCGATGATGGCCGGCATGACCCAGGAAGTGCGCGACTCGCTTGCCGCTGGCGTGCCATTCCCTCCACGTCTGGGCCGCCCGCAAGAATATGCCGCGCTGGCACGGCACATCATCGAAAACAGCATGCTCAATGGTGAGGTGATCCGTCTCGACGGTGCCTTGCGTATGGCCGCCAAGTAATTGCAGGAGTACCTATCATGACCCTCGCCAATGACCCGATTGTAATCGTCAGTGCCGTGCGCACGCCCATGGGTGGCCTGCAGGGCGACCTGAAGAGCCTGACCGCCCCACAACTGGGCGCTGCGGCCATTCGGGCTGCCGTGGAACGCGCTGGCGTTTCCGCTGACAGCGTCGAGCAAGTGCTGTTTGGCTGCGTACTGCCTGCCGGTTTGGGCCAGGCCCCGGCGCGCCAGGCCGCCTTGGCGGCCGGCTTGAGCAAGTCGACCACCTGCACCACCTTGAACAAGATGTGTGGTTCGGGCATGCAGGCCGCCATCATGGCCCATGACCTGCTGCTGGCTGGCAGCGCCGATGTGGTGGTGGCTGGTGGCATGGAAAGCATGTCCAATGCCCCCTACCTGCTAGACAAGGCCCGTAGCGGTTATCGTATGGGGCACGGCAAGATCATCGACCACATGTTCTTCGACGGCCTTGAGGATGCTTATGACAAAGGACGTTTGATGGGCACCTTCGCCGAGGACTGTGCCCAAGCCAATGGTTTCAGCCGCCAGCAACAGGACGACTTCGCCATCGCCTCGCTAACCCGCGCGCAACAGGCGATCAGCGCCGGTAGTTTTGCCAGCGAGATCGTCCCGGTGGAGGTCAGCGAAGGCAAGACCCAGCGTCTGATCAGTGACGACGAACAACCCCCCAAGGCGCGCCTGGACAAGATCCCTCAGCTCAAACCAGCCTTCCGTGATGGCGGTACGGTCACTGCGGCCAACTCCAGTTCGATTTCCGATGGCGCCGCAGCCTTGGTGTTGATGCGCCGCTCCCAGGCCGAAAAGGAGGGGCTCAAACCGCTGGCTGTCATTCATGGCCATGCCGCCTTTGCCGATACCCCGGCGCTGTTCCCGACCGCCCCGATTGGTGCTATCGACAAGCTGATCAAGCGCACCGGCTGGAACCTCGGCGACGTTGATCTGTTCGAGATCAACGAAGCCTTTGCCGTAGTCACCCTGGCGACGATGAAACACTTGGACCTGCCCCATGACAAGGTCAACATTCACGGCGGTGCCTGTGCCCTGGGCCATCCGATTGGCGCATCGGGTGCACGAATCCTGGTTACCCTGTTGGCGGCTTTACGCCAGAAGGGCCTGAGCCGCGGCATCGCGGCCATCTGCATCGGCGGTGGTGAAGCAACCGCCATAGCCGTCGAGTGTCTGTATTGAGGTGCACCATGCTAGTCAATGACGAACAACAGCAAGTCAGTGATGCAGTCCGCCAGTTCGCTCAAGAGCGCTTGCGCCCATTTGCCGAACAGTGGGACCGCGAACATCGCTTTCCCAAGGAAGCCATCGCAGAGATGGCTGAACTCGGTCTGTTTGGCATGCTGGTGCCGGAGCAGTGGGGCGGCAGTGATACTGGCTACGTTGCCTATGCCATGGCCCTGGAAGAGATCGCCGCCGGTGATGGCGCGTGCTCGACGATCATGAGCGTGCACAACTCAGTGGGCTGCGTACCGATCCTCAAGTTTGGCAATGATGCACAGAAGCAGCAGTTTCTTACCCCGCTTGCCAGCGGGCAGATGCTCGGTGCTTTTGCCCTGACAGAGCCCCAGGCTGGCTCCGATGCCAGTAGCTTGAAGACCCGTGCGCGTCGTGATGGCGACCACTATGTGCTCAATGGCTGCAAGCAGTTCATCACGTCTGGGCAAAATGCCGGGGTGGTGATTGTTTTCGCTGTCACTGATCCGAGTGCCGGCAAGCGCGGTATCAGCGCCTTTATCGTTCCGACCGATTCTCCCGGTTATGAGGTTGCCCGGGTCGAGGACAAACTCGGCCAGCATGCCTCCGATACCTGCCAGATCGTCTTTGACGACGTACGCGTGCCGCTGGCCAACCGCTTGGGCGAAGAAGGTGAAGGCTACAAGATCGCCCTGGCCAACCTCGAAGGTGGTCGAATCGGTATCGCTTCGCAGTCGGTAGGAATGGCGCGCGCCGCCTTTGAGGTGGCCCGGGACTACGCTCGCGAGCGGCAAAGCTTTGGCAAATCCTTGATCGAGCACCAAGCTGTGGCCTTTCGCCTGGCTGACATGGCAACCCGGGTGGCGGTTGCTCGGCAAATGGTCCAGCATGCCGCCGCGTTGCGTGATGCTGGGCGTCCCGCGTTGGTCGAAGCTTCGATGGCTAAACTTTTCGCCTCGGAAATGGCCGAAAAGGTCTGTTCGGATGCCTTGCAGACCTTGGGCGGTTATGGCTATCTGAGTGACTTTCCGCTGGAGCGGATCTACCGCGATGTGCGGGTTTGTCAGATCTATGAAGGCACCAGCGATATTCAGCGCATGGTCATTGCGCGCAATCTTTAAGCGGAGCAGCTTGCATGTCATTTGAAACCATTCTGTTGGACATCCACGGCAAGGTTGGCTTGATCACTCTCAACCGCCCGCAGGCGCTCAATGCGCTCAATGCGCAGATTGTCGGCGAGATCAATCAAGCGCTGGATCAGCTTGAATCGAACCCTAACATTGGTTGCGTGGTGCTCACCGGCTCCGCCAAGGCCTTTGCCGCCGGCGCCGATATCAAGGAAATGGCTGATCTGCGTTACCCGCAGATCTATGTCGACGACCTGTTCAGCGATGCTGACCGCATTGCCAATCGGCGCAAACCGATCATCGCTGCCGTATCGGGCTTTGCCCTGGGCGGCGGTTGCGAGTTGGCGATGATGTGCGATTTCATTCTCGCCGCCGATAATGCCAAGTTCGGTCAACCGGAAATCAATCTTGGCGTGCTCCCAGGCATGGGCGGTACTCAACGACTGACCCGCGCCGTCGGCAAGGCCAAGGCGATGGAGCTGTGCCTGAGCGGCCGTCTGATGGGCGCCGAGGAAGCTGAACGTGCTGGTCTGGTTGCTCGTGTGGTACCGCAGGCGGAGCTATTGGAAGAAGCCTTGAAGGTGGCTGCAACCATCGCCAGCAAGTCGATTCCGATGAGCATGATGGTCAAGGAAAGTGTCAATCGCGCCTTTGAAGTCAATCTGGCTGAAGGTGTACGCTTCGAACGTCGTATGTTCCATGCCGCCTTTGCCACCGAAGACCAGAAGGAAGGCATGGCTGCGTTTATTGCCAAGCGAGAAGCGCAGTTCAAGGACTGTTGAGCGGGAGGGGCGTTGCAACGCCCCTATCGCTGTTACAGGTTGAAGAAGTATTTTGCCGCGGCAGCTGCTGTGATTGGGGCACGATAGACGTCGACAGCCTTGCCTTGGGCATCGATCATGCTCGCTCCAGCGGCAAGACGTTGATCCACCGTCTTCAAATGTCCGGCGATGAACGCCTCGCGCGGGGCGTTTATGGCGCGATAATGGAAGTGCGCATACCACAGCGCCGTATCCTGATGGCTGATTTCGTATTCGTCGAGGAAGTCATCCGCCCGACCTTTTACCTTGGCCAAGAGTCGGCGTGGACCAATAGCGCGGACCTGAATCTGGCCATGATCGATCAGGTATTGAACTTCACCCATTCTCGGGTTTTGCCGTAGTGCCGTCTGGGTCCGCAGCTCCAGTGCCTGAGATGTGAGGGTTTGAGCAAGTTCATCGAGCGCCTTCATGGTCAGCGCGCTATCGTCAGATACGGTCGCTTCATCCGTCTGGTTGTCGCCGGTCAGGTGCTGTTCAATGGCCTCGCGTTCGGCTTCCAGAAGCATCTTATGATGCTCAAGCAACTCTTCGATTTCGACGGGTAGATAGCTGGTTGAAGCGTTTGATTGTAGGTGGTGGAGCGTCTTGCGGGCGTTGGTCATGTGTGCACGACTGCTGCGCAGCAAATGCTTTAGTGATTGGGTCGTGCGCTTTTCCGGCTCTGGCGCCGCGATGGTGGATATTTCAACCCAGTCGTCCTGTTCTCGCCGATAGGTGCGTGCGGCGGTTTTGTTATCCGGGCCCGGGATGTCGACCAGTGTGTCGTCACCGGCTCGGGGTTCTGCTAGCAGCAGGCCGTATTCGGTGGTTTCGATCAGTCCAGGTACCTGGCTACGAAGTTGTTGGACTGTACTGGCTGCAGGGTAGTCGGGGAGCTCGGCAAGGTCTTGGCGCACACCCTCGGCAATGTATTCGACATCGGCCCGTAGCTTAGCCAGTTCCTGCAAGGGGGCGGAGTCGTCGAGGAGTGCTTTGAGGTTATCCAGTTGGCGAATACAAGCACTCATCTGGTCATTGATGCTACGCAGCAGGCGCACCTTCAGTTCAATCCCTGGCGCCTCGAGATCGGTCAGGTGCACCCGTTGAGCAATGCCCAGCTCAAGGTTCTTCCAGCTGCGGTCGAGCCAGTAAGTAGGTTGATCGTCCAGTGAATGGAGCAGCGTCAAGCGATTGAAGTAGTTTTCCAGCCGAAGATAACGCCAACTCAGGTAAGTTGAGGGTTGCTCGCGGTTGGCCTGTACCCAGTCATTGAGTTGGGTGATTTTTGCTTGTTGGCGACTGGCGAGGCGGTTGAGTTGCTGTCGGGCGTCAGTTAGCACGTCATCACCAGCGATCACCTCATCGAGCATTGGTGACATGGCGTCCAGAAGGTGACTGATAGTGCGGTTATCGGCGTCGGGGAATTGTTCCTGCTGCGTATGTCGCTTGGGCAGGGCAAGCAGTTGCGCACGCAGCGGGCGAAAAAGCCTGGTCAGTGCGTTAAAGTTTGATTGCTCGCAGCGTACGAGTTCGTATAGCGCAGTTGCTCTCACCACTTTGTAGCTGGGAATGGGGTCGTGTTCGTTGACTTGCTCCAGTGTGTGCAGGTAGTCACGCCAGAACCGGGTATAGCCTTGGGTTTTTTCCAGGCAGCTGCGTTGCAGTCGTTCATCTGTGGCGGTCGCGGCTATCTCAAGTACCCGATCGCGTGTGGCTTTGTGGATTTTGATGTGCTCGGTGTCATTCGCCAGCTTGGTTTTGAGCGCGCGGCGTGCTTGTTGTCGCTCCAGTTTCTGTTCCTGTACCCGTTTGCTCAAGGGCATACCACCGCGCAGTCGCAGTGCCAGGTCGAGCCGCCAGCGACCGACTTCATCACGTATCAGCCAAGGGCCGGGCGCATCTGATGCAGAGGTTGCGACGATACGTGGTTGCTCGCGTTGTGGGTCAATGCTGATCCGGTACACCTGATTGTCCAGGTGGGCCCAGAGTTGGTTGTCGTACAGGTAGAGACCGCGTAGCGGGCCGTTTGGCACCGGGCTGCCCAGTTGTGACAGGGAAATATTGGCTTGTAGTTTTACCAGGGCCTGATGTTGCTCTGCATCAAGTACGTGATCAGGACGAGCCCAGGCGAATTCCAGTGTGTTGGCGATGGCAGGATCAGGTTTGAGCGGGATCAATGCTTGACCGGGAGGCAGAGCCGGTAGGGGTTCTACATTCTGCCGGTCCAGGCGCAAGCCCTGATAAGCATGGGAGAACAACAACACGGCAACATTGACCAGTAAGTTGATCAAGGCAATTCGACGGCCTGCCGGATCCTGCTGGACATCGGTATTAACGAAATCAGCCAAGGCAACACTCATCTGGACCAGCCAGGCAGCTCTGGCCAAGGCGCCACCGGCCAGTGGCAAGAGGGTGTTGAACAGCAGCCAGCCAAGTGTCTCCCAGCGCTTCCAGCGCGTTGCTGCGGTACTGCGCGACTGTGCCTGGAAATGCCGGATCGTTTCTTCGACACAGGCTTGGTAGAGACTTGAACCTATGTTTGCTACAGGCGTTTGCAGCGACAGGCTGGCCGGTGCAGGAGTACTGGAAGGGACTGCAAAATCGTCTTCTACGGAGCGATAGAGGTGGGGTTCAAAGAAACCCCCGTTGGCATAGATCCGTCGCGTGGCCTCGGGTAGGCGCTCAAGCAGGTCGTCCTGCAAATCGCCCGGGTTGCTGATCGCCTCGAGCAGGGCCAGGCGGTCAGAAAACTCCAGCAAAGGCTGCGGATACAGGGGGCGATAAAGCACACACGGGCCAGAGGTCATCCATTGGGTCTCAATCAACCAGCAGTTGTGTAGCGCGTCGGGTGTTGCTCCAGCCTCGCTGATCAGGCCCAGTGGGCGGAGCACCCAGTTGCGAGGCTCGGGCTCGGGTTGCGCGTGGAAGACCTGAGCGATGCCGCTGATGGCGTCGTCGCTCAAGCTGTTGTCACGCATGTGCAGCTCCAGCGCGAACGCCGGTATTTGCGTGCGCAGTTGTGCATCGAACAATTGTTGGCGCAATTGCCGCTGGTCAGCGTCATCGAGCATGTTGTGGATGAGCATCTGCGGATAAGCGCTGCCGATATCCAGCTTGCTGACCAACTGGCGCATGTAGCCCTCGTCCATCCAATTCGGCAGGGCATGTCCTGTCGCTGACATCAACTCAATTCGGCCGGGGGCGAGCAGGCCAAGGTTGCCGATGGCCAATTGGGCCAGGGAGAAGCGCACTGGATGAACCGTGCCCTCGGTGATCAGCGAGTCCTGGCTGGGAATTGCCACCGCAACGACCTGGTAGTTGATAACCACTACGTCGCGAACGTCCAGTGTGTTGCCAGGGTGATCGATACTGACCTGACGGGCCAACTGCTGGTAGCTGAAAGTCTCAGCGTCGTCGATGCCATCAAGCCAGAATTGACCGTCGGCATCTTCATAGCTTTGGGCAACATCGAGGAGCATCGCGCCGTAGCGGCGTATGAGTGGCCCTTTGCTGCTACTTAGCCAATTGGGAAGGTGCTTGGCAAGTTGCGTGCGACGGTCCTGTTCCGCCGCGTTGCACAGGCCGATCATTGACGTCATGCGGTCCAGCTCCATGCTCATCAAGGGGGCGCTGTACTCGGATGAATATTGCTGCATCAATGCGCCGATGACTTGCAATTGCTGATCCAATACACCGCGCGCCTGGGTTTCGAAACAGTTGCTGGTGATGTGCGTCAGTTGCAGCTGTGGGCGTGATGCGTTCAACGTCGGCCATAGCCGGCCAAGCCCGGCGAATAGTGCCTGTCGTGACGCAATGGGGAGCAGTTCGCCGGTGGTTGAGTAGACTAGGGTGATAGTGTGAGAAGCGCTGTTTTCAACCCTTTCAAGCAGCAACGCGCTAGCAAGGTCGAGATCAAGATAGGCGCTTACCGAGGTGTCGAGTATCAGGTGTTGTACATTCAGGTTGTTAGCGTTTGGCCACAGGCCTCGGTCGTGCGCGGTGGGGTAGGTGTAGACAAGTTGGGCCGCAGCGGCGTCGGCTTGACTGAGTACCCCAGCGTCAAAGCCGGCGTCGATGGCAGACTTGAATTGTTGTTTGAGATAGCTGGCATACCATTGCCACGGCGATTGCCCCGAACGGTCTGCCGAACTCCAGAAATCGACCAGGGAACGTTGATAGCTTTGCAACAGAAATGGCCCCGTTTCATTGATTAACTGCTCAACGGCATGCAGGTCGATGTTGACTGCCCCTTGCGGGTTAATGTCCTCATTAAGACTGAGAAAGTCTTCTTCAGGTGTAAGATTGAGCGTTGCACGACGGCAAAAACGCTCCGCAAGAACTTTGAACAGCCGTCTGCCGTAAGCGCGTTGCGGGGTGCTGTCAGTGCTGACCAAATATAGCGAGAGAGGGTCGTGATCACTGATCTGGCGTTCGAGCCATTGTTCCACCAATAGACGGGCGCACACTTCGTACAGGGTCGGGCGTAGAACAAAGTGATTGGCAACGGCGCAATCAAGATCGGTATTGAGGGAGAGGCGTTCTTGCAGGTTCATGGACATTGGCGCTCCACAGGTGAGTGAAAGCCTCATGAAACCGTTTTTGCCAGTGCAGGCGGCGCTAGCGGGATAACACCTGTTTGGCAGGTATGTGCCACGTCGCGCACTGAGCATTGGCAGGTCTGTGGGGCCGATTGGCGGATTCCAGGCCGTTTCGCGCTATTGCACTGTCATTTTTGTTGCCCAGTACGACGTGGCGCCTTAGACTCCCGCCCCTCGTAAATAGAGTGCCGAAGGGTGCTTGAAGAATTCCGCTGTCGGCGAGCTGTCGGTGACGGCAATCCAATCGCTTAAATGCACGTTATTTTCATAGAGAAATCGATGACCAAGGAAAAGTTGCTGGCCATGCCGGCCGATGACTACATGAACGCCGAGCAACTGGCGTTCTTCACCGAGTTGCTGCAGTCGATGAAAGTCGAGACCCAGGAGCGCATCGAACAGAACCGCGTGGCCATCGAGAGCCTGGACAGCCCAGCTGACCCAGCAGATGCCGCCTCCGTCGAGGAAGAACGCACCTGGTTGGTAAACGCTATTGATCGCGACCAGCGTTTGTTACCCCAACTGGAAATGGGCCTGGAGCGTATCAAAGATGAAAGCTTCGGCTGGTGTGATGACAGCGGTGAGCCGATTGGCCTCAAGCGCCTGCTGATCAGCCCGACCACCAAGTACTGCATCGAAGCTCAGGAGCGTCACGAGCAGATCGACAAACACCAACGTCAGGCCTGACAGGCGGTGTCTTCAAAGCCCCACGGAGTGATCCTCGGGGCTTTGGTGTTTCTGCCTGGCACCAGGTGCTTGCCTGTGGGTGCCACAAACCCCGCGCTAGTGTGGGGTTTATTACTTTTGATGCAACACAGCTATACAGGCAATAGCTTTTTTCGTTGCCGACGCGGGCGTATGATGGCTATATCGTTAGGTTGCTAATTAAATTCCGGAGGGAATGATGAATAGCCAAGTCGATGTCGCTGTGATGATTGGTAGTGCTGTACCTGTGTCGTTGCAGACAGTCGGCCAGCGTGTGTGCTGGGTGGTACTGGTTAACGGTGAGCGGCGTGGAACTGCATTTGCCAGCCGCGACGAGGCTGTGGAATGCCAGCTCGCTTGGCAGGATCAGTTGCATGCTTAGCAACTTTCCAGTGCTCGTGCCAGCTCGCAAGCATCGATGTGCCGACGACGGAATCCTTTCACCTGGCCGGTAGCGTGATCGGTGATATGGAAGAAGTTGATCCCGGCGGGCACCACGATGTATCGGACGCTGTACACATGCGCGGTTACGTTTTTATTATTGAAGTAAGAAATGTTGCCTGCCTCTCGACGGATTTCGGTATTTTCGTGCATATTCCTTCCCTGTGATATGTAGATGAGATCCGGGCACCCGTTCTGCCGAGGGGCCTGGAAATATCTATCGCATTTTCTTGGCAGTTTTGATGTCAGAAAGTACGTTTCCATTGACGGAAATCTGCCGAACGCCTGCGGTGAGGGTCTTGGCTGGCCTGCAGGGTCGATGATTCCTGCACGCTGCGGCGTTCGCCCGCACAGACGCGTTGTGCATTTACTCATTAGTCTTTCAGACTTCGACATTGAAGTGGCGTTGCCTTGATGGAGCTCTGCAGCACCTGCGGTGACGTCGTGTAATCGGTTTGAGGAATCTTTCATTGGCAGTCAGTAATCTGGATATGCACGCCTTGTTCGTGCTCGGCGATCTTCGGGCCAAATTGGTCAAACAGTTTCAATCGCGTTTTGTCTATGTCACCGAGCAAAACGCGGAAGGCCTGTACATGGCCGAAATCGACACTGAAACAGCGTTGGTTGTCGATGACAAACAGCGACTGGAGCTTAAGGTCGGTGATCATTTCCGCGCGGCGGTGTTGCCCAGTCGCGAAGGTGGCAAGCTCGAAGTTCGTTTCCGCGATATCAAACTAACCGTCTATGGTCTGGGCGATTATGCGTTTGTGTCATCAGCGGAAGGCGAGGGTATCGTCTTTCGTGAAGGGCAGAGCGTGGTGCTGATTTTCGCCGCTCACGAACAACTGCAAGAAGGCCTGGGCAAAACCCTCAAGGCCGTGACTCGCAAAGTTGCGAAATGGCAGAAGGGTGAACTCACTACGTTTAAGGCCAGCGAGTGAGTGAGTTGACTGGAGAGCTACTGGGGCGCGCCGATTTTCATGCGTGGCATCAGGCTCAAGCTCGTGAACAGGCCGAGCAATGGCTTGCTCAGCGTGCCCACTTGCAGTCGAGATGGTACAACTGGGTGGCCACCCAGCTGTATCAGTTGAGCCCGCCTGAGTATGCGACCATGGTTCGCCGCGAACTACAGGCGTTGAGCGAATAGGTCTTAGTGGCCGCGATCGCGCCCACTGCTGACTTCTTCTGGTACTTCGTCACCGGCCATACGTTTGCGAAACAGCGCTGCGCGCGCTAGCAACAAGGTTGTCACCGGCACAGTGATTGCCATCAGGATCGGGATTAGCCAAGCATGCAGCACGGGCCCTTGCTTGAGTACTGAAAAGTACAGGATCGAGGCCAGAGCAACGCACCAGGTTCCCAGCGTCGAGGCCAGGGCGGGCGGGTGCATGCGCTGAAAGAACGTTCTCAGCCGGACCAGGCCCAGGGCGCCGCTCAAGGCGAACAGGCTGCTCAGTAACAACAGCAGTGCAACCAGCACTTCGATCCAGAATGGCAGTTCGTTCAAGTTGGTCATTCGATCACCTCGCCACGCAGCAGAAACTTGGCCAAGGCAAATGAGCCGACAAAGCCGAACAGTGCAATCAACAGCGCCCCTTCGAAGTAGGTGTCACTGGCGTAGCGAATGCCCAGCACCAGCATCATCAACATCGCCAGAATGTACAGGTAGTCCAGCGCCAGAACCCGGTCCTGGGCCGAAGGGCCGCGAAACAGCCGAAACAGAGTCAGGGCCATGGCCAGGGCAAAGATGAACAGGCTGGCGAGAATGGCGTTGGCGAGCAGGCCAGTCATTGGAAAATCTCCATCAGCGGGCGTTCATAGGTCTGTTTGAAATGCTCAATGAAGTGGGCTTCATCATCCAGGTCGAATACATGCAACAGCAGGACACTTCGATCCAATGCCAATTCCGACCAGATGGTGCCTGGGATCACGGTGGTGATCATCGACAGGGCGGCCAGGCCATGAGCGTCATGCAGGTCAAGAGGAACATGCACGAATCGAGAACGCGGCGCTCGGTGCTTGGCCGTCCAGACGCCACGTGCCACTTGAAGGTTGGAACCCAGCACATCTATGCCTACCCGCAGGATCAGGCGCAGGATGGTCCAAGGGTGGCTAATGTGCGCCGATAAGGGCCGCAGCGGCGCCATCAGCAGCGGCGCGAGCACACCCAGCAACACACCGAGAAGCAGGTTGCCCGGGCTCACTGAGAGGTTCAGTAACAACCACAGCAGGCACAACGATATCGACAGTACTGGCGTGGGAAACAGGCGTTTCATGGTAGCACCTGTGCACTGGCGGTTTGACTGGTAGGGCCCGGAACGGGACGCGTGGCGAGTACCGCACTGACGTATTGCTCAGGGTCCTGGAGACCGGCCGCGGTGTCATGGGCATAGCGCAGCAGGGGCTCAGCACGCACGCTCAAGAGGATACACAGCCCGAGCAAGGCAACGATGGGAATACATTCGTAACGGCGCAGCAGTGGCGAGGGGCGCTCCTGAGGCGTCCAAAAACGCTGGATGCCGACCCGGGCAAAGGCAATCATCGAGGCTAAGCCAGACAGTACTAGCAGTGCTACCAGTGCCCAGCCTTGAATCGACAGGGGGTGCTCAGCAGTGACGCCCAGACCCTGAGGGTTGAACAGCGCACTGATCAGACTGATCTTGCCAATGAAGCCTGAGAGTGGTGGCAGGCCGATGATCAATAACGCGCAGGCGATAAAGCTCAGGCCGAGGAACGCCATGGTCCAAGGGATTACCTGGCCGATGACGGCCTTCTGTTCGTCATCGAGGTTGATGCCTTTGGGTGGATGCAGCGATTCGAGCGGCGAGGGGTGGCAATCATCGTCATCCATGGGCAGCTCGTTGGCTGAGCGCGAGCGTTCAATCAGTTCTGCCAGCAAGAACAAGGCACACAGGGCCAGCGTCGAGCTGACCAGGTAAAACAATGCGCCGGCAGTCAGGGCAACCTGGCCAAAGCCGATGGCTGCCATGAGCGTGCCTGCCGAGACCAGGATGCTCAGGCTGGCCATGCGCTCCAGACGCTGGGCGGCGAGGATAGACACCGCCGCGCAACCGAGGGTTGCCAAGCCACCATAGACCAGCCAGTCGCCACCAAAGAGCGACGAGGCGCCGGCTTGGCCGGAAAACAGCAAGGTCCACAAGCGCAGTACGGTATAGGTCCCGACTTTGGTCATGATCGCAAACAGGGCGGCAACGGGGGCGCTGGCGGCTGAATAGGCCGGCACCAGCCAGAAGTTCAAGGGCCAGATCCCTGCCTTGGCCAGGAATGCGGTAGCCAGGATCGCGGCACCGGCGTGCAGCAGGCCGCGGTCAGCCTCGGGTACCAGCGGGATTTTCACCGCCAGGTCGGCCATGTTCAAGGTGCCGGTCACGCCATAGAGCATTGCTGCACCGATCAGAAACAACGATGAGGCGAACAGGTTGATGGCAATGTAGTGCAAGCCGGACTTGACCCGTGCCCGGCCAGAACCGTGCAGGAGTAGGCCATAGGAGGCCGCTAGCAACACCTCGAAGAACACAAAAAGGTTGAACAAGTCAGCGGTCAGAAAGGCCCCGTAAAGGCCCATCAGCTGGATTTGAAACAGAGCATGGAAGCTGGCCCCGGCGCCGTCCCAGCGGGCCATGGCGAAGAGCAAGGCGCTGACCCCGACGATCCCGGTCAGCACCAGCATCAGTGCAGACAGGCGATCCACTACCAAGGCAATGCCGAACGGCGCCGGCCAATTGCCTGGCAGGTACACACCGATTGAGGCGGCCTGACCCTGGGCCTGTACCCACAGAAGCAAGGTGATTGAGATTGCCAGGCCAGCGAGACTGGAGACCAGGTTCAAGCGGGCTTTCAGGGGTCTGCGTTTTTCGCCCAGAAGCAGCATCAATGCTGCAGTGAACAAGGGCAGCAGAATCGGGGCGATTATCAGTTGGTTCATCACGCTCATTCGTTGGGCTCCCGGCCATCGACGTGGTCGGTACCGGTCAACCCACGCGATGCCAGCAGCACCACCAGAAACAGCGCGGTCATGGCAAAGCTGATAACGATAGCGGTGAGTACCAGAGCCTGGGGCAAGGGGTCGGTATAGTTGAGCAAGTCTTGGGGCACCCCGTCCTTGATGATTGGCTCCTTACCGATGAACAGGCTCCCCATGCTGAAAATGAACAGGTTGACCCCATAGGACAGCAGGCAAAGGCCCATCACTACCTGAAAGGTGCGGGGGCGCAGGATCAACCACACCCCGGAAGCGGCGAGAACGCCAATAGCAATTGCGATGACTTCTTCCATCACGCGGCTCCTGTCGGACTGGCTTTGGGTTGATTGGCCGGCCGGTGTCCGCGTACCGACTGGTGAGCCAGGGCGGTGAGAATCAACAGAGTCGAACCGACCACCACGGTGAAGATGCCAATATCGAAAAACAGCGCGCTGGCGATATGGATATCACCCAGCAACGGCAGGTGCAGGTGAGCGGTATGCGTGGTCAGGAACGGATAGCCGAGGAACATTGCACCTGCGCCAGTAAGGGTGGCACAGAGCAGGCCGGTGCCCATCCAGCGCAAGGGTCGCAGGCTCATTTGCGCCTCCACCCATTGGGTGCCGGCGACCATGTATTGGAGAATAAACGCCACCGACATCACCAGGCCGGCGACAAAACCGCCGCCAGGCTGGTTGTGTCCGCGCATGAACAGGTACATCGACACCACCAGGGCAATCGGCAGCAGCAGGCGTACCAATACTGCCGGAACCATCATGAACCCCAGCGCCGTGTCGGCAGCTTGACGTGGGTTGACCAGGTCGGTGACAACGTCGGGGGCCAACAGTCGCTGTTGAGCGGGCAGTTGCATGCTTTCGCGAGGTGGGCGGAAACGGCGCAGCAGGGCAAATACCGCCAGTGCCACCGCGACCAGCACCGTCACTTCACCCAAGGTGTCGAAACCGCGGAAGTCCACGAGCATGACATTGACCACGTTGCTACCGCCGCCTTCGGGCAGCGCGCGACTGAGGTAGAACGTAGAAATATCGTTCGGGGTCGGACGGGTCAGCATCGAATAGGACAGCACGGCCATGCCGCCACCGACCAAGAGCGCCAGAATCAGGTCGCGCAGGCGTCGCAGACGAGCCTGTTCCTGGCGCCCAGGCAAGGGCGAAACCCCTTCGATACGCCGGGGTAGCCAGCGCAACCCGAGCAGGATCAGCACCGTGGTAACCACCTCGACCGCCAGTTGGGTCAGAGCCAGGTCCGGGGCCGAGAACCAGACAAAGGTAATGCACGTCATCAAGCCGCAGACACTGACCATGGTCAGTGCCGCTAAACGGTGGTATTTGGCTTGCCAGGCGGCGCCAAGGGCACAGGCAATGGCGATCAGCCAAAGTGTCACGAACACGCCGGAACCCGGAATTTTCGGGCGATCGCCCCAGCTCAAGCCGCTTTCCAGCATCGGCAGTAAACCTGCCAGAAACGCCACCAGTACCAACATGAACAGCTGCTTTTGCAAGCGACGGGTAGTCAGTGTCCGCTCAAAGCGCCGGGCCATGCGCATCAGTACTACCTGGCCATGTTCGAACAGGCGCTTGCCATTGAATCGTTCAATCAGCGGTGGATTAGGGAAGCGGCCCAGCTTCAGTTGGTTGCGCAGCAGCAGGTAGAGCAGAATGCCAGCACACATGGCGATCAGGCTCATGATCAGCGGCGCGTTCCAGCCATGCCAGATGGCCAGGCTGTATTGCGGTAGAGTGCCGCCCACTACCGGCAGTGCGGCGGCAGCCAGCAGCGGCCCAACCGACTGCGCGGGAAACATACCCACCACCAGGCAAGTGAGTACCAGCAACTCGACCGGTGCGCGCATCCAGCGAGGGGGTTCGTGCGGGGTATGGGGTAGGTCAGTGGCCGGTGGGCCAAAGAACACGTCGACGGTGAAGCGCAAGGCATAAGCCACGCTGAAGGTGCCCGCCAAAGTAGCAATCACCGGCAGGGCGGTTTCAATCCAGGCGCTGGAACTGATGAAGACGGTCTCGGCGAAGAACATTTCCTTGGACAGGAAACCGTTCAGCAATGGCACCCCGGCCATGGAGGCGCTGGCCACCATGGCCAGAGTCGCCGTGAAGGGTATCAACCGGAACAGACCGCTAAGACGGCGGATATCACGGGTACCACTTTCATGGTCGATGATGCCGGCGGCCATGAATAATGAGGCTTTGAACGTGGCATGGTTGAGGATGTGGAACACCGCCGCGACGGCCGCCAGAGGGCTGTTCAGGCCTAGCAACAGGGTGATCAGCCCCAGATGGCTGATGGTTGAATAGGCCAGCAGGCCTTTGAGATCGTTCTGGAACATCGCCGCAAAGGCGCCTAGTACCAGGGTACAAGCCCCGGCGCCGCCGACAATCCAAAACCACTCTTCACTGCCGGACAGTACCGGCCAGAGACGTGCGAGGAGAAATACCCCGGCCTTGACCATGGTTGCCGAGTGCAGATACGCCGAGACGGGTGTCGGCGCTGCCATGGCATGGGGAAGCCAGAAGTGGAAGGGGAACTGTGCGCTCTTGGTCAGGGCGCCGAGCAAAATCAAAGGCAATAGGATCGGGTATAGAGCGTGATTGCGAATCAGCTCGCCGGCAGCAAGGACCTTGTCCAGGTCGTAGCTGCCGACCACATGGCCGAGCAGCAGTACCCCCGCCAGCAGGCATAATCCGCCCGCACCGGTGACCATCAGCGCCATGTAGGCACCGCGCCGTGCATCGGCACGGTGGTGCCAATAACCGATCAGCAGGAACGAGAATACACTGGTCAGTTCCCAGAAGAACACAATCTGGATCAGGTTGCCGGAAATCACCAGGCCGAGCATTGCGCCCATAAACGCCAGGAAAAAGGCAAAGAACCGCGGCACAGGGTCCTGTGGCGACATGTAATAGCGTGCGTAGAGCGACACCAGGGTACCGATGCCCAAGACCAGCAGGGAGAACAGCCAGGCGAAGCCGTCCATGCGCAGGACCAGATTCAGACCCAGGCTTGGCAGCCAGAGAAACTCTTCACGGATTACCCCGCCATCGACGATTTGCGGGTACAGCAAGGCGACCTGGACGGTGCCGACCAGGGCCACGAGCCCAGCAAGCAATGACTCGCTGTTGCGTGCGTTGTGCGGCAAGACAGCCGCCAGGCAGCTGCCGATAAACGGCAGAAGCAGTAGCACTATCAAGGACATAGATTTCTAATCTGCAGAAGTTTGTAAGGGATCATACGTGGCGCACCGTCGATCACCAACACAGAAGCTGTGGCAGAATTCTACAAACGCGATGTATCAAACGATTTTTTTATAACAGTTTTTTACAAAGAATAGACTGGATTTGCTCTCTAGAGCTCTGGTTCTCTTCCTTGAGCAGGCGCCTGGAGTACTTCAGAAGAGACTTCCCGGCGCTTGATCTTCAGCTCGCTGACGATGACCGCAATCACAATGAACAAACCGCCTAACAAGGCAATGGCGGGCAAACGCTCCCCCGCGACCCGGCCAACGACGCCGGCCCAGACTGGCTCGCCGGCATAGATCAGCGTTGCGCGGGTAGGCGAAACCGTTTTCTGTGCCCAGTTCATCGCCATTTGAATCACCGCACTCATCGCGCCCAGGCCCAGCGCGCTAAGCAGCAATAGCCAAGAAAAGTCTGGCACAGGCTCCTGAGTTGGCACCACCATCAAGAATGACAGCGCCGACGCGGTTGCCAACTGCACCACGGTCACCCGCCGCACATCGACTTTGCCGGCGTAGCGGCTGATCAGGATGATTTCCGCCGCAATTGCTACAGCACTGACCAAGGTGGCGATTTCACCGGCGCTGAACTGCAGCGAACCACCTTCCGGACCCGCCAGGAGCATCAAGCCCACAAAGGCCAAGCCGATTCCCAGGCTTGGCATCAGGCCCGGGCGCCGCCCCAGCACCAACCACTGCAGCAGTGGCACAAAGGGCACGTATAAAGCGGTGATGAATGCAGACTGGCTGCTGCTGATGGTTTGTAAGCCATAGGTTTGCAAGCCATAGCCGAGCATGATTGATACGCCGATCAGTACCCCTGCTTTCAGTTCAGTGACCGTCAACCCCGCCAACGCGCGAGCTGACACCAGGCCGACAAACAGGGTAGCGGCAGCAAAGCGCAGCCCAACGAAGAACATTGGCCCGCTGACGGTCATGACGTTATGCACTAACAGGAAGGTGCCCCCCCATAGCATGGTGATAAACACCAGTACCAGTTCGGCCTTGCTCAGCCGGAAGGAAACAGTAGGGCGTTCTGCAGTGTTGAATGAGGTCATGGCCTTGCACACGGAAGAGGAGCGACGCACAATTGCGGCGATGTGGGCAGTATACTGCGCAAACCCAACAAGTGAGCAATATAGTGCACAAAGATTCCACTCAGCGCGCTTCAGTGCTGCAACATGTCAGTCAGAATATTCGCCGCCTGCGTCATGCAGCGGCGCTTAGCCAGAGCGCTTTGGCGGAAAAATCGGGGGTTAGCCGACGTATGCTGGTGGCCATCGAAGCGGGCGAGAAGAATGTAAGCCTGACTACACTTGACCGTATTGCCGAGGCGTTGGACGCCGCCTTTACCGACTTGATCCAAGCCCCGGACAACCGCGATCCCAGTCGTATCAACGAACTGGCCTGGACGGGAATTCACCCAGGCAGCAGCGCCGTATTGCTCGCCAGTTCGGTTGCCAGTCGCGAAGTCGAATTGTGGGAGTGGCGCCTGGAGCCAGGGGAGGTGTACCAATGCGAAGCAGATGCCGATGGTTGGAGTGAACAGCTGTATGTGTTCGAAGGGTGCCTAACGCTGGTTATCGAAGACCAGCAGCATCGGCTGCAGGTCGGCGACTTTTTCAGCTATGCCAGTAATCGCATGCATATTTATCGCAATGATGGTGAGGTGGCGACGCGGTTTGTGCGCAATGTGGTGATTTGAGCGAAGACATCGCGGGGTAACCCCGCGAGCAGTAGTGACAAGCAGGCCCGGTGAGATTAGAGGTTTTTGCCGGCCAGGTAGTCCTCGGTAGAAACAACTGTGGCATAGGCAAATGCCAGGGCTGCCATATAGGCGGTATGGACTTGAGCTGCAGGAACGCTGACGCCGTTAAATTCCAGGTCGCGGGTGGCGCAGGCATCGTGGATCACGCTGACTTTATAGCCCATGTCTGCGGCGGCACGGGTGAAGCCATCGATGCACATATGGCTCATGCTGCCAACTACCGTCACCGCTCCGATGTCATGCGCGTCCAGCACAGCTTTGAGTTCAGTGTTCAGGAACGAGTTGACTTTGTGCTTGAGCACCACCGGTTCATTTGGCAGGGGGGAGACTTTGGGGTGGATAAGCGCGCCTTCGGAATCAGGGGTGAAAAAAGGCGCGTCATTGGACTCGAACTCATGGCGTACATGCACTACCAGCTCACCCTTGGCTCGGCTTGCCTCAAGAATCCGGGCAGCTTGATCGGCTGCCTGTTCTGCACCATCCAGAGTCCACTTGCCCCCTGGGAAGTAGTCGTTCTGAATGTCGATGATGATCAGCGCGTGTTTGCTCATTTTCAAATGCCTCTTGTACAGAGTGGTTGTGGTGTGGTGATAGTTATAGGCTTGAGTGATGCGCTTGCGCATTGGCGCGAACGACAAATTGGCGGGAAAAACTGACAATGGCCAAAGACTGCGGCACGCTGGAAATCGGTTTGCTGGTCTATCCCGGTGCGCAGCAGGCGGCGGTGCATGGGTTGACCGATCTGTTCGCCATTGCCAATCGCTTGCGCCACGAACTGGGGGCTCTGGAGCGGCCAGTGCTACGTATCAGTCATTGGGGTGAAGACCAGGCCGGGCAACTTGCAGTGCTCTATGACAGTCATCCCGAGGCTCATCATCAGCTCCGGGTAGTGATCATTCCGCCGAGCCTGACTCAGGCGCCATCCCCCGAGTTGCTTGAGCGATATCGAGAAGCGCTGCGTCGATGGCATCGTGATGGGGCATTGTTGGTGTCAGTGTGTGTCGGGGTATTTTTCATTGCCGCCAGCGGCCTGCTTGATGGCCGCCCAGCCACGACTCATTGGAACTTCGCCCAATCCCTGGTCGAGCGCTTTCCAGCGGTCAAAGTCGAAGCCAATCTGGCGCTGCTCGATGACGGCGATATTATGACTTCGGCTGGGTTGATGGCCTGGACTGACTTGGGTCTGAAACTGATTGAACGTTACCTGGGCGAGACCCTGGCCGCCGAGACTGCGCGCTTTCTCGCGGTAGATCGCAGCAGCGCCAGCGCGCGGCCGGGGAGTACCTTCGAGCCACGCCTGGATCATGGCGATGAGGCCGTGCTCAAGGTTCAGCACTGGCTGCAAAGCACTGGGGCGCGGGATGTGAGCCTGAAAATCATGGCTGATTGTGCAGGCTTGGAGTCGCGTACTTTCTTGCGTCGTTTCCGCAGTGCCACCGGCCTCAAGCCTACGGAATACTGCCAGCAGGTACGGGTCGGTCGCGCCTGCCGGATGCTCGAGTTCACCAACCGCAGCATCGACCAGATTGCCTGGGGTGTGGGCTACCAGGACCCGGGCGCCTTTCGCAAAGTCTTCCTCAAGCTGACCGGGCTTGCGCCCAGTGACTATCGACGTCGAGTGATCGAAAGCATCGGCTGATCCTGAATATCCGGGCCGGGTTCCAGCAACTGCGGACCTGGACCCCGTTCACTCAACTGGTCATCACAGTTGCGTAACGGACAACTCTGCAACGACATGCAGCCGCAACCTATACAGCCATCGAGCTGGTCGCGCAGTGCCAGCATTTTGTCGATGCGTTGGGTCAGGTCCTGGCGCCACTGTTCGGACAGCCGTTGCCAGTCCGCGATACTTGGCGCGCGGCCCACGGGTAATGTCTGCAGCGCGGTGTGAATGCTCGCCAGGGGGATGCCCAGGCGCTGGGCCATCTTGATCACCGCAACCCTGCGCAAGGTTTCGCGCGGGTAGCGACGTTGATTGCCACCGCTGCGGGTGCTGTGAATCAGTCCTTTGCTCTCATAGAAGTGCAGAGCGGTGACCGCAACACCGCTGCGGGCAGCCAACTGGCCGACGGTCATGACCTTCTCTGCGGTGCAAGGTTGCGGCATGCTGTAAAGTCTCTTGACCTCTAGTTAACTTAAGGTTTTACCCTGCCTGCCGTTGCATCGCAAGTTCAATGGTAGGGAGAGAATGCCCATGACGGCTATAGCGCGTAGTTTGTGCTTTACCCAGATGATCGAATTCGAGGTGATACCCGCACGTCAGTACGCCTTAGCCCAGGCGTTGGCCGAGCGCAGCGAAGTGCTGGCTTCGCAACATGTCGGGCTGGTGAGCGCGAGCATCCAGGCCAGTGATGACGGCTGTCGTGTTCTGCAATACCTGCAGTGGCAATCGCGCCAGGCCTGGGAGGAGGCTGCCAGTAGTTTTGCTCAGGAACCCTTTCTGCAACTGATTCGGCAATACGAGGCCAAAGGCGTTAACTTTGCTGCGTTTCAAACCTTGAGCAACCTGCTGCGCAGCACCACTGATGGGCTGCATTGTCAGTTGCCGTCGGCTCAGGAGTACCAGGGCGAATGGTGCGGGTAGTGATCGAGACGAGCACCGATGACCATCTCGCTGATCCAGGCGCTGAGGATCGAGCTGTAGGCTTTCTGGCTGCGGTCGCTGGATAGCGCATGGTCGGCGCCATCGACGATTCGATGGGTCAGCGAATGCGTACTGACGAACGCCGAACGGTAGCTCATCAGGGTGCTGTGCGGGACATAGTCGTCCTGTTCGGATTCGACCAACAGCACATCTCCGGCGAACTCTGCACACGCCCCGAGGGCACGATTATCGGTGGGGCCCAGCGGTCGCCGGCGGTAATCAGTCAGGCGCTGGCGATCCAGGCCCTGTTTGGGCATGCTCCACTCATCGTCCCAGTACAATGCCGGTACCCGTAAAGCCAGCCATTTGACCGGTCGTAGGCCGGTTAACAGGGTTGCCAAATAACCGCCATAACTGCTTCCAATAACGGCAATGGCGCTGGTGTCGACGGCAGGGTGGCAGACCAATCGATCATAGGCAGCAACCAAGTCAGCCAGATTTTGTTCGCGAGTGACACTCAGGCGCTGGCTCTCGGTTTTTTCGTGACCGCGCAAGTCGAAAGTCATGCACACACAGCCCAGGCCAGTGATTTGTTTGGCTCGCGCCAGGTCGCGCTGCTGACTGCCTCCCCAACCGTGCACGAACAGAATCCCCGGCACCTTGTCACCGGGGCTGACAATGGTGGCGGCAATAGTTTCGTCATCGACATGGATCTCAATGGGTTCACTATGGATGGTCATAGTCGCGCAACCGTGCGTATTTGCAGATTCTTCCGAGTTCACTGTCTTCCCCCTGATAGAAAAGGGTCGCATCGGCGGGCAGCTCGGGCGCGTCGAAGGCTTCATGGGTGGAGGCGCGTATGCGGGTTAACGCGGGGTCTGCAGCAAATGCCTGTAACGCCAGGATTTCTGCGCTGCTGGCACCGCCGATACGCCAGGATTGTTCGAGGACACCGCTGCGGATTTTGCCCTGGCTGTTCAGGCCTTGAGCCACATCGTAGTTGCGTCGTGAAGCAAAGAACCCGGGGAAATTCTGTAGCGCCGCCTGTTCATAGGTCCTGGCCTGGGTGATTGCTAGGCGCAGAGAGTCTTCAAGATGCAGTTGCAACAAGGTGTCGTAGTCGCCGCGGACCAAGACCAGGTCCGAACCGCCATAGATTTCTTCGCCTGCATGGTCGTGGGTCAATTGCTGGGTGCCGTAGTAGCTGCAGAGAATGCCGGCCACCAACGCCTGACCGACACTGAAGGTCTGCACGTCGGTCAGGTTCTCTTCCAGCGTCAGGCCCCACAGGGCCAACTCCTTTTCGTTCAGGCCACTCAGCGCTTGCTCGACTTCCTTCATCGTTGTCACCACGGTTTGACCCCGCCCGGCGGTCGCGCGTACCGGTTTGATCCGTACAGGACCGTCACGCAGCAAAAGGGCCGCGGCGCTGCCAGCGTCTTGCACGCTAAACACCGTGTAGCCGCGCAGCAGGGCATCACTGGCTTGACGGGCAAAGTCATCAGTCCAGCCAAGGGGGTAGCGAGCATTGGCTGGCAAGGGGTGGGATATCGCCTTGGTGGCCATATAGGGCCGGGTGACAACACCGCCGAGCAGGTCCTGGGCTGAGGTGATGCCCATCTCGTGGTAGTGCGGGTGCTGGATCAGGGTTTCGGTGGGCAGGTAATAGAAATTGTCGTACTGCGTCGGTGCTTGAGTAGGGGTGACCACCTGTGTGTCGAGCAATTGCGCCAGACGTTCGGCAAGCTTGAGGTGCACACAGTGTTCGTGTTCGGGCGTGTGCTCGCGCGTGTCGAGCAATACCACGCCTTGCTTGCGGTCAGACGAGCGGGGCATGAGGATTCTCTCGTGCAAAGACTGTAGTGTTGTGAAGGTTTAGCTGCCTAGAAGTTCACTCCGGGCGATCAAGGACGGCGTAAATGTCAAACTAGCCGCCAGTACATTCAACGCCTCGTTACAGTCGCAACGCTTCTGGGCGGTTGCCGGGGACTCAAGCCTGTTCCATTATCAGCGCCAATAACAATGGATGCCGTGGGAGTCAGCATGAACACTCAGTCTTCAGCGCAGGGAGCGGTGAGCACCCGCCTGGCAGCCGTTCGCCAGGTGATGAGCCGGGAAAGGGTCTACGCCTTGTTGGTGCCGTCGGCGGATCCCCATCTTTCCGAATATTTGCCTGGCTACTGGCAGGGACGACAGTGGTTATCTGGCTTCCAGGGTTCGGTTGGTACGTTGATCGTGACGGCCGACTTTGCCGGCCTGTGGGCCGATAGCCGTTACTGGGAACAGGCTGAGAAAGAACTCGCCGGTAGTGGTATCGACTTGATTAAGCTGCAGCCAGGCAAGCTAGGGCCTTTGGATTGGCTGGCTGAGCAGACGCCAGAAGGGGCAGCGGTAGCGGTTGATGGGGCGGTCATGGCAGAGGCCTCGGCGCGCCAGTTAGACGAGCGCCTGCAAAGCCGAAATGCACGCTTGCTGACCACTCTGGATCTGCTTGACGAGGTGTGGGCGGATCGACCGTGCTTGCCGGACAATCCGGTGTACCCACATCTGCCGCCCGAAGCGACGGTGACGCTTGGCGAGAAGCTCGCCCGATTGCGTCAGGCGATGCGCGACCGTCGCGCCGATTGGCACTTCATTGCCACTCTTGACGATATTGCCTGGTTGTTCAACTTGCGAGGCAGCGATGTTTCCTACAATCCGGTATTTGTTGCCTTCGCGTTGGTCAGCCAGGATCAAGCAATCCTGTTTGTCGCCCCGAGCAAGCTGAATGCGCAGTTGCGCCAGGTGCTTGAAG
Source organism: Pseudomonas sp. UM16 (assembly GCF_050312595.1). NCBI lineage: Bacteria > Pseudomonadati > Pseudomonadota > Gammaproteobacteria > Pseudomonadales > Pseudomonadaceae > Pseudomonas > Pseudomonas sp. UM16. Next base: position 5,009 of record NZ_JBNPJT010000002.1, on the reverse strand, counting down.
TTGAGGGTGTGCACGTGCGCGACTATACCGAGATCCGGGCGTCCTTGGCCGCAGTGCCGGCAGGCTGCAGCCTGCTGATCGATCCGGCACGGGTCACCCGTGGCTTAATTGCCCATTTGCCCAGTGAGGTACGCTTGGTCGAAGGCCTCAATCCCACGACGCTGGCCAAGTCACAGAAAAGCCCAGAGGACCTGGCGCACATCCGCAATGCCATGGAGCAGGATGGGGCGGCACTGTGCGAATTTTTTGCCTGGTTGGAGGTTGCGCTGGGGCGTGAGACGGTCACCGAATTGACCATCGACGAGCGGCTCAGCGCCACGCGCGCCCGTCGTCCGGGGTTCGTTTCGTTGAGTTTTTCAACCATCGCCGCGTTCAACGCCAACGGCGCCATGCCGCATTACCGCGCAACCGAGGCGTCGTATGCGCGCATCGAGGGCGATGGCCTGCTGCTGATCGACTCGGGTGGCCAGTACCTGGGAGGAACCACCGACATCACGCGGATGATCCCCGTGGGTACGCCGAGCCTTGCGCAGAAGCAGGATTGTACGCGGGTGCTCAAGGGCGTGATCGCCTTGTCGCGTGCGCGTTTTCCGCGGGGGATTCTGTCCCCGTTGCTGGACGCTATCGCACGGGCGCCAATCTGGGCGGATCAGGTTGATTACGGTCATGGCACTGGCCACGGTGTGGGCTACTTCATGAATGTTCATGAGGGCCCACAGGTCATTGCTTACCAGGCTGCAGCAGCACCGCAGACGGCAATGCAGGCAGGGATGATTACCTCCATTGAGCCAGGTACTTACCGGCCAGGGCAGTGGGGGGTGCGAATCGAGAACCTGGTGTTCAATCGTGAGGTGGGGCGCAGCGAGTTTGGCGACTTCCTGGAATTCGAAACCCTGACCTTGTGCCCGATTGATACGCGCTGCTTGCTACCACAGTTGCTGAGCGAGCAAGAGCGCAACTGGCTCAATGATTACCATCAACAGGTGCGAGAGCGTCTGGCGCCCTTGCTCGGTGGCGCGGCATTGCAATGGCTGCAGGAGCGCACGGCAGCGATTTGATCGCGAGGACGTATGCCTGAACACAAAGGGCAGCTATCAAGCTGCCCTTTGTGTTGAATATTCTTTATTTGCAGATCACGATCATGCTGCGGCTGGTGTATCCGGCCGGATTGAGCCCAAACAGGTAGTCACCGGATTCGGCATCGTCATCGCCCGAGCGGGCGATCACCTTGTAACCTTTTGCGCCGCAAGCGGTAGTCGCTTTGCTATTGCATTGGTCCCAGGATGACGAGAGACCGGAGCAGTTGATGTGCAGTCCCCGCTTGCCGTGCTTGACTTGAGTTTTTGCAGTCGCCGCGCACCCGGCAATGGCCAACATGGCCAGGATGAGCAAAATACTTTTCATTCCCGTCCTTAATACGTGCCGGATCTTTCGTCCGGGTCAATGTCTGTTGCGTCTTCGTGATGCTCCGTTGCGTCCCTGTCTTGTCAATTAGATAGCGTTAAGGTTGACGTTCAATGACAGCTTAAAGATCGTCGATGCGCGGCACAATGACCAGTTTGGGTTTAAATGCAAATATTTCTCAAATCAGTCGGCAGCGACCAAGGCTGGGCTTTCCTTGCGCATTGACAGCGTTGCGCCCACCGAAGCGGTAATGATGGCAGCGATGGCCAGCCATTGCATCACGCTCAGCACTTCGCCGAGAAACAGCAATCCCGAGAGTGCACCAAAGGCAGGTTCGATACTCATCAGTGTGCCGAATGTTCTTGCTGGCATGCGTGTGAGTGCAACCATTTCCAGGCTGTAGGGCAGTGCTGTGGAGAGTATTGCCACGCCTAAAGCGATGGGCAGGAGCGCTGGCGTCAGCAAAGCACTGCCTGCGTGAGCAATGCCAATAGGGGCGACGAAGAGTGCGGCGATCATCACGCCCAATGCCGCAGTTTGAATGCCGTTCTCGGCACCTGCCTTTTGCCCATAAAGAATGTACAGCGCCCAACACACGCCAGCGCCCAGTGCATAGCTGGCGCCGACCAGGTCGATTCCGCCGCCACTTTGGCCAATGGGAATCAGCAGCAGCAATCCGACCACCGCGAGAGCGATCCAGAGGAAATCCACTGCGCGCCGGGAAGCGTACAGGGCCACGGCCAGAGGGCCGGTGAACTCCAGCGCTACGGCAATCCCCAATGGCACAGTGCGTAACGACATATAGAAGAGGAAATTCATCCCGCCCAAGGCCATGCCATAGATAATGACTGTGCGCAGTGTGCTGGCGCTGAGGCGGGCGCGCCACGGGCGCAATAGCAGCAGCATGATCACACTGGCAAAGATCAGGCGCAGGGTGGTAGTGCCTTGTGCGCCAACTACAGGGAACATGCTCTTAGCCAGTGAGGCGCCGGACTGTATCGAGGCCATGGCAATCAGCAGTAGGCCGATGGGAAATAACGTGGCGGCCAAGCTACGGGGTTGAGCGTTCATTGTTGAAGACTATTCCTTATATAGGTAGGGCGCGCAATATCGGCGATGGTGGCTTATGATGCGCAAAGCCTGCGAGCTGAGCAATATAGTGCGCATTTTCTTTTATATAGGTTTTTCCAAATTAAAGCTTGACGCTCGATTCAAACGCTCTATAATTCGCCCCACTTCCGGCGCAGTCGGAACGGAAAACTCCTTGAGATTCAACGAGTTAGATGTTCCAGGTAGTGCCGGAGGGGCTTCGATCGCAAGATCGGTAGCGGTGAAAAAGGTGGTTGACAGCGGATTGAAACGCTGTAGAATTCGCCTCCCGCTGACGAGAGATCGCAGCGAGTTAAGCGGTTGAAGTTGAAAGAGAAATTCTGAAAAACTTCAAAATAAACGCTTGACAGACTCTGAGGAAAGCGTAGAATGCGCGCCTCGGTTGAAGCGAAAGGCTTCAACCACCGCTCTTTAACAATCGAATCAAGCAATTCGTGTGGGTGCTTGTGGCTCAGACTGATAGTCAGAAAGATTATCAGCATCACAAGTGGCTGCACGAGAAGTCGAAAGGCTTCGAATTAGTCATTTGAGATTGCTGAGCCAAGTTTAGGGTTTTCTCAAAACCCAAGCAGTATTGAACTGAAGAGTTTGATCATGGCTCAGATTGAACGCTGGCGGCAGGCCTAACACATGCAAGTCGAGCGGATGACGGGAGCTTGCTCCTTGATTCAGCGGCGGACGGGTGAGTAATACCTAGGAATCTGCCTGGTAGTGGGGGACAACGTTTCGAAAGGAACGCTAATACCGCATACGTCCTACGGGAGAAAGCAGGGGACCTTCGGGCCTTGCGCTATCAGATGAGCCTAGGTCGGATTAGCTAGTTGGTGAGGTAATGGCTCACCAAGGCGACGATCCGTAACTGGTCTGAGAGGATGATCAGTCACACTGGAACTGAGACACGGTCCAGACTCCTACGGGAGGCAGCAGTGGGGAATATTGGACAATGGGCGAAAGCCTGATCCAGCCATGCCGCGTGTGTGAAGAAGGTCTTCGGATTGTAAAGCACTTTAAGTTGGGAGGAAGGGCATTAACCTAATACGTTAGTGTTTTGACGTTACCGACAGAATAAGCACCGGCTAACTCTGTGCCAGCAGCCGCGGTAATACAGAGGGTGCAAGCGTTAATCGGAATTACTGGGCGTAAAGCGCGCGTAGGTGGTTCGTTAAGTTGGATGTGAAATCCCCGGGCTCAACCTGGGAACTGCATCCAAAACTGGCGAGCTAGAGTAGGGCAGAGGGTGGTGGAATTTCCTGTGTAGCGGTGAAATGCGTAGATATAGGAAGGAACACCAGTGGCGAAGGCGACCACCTGGGCTCATACTGACACTGAGGTGCGAAAGCGTGGGGAGCAAACAGGATTAGATACCCTGGTAGTCCACGCCGTAAACGATGTCAACTAGCCGTTGGAATCCTTGAGATTTTAGTGGCGCAGCTAACGCATTAAGTTGACCGCCTGGGGAGTACGGCCGCAAGGTTAAAACTCAAATGAATTGACGGGGGCCCGCACAAGCGGTGGAGCATGTGGTTTAATTCGAAGCAACGCGAAGAACCTTACCAGGCCTTGACATCCAATGAACTTTCCAGAGATGGATTGGTGCCTTCGGGAACATTGAGACAGGTGCTGCATGGCTGTCGTCAGCTCGTGTCGTGAGATGTTGGGTTAAGTCCCGTAACGAGCGCAACCCTTGTCCTTAGTTACCAGCACGTAATGGTGGGCACTCTAAGGAGACTGCCGGTGACAAACCGGAGGAAGGTGGGGATGACGTCAAGTCATCATGGCCCTTACGGCCTGGGCTACACACGTGCTACAATGGTCGGTACAGAGGGTTGCCAAGCCGCGAGGTGGAGCTAATCTCACAAAACCGATCGTAGTCCGGATCGCAGTCTGCAACTCGACTGCGTGAAGTCGGAATCGCTAGTAATCGCGAATCAGAATGTCGCGGTGAATACGTTCCCGGGCCTTGTACACACCGCCCGTCACACCATGGGAGTGGGTTGCACCAGAAGTAGCTAGTCTAACCTTCGGGAGGACGGTTACCACGGTGTGATTCATGACTGGGGTGAAGTCGTAACAAGGTAGCCGTAGGGGAACCTGCGGCTGGATCACCTCCTTAATCGACGACATCAGCTGTTTCATAAGCTCCCACACGAATTGCTTGATTCATTGAAGAAGACGATATCGGTAACAGCTCTTAACTGGGTCTGTAGCTCAGTTGGTTAGAGCGCACCCCTGATAAGGGTGAGGTCGGCAGTTCGAATCTGCCCAGACCCACCAGTTTCTTGTTGGGGCCATAGCTCAGCTGGGAGAGCGCCTGCCTTGCACGCAGGAGGTCAGCGGTTCGATCCCGCTTGGCTCCACCACCCCCTTGTTACCGTGTCAAAGCTTAGAAATGAATATTCGGATCGAATATTGATTTCTGAACTTTTTCAGAATCGTTCTTTAAAAATTTGGGTATGTGATAGAAAGATAGACTGAATGGCACTTTCACTGGTGTT
>NZ_JBNPJT010000029.1:0-50151 GCF_050312595.1 Pseudomonas sp. UM16 | reverse complement strand
AAGCTCGCGAAAAGCTATGCCGCTATGGTCTCGCTGGCTTGTTCCATGCGGTGTTTGCGACATCTCTTTTCGTACAGAACCTAGCCGACTACGAGGCGTTGCTGCCGTGGAACTGCTCACCGGAGATGCCACGGTAAAACAAAGTCGCACCACTGGGCAGGTGGGGTTCGTGGATCGCTCACGTTCTTCTTGGCTATGTACCGACAAGTCCGTGCCCTTGGGCAAGTACTGGCGGATCAGCCCGTTGATGTTTTCGTTGCTGCCACGCTGCCAGGGGCTGTGCGGGTCGCAGAAGTAAATCGCGATGCCGGTCTTCTGGGTGATCTCGGCGTGTCGCGCCATCTCCCGACCATGGTCGTAGGTCATGCTTTTGCGCATCGCCGCCGGCATTCGATTGAGCGCGGCGCTGAAGCCCTCCATCGCCGAGGTCACCGTCGCGTCGTTCATCTTCACCAGCATCAGGTAACCACTGGTACGTTCGACCAGGGTACCAACGGACGAAGCGTTGGCCTTGCCCTTGATCAGATCGCCTTCCCAATGTCCCGGCATCAGACGGTCTTCAATCTCCGGCGGGCGCACATGGATGCTGACCATCTCGGGGATTTGGCCGCGTCGATCCACACCGCCAGCGCGCGGCCTGCGCGTCGTCTTGCTTTGGCGAAGGCAGACGATCAGCTCCTTGCGCAGCTCACCGACCGGCAGGGCATAGATGGCGTTGTAGATTGTCTCGCGACAGACGTAGGCATCTCTGAGGTTGGGTATGTTCATGCTGCGCAGCTTGCCCGCAAGCTGCTCGGGAGACAAACGCTCGCGCAGCATATGAATTACCAACTCGAAGCGCTCGCTACCTGGCAACAGCTTTCGCATCGGTCGACAGACCTGGCGGCGGGCATGCATCTGCTGCTGGGCCACGCGGGCCGAGTAGCCGCCACAGGCATCTCGGTTGCGACGCAGTTCGCGGCTGATGGTCGCAGGGGATCGGGTGATCAAGCAGGCAATCCTACGCAGGCTGAAGCCTTGGGCATGACCGATTTGAATGGCGGCGCGCTCTTCAACGCTGAGTTCGGAATAAGACATAGAGGCAGCACGGTACCGGAAAGGTCAGGTGTTGCACTCAGTTTTTGCCGCCGCCCCTCAATCGGTGATGTTGAACGAATGTTATCGCCAGCAAGACTGGCCCTCACAATGATCATGTGAACACCGAGCCTGTGGCAGCCGGCTTTGCCAGCGCTGCAGGCACCATCAAAGGGCTGCCATGGCACGACCCTATCGCCAACAATACTGGTTGCCACCGTAACGCCGCATGCCCGCGCTTACCTCGGCAGGCGCATCCCTCAAAAATATTGCTGCCACCCCTCATTTTTTTGAATTACCACCCCCTCAAGCATCCCCGGCAAAATCCCCGCCACGCTTGAGCTACAAGCGAAAAAATTCCATCTCCATGGACGGAGCCCTTTAGGTATTGCTCTCGCGATACTCAGCCCAGCCGTTTTGGCCGGGCATTTTTTTCTGCCAGGTGCCTGATTTCCTCATGTCTTCCCGCCGTCTGAATAACTGGTCTACCCGGCTATTGCCGGCCCCGCTGAATATCCCCCCGAAAGAATGGCTACGCGCAGGCTTTGGTGCCTTGCTCGGGTTGTTTCTGGCGGGCATGGCCTGCAGTTATGCCTTCGGAAGTGCCGTCGCGCTGCACCTGCTCGGGCCCTTGGCGGCGTCGGCGGTGTTGTTGTTTGCGGTGCATTCCGGGGCACTGGCGCAGCCTTGGCCGTTCATTGGCAGTTATGCCAGTGCGACGCTAGTGGGGCTGGTGCTGCACCACTGGTTCGGCTCGGCACTCTGGGTGGCAGCCTTGGCCCTTGGCCTGGCGCTGGTGGTGATGTGTGTGTTGCGCTGCCTGCACCCACCCGGCGGCGGGGTGGCGGTGAGCGTGGTGTTGGCGGATTCGACACTTGCTGCATTGGGCGACCGGGTGTTTGAGCCAATCATGCTCAACGCCCTGGTGCTGGTGGCGGTCGCCGTGATGTACAACCGTTTGACCGGGGTGCGTTATCCCAAGACTGCAGCACCCCGCAAAGACCTGCACCACACCAATGATGTGCTGCCCGGTGAGCGCGTTGGGGTCAGTAGCGCCGACTTGGACCAGGCGCTGGAGGAACTGGGCGAGTTTGTCGATATCACCCGCGATGAGCTGGAGCGGATCATTCTGGCAACCGAACAGCATGCCTTGCAGCGCAGCCTTGGCGGGATTACTGCGGCGTCTGTGATGTCACGCGATGTGCAGCAGGCCACGCCTGGGATGACCCTGCAACAGGCCTGGCAGCAGCTATCGAGTCACCATTTGAAGGCATTGCCGGTGCTGGATGAGCACAAGCAGATGGTAGGTATTGTCACGCTGACAGACCTGATCGGGGCGGCCATGGCGCAAGGGCGTTTCAGTTGGCGGGGGCTGTTGCGTCGGCAGCAGGTGCGGGTCGAACAGATCATGAGTCGACCGGTGATTACCGTGCGCAGTGATGAGCCAGCGGTGGCGTTGATTCCGTTGCTGAGCGAGCAGGGGCTGCATTGTCTGCCGGTGCTCGACGGTCAGCAACTGGTTGGGGTGATCACCCAGACCGACCTGATCGCCGGCCTCAAACGCCATTTGCTCAGTGCCGTAGCACCCTCAGATCACCGGGTCCCAGCGCTGTGACCAGTCGCTTTCACCGTCGGCCACCAGTTGACGCAGCACCCTGAAAGCCTGTTGCAGCGCGGCGCTGTCGCGCTCGCGGGCGTGGACCAGGTAGGTCGGGTAGGTGAACTCCGGCGCCTGGGGCACGCGTTCGAAGATCCCGCGGTCCAGGTAACTCTGCACCACACGGGTGCGGAAGTAACCACTGCCGCCATGTTCGAGAATGAACTGTAAGGCCAAAGGCCCCAGGTTGAAACTCAGGGCAGGGCGCGCGCATTCCGGCAGGGCGGCGTCGTGCTGGCGGCGAAAAGCCTGGCCCCAGTCAATGTAGATATAGGGGTCGGGTTTGTCCTTGCGGCGGATGCGGATGAGCTTTTCTTCCATCAGTTGCTCAACCTGCAAGCCGGGCCCGTAGGTGGGTTGGTAGACCAACACGGCGTCGAGCACACCCATTTCCAACTTGCGCAGCAATGACTCGCCATCGCTGACTTCGCTGCGGATGGCGTGGCTGGGCAGGGTCCGGTGCAGGGCACTGACCCAGTCAAGCACCATCGGATTGCCCAGGCTCACTTCGCCACCAATGTGCAACACCTGGTGGCAGCCTTCGGGCAACGGCAGGTCGCGGCGTGCGGCCTCCCAGGTTTGTACCAGCTGGTTGGCATAGACTACGAAGGCCTCGCCGTCGGCCGTCAGGCTGGCGCCGCTGCGGCTGCGGATGAACAACTGACAGGAAAGCTGTTGCTCCAGCTTCTGCACCCGGGCGGTGATGGCAGTCTGGGTGACGTGCAAGCGTTCAGCGGCGGCCATCAGGCTGCCGCTGCGGACGATTTCAAGGAAAGTGCGGGCCAGCTCGATATCCATGGAGGTTGCCGGGTGGAGAAGGTTTCTCATTCTAGTGGGTTTGCACCGGATTAGGGCAGGGTTGCAGCAGTTGTCACTGTCTATAGTGAAGGCATGTTTTTCAGCGGGAGCCTTAACCATGGAGTTAATCAGTCGAGAACCCTGGTGGCGCGAGCCGCCCAAACCGGGTCAGCGAGAAGAAGACCTGGTGTGGGGTTATCTGGAGATCTACAAGGACGGCCACGCGGTGTTCGTCGAGCAGCGCCCCAGTGACAAAGAGCTGGCTGAGCGCAAGAGCTGCCGACATTTCCCTGAGGCTGAGGATTAGTGCCCGCTCCAGAAGACCACACACGGGTCCGATAGGAGCGGGCCTACGCCGATCCCGGCTACTTGCGCGCCTCCAGAATCAAGTTGAACGGCGTTTCGCTAGCCCGGCGAAAGTGTTTGAAGCCGGCTTCTTCGAATACCGCCCGCAAGCGTGATTCCCCAGCCTGTGCGCCAAGGCCAAGACCGACTTCCTGGGACAGCGAGTTGGGCGTGCAGATAAAGGTCGAGGCGGCATAGAACAGGCGACCCACCGGCGTACTGTTTTCATCCAGGCTGTCATGGGCAAAGGGCTCGACCAGCAGCACCGAGCCATCGTCCTTCAGCGCCTCGAAGGCATGGCGTGCGGCACCGACCGGGTCGCCCATGTCGTGCAGGCAGTCGAAATAGCAGATCAGGTCAAAGTCCTTGCCGGGAAAGTCCTTGGCGCTGGCCTGAATGAACTGGGCGCGGTCGCCGACCCCGCCTTCGGCGGCACGTTGATTGGACACGCTGATCGATGGCCCGTGGTAGTCGAAGCCATAGAACTGCGATGAGGGAAACGCCTGGGCCATGATCACCGTCGAGGCACCATGACCGCAGCCGACGTCAGCGACTTTGGCACCGGTTTGCAGTTTGTCGATCACCCCGGTCAGGGTTGGCAGCCATTCAGCCACCAGGTGCGCGCGGTAGCCGGGACGGAAGAAACGTTCGGTGCCGCTGAACATGCACGGGTGATGGTCGCCCCAAGGTAGCGCGCCGTCACCGCGTATGGCCGCCACCAGTTTGTCTTTGTCGTGGTACAGCGCGGCAATCACCGATGCGCCACCGGCGACATACACCGGTGAGTCCTCGATAGCCAGGGCCATGGCTTGCTCTTCGGGCAAGCGAAAACGGCCATCCTGGTGTTGCATATAGCCCGAGGCCGCCTGGGCACTGAGCCATTCGCGCAGCAGCCGGGCGTTGCAGCCGGTCTTTTCGGCCAGTTGTTCGGGGGTGATGAATTGGCTATCGGCCATGGCCCGGTACAAGCCCAGTTCATCGCCGAGAATCAGGTTGGCCAGCAGGGCGGCAGCACCCATGTCGTTGACCAGTTTTCCCATGAAGTCCTGCAGCTTGGCTTCGTCCATTGCGTGTGCTCCTGATAGAAGTCCAACGTCAACGGGGCCGTCACTGCCAGCGACGACCTCGGGCCATTTGGTATGGGGCAACTAATAAGTGTAGTTCAGCGCGCCTGGCCGGACGCCCGTTCACGCAGGGCTTTGCTGACGTTGGCCTGGATCTCGTAAGCCGGTGCTTCAACGGCATCGAAGTCGCGCGAATAGCGCCGGGCGAATTCTGCCACGCCCCAGGTCTGATATTGCTGCACATGCTGCAGTTCATGGGCCCAGAGAGCGACGTTGTCTTCGGCATCGACCTGATGACGGAAGACGATAATGTCGATCAGGGTCACAGCATTGACGTCCGGGTTTTGCAGCAGGGCATTGGCGCTGTCCAGCGCCTGCCGATCACCGACTTTGTAGCGCGCTGCGTCGAGCACCTGAAAGTCGTAGAAAGGTTCAAGCTGGGCACGGATGTGTAGCGGAATCGGCATTACCGTCCCGGCCGCCGCGCTATCGCGTGCCTGCTGCAGCGCCACGGCCAGGGAGCTGCTGGCCATGCGCCCGAGGTCGTCAAGCACAGTGCCGGCCTGGCCTGGATCGAAGGGGGAGCAGATGCAACTGCCCAGGCAGATCTCATACTGGCCGACCGGGCAAGCGGCGAGGGCACTGGCGGGGAAGAGCAGGGCAAGGCTCAGTAGCAGGGATTCATAGCCTTTCATGCAGGGCCCCGGCAAGAAAATCACGCGAGGCCTTGAGGACTTCCTGCTGGCTGTCCTCGCTGGCCAGCATGCGCGCGATCACCAATGCTCCCACGCATTGGCTGAGCAGGGCCCAGGCCAGTTGCGGATCGTCAAGCGTATCGGCCCAGGCCTGATGCAGAGTACGCAGCCAGTGCTCGGCCTCCGCGCGAACCGGCAGCGGCGCCTGGGCAATCTCGGCGCCCAACGCCGGTATCGCGCAGCCGCCTTCGCGATTGTGCACATGGGCCAGGCTCAAATACTGGTCCAGGCAGCGCTCAAGCCGTTGGCGGTTCATCGGTTGCTGGGCCATGGGGCTGTGGGACAGCTCACGGCGCACTACTTCGCTGAACAAGTCGTCCTTGGACGGAAAATGATTGTAGAAGGCCCCACCGGTCAGACCGATGGCCTTCATCAACCCGGCCACGCCGGTGGCATTGAAGCCCCCGCGCTTGGCCAGGGCACCGCTGCTTTCCAACAGCTTTTGCCGGGTTTGTTCTTTGTGGGTGGTGGAGTAGCGCACGCCGACCTGCTCCTGGTTACTGGCTTGACGAAGCCTGAATCATAGCATAGCGTTCGTTTACTAAATGATCGTTTACCAAAGGGGCGATAGATGACTCAAGGCAAGAAAGTGGTATTGGTCGTGGGGGCCGGTGATGCAACGGGCGGTGCGATTGCCAAGCGTTTTGCCCGCGAGGGTTACATCGCCTGCGTGACCCGCCGCAGTGCCGACAAGTTGCAGCCATTGGTGGACGAGATTCGCGCCGAGGGCGGTGAGGCGCATGGTTTTGCCTCCGATGCGCGCAAGGAAGAGCAGGTGGCAGCGCTGGTTGAGCAGATCGAAAGTACTCTCGGTCCGATTGAAGCGTTCGTGTTCAACATTGGCGCCAACGTGCCTTGCAGTATTCTCGACGAGACGGCGCGCAAGTACTTCAAGATCTGGGAGATGGCCTGTTTCGCCGGCTTTTTGACCGCTCAGGCGGTGGCGCGGCGCATGGTCACCCGCGAACGCGGGACTATCCTGTTTACCGGTGCCACTGCCGGGTTGCGTGGCGCTGCGGGGTTTGCCGCATTTGCCGGCGCCAAGCATGGCATCCGCGCCTTGGCTCAGAGCATGGCGCGCGAGCTTGGCCCGCGTAACATCCATATCGCTCACGTGGTGGTCGACGGCGCCATCGATACCGCGTTCATTCGCGACAGTTTTCCCGAGCGTTATGCGCTAAAAGCCCAGGACGGCATCCTCGATCCCGCACACATTGCCGACAGCTACTGGTTCCTGCACGCACAGCCACGTGACGCCTGGACCTTCGAGCTCGATCTGCGGCCATGGATGGAACCCTGGTAAGCCCTCACAACCATAAGGAACCGTGCAATGAGCAAGACCGTCGAATTTTTCTTTGACCTTGGCAGCCCGGCCAGTTACCTGGCCTGGACGCAACTGCCAGCGCTGTGTGCCCGTCACGATGCGCAACTGGTGTACCGACCGATGCTGCTGGGCGGGGTGTTCCAGGCCACCGGCAATGCCTCGCCGGTTACTGTGCCGGCCAAGGCACGTCACGTGTTGGTGGATTTGCAGCGTTATGCCAAACGCTACGGCGTGACCCTGGCGTTCCCGCCGGGGTTTCCGATCAATACCCTCAACTTGATGCGTGCGACCACCGCTGTGCAGGTGTTCCAGCCTGAACGTTTGCAGGCCTTCCTAGCCGCTGTATTCCCGACGTTGTGGGAGCAGCAGCGTAATCTGGGCGACCTTGGAGAGCTGGCGGCTGTATTGCAGCAAACCGGTTTCGACCCCGAACAGATTCAGGCCTGGTGTGCTGATGCTCAGGTCAAGGAGGCGCTCAAGGCTGTGACCGAGCAAGCCGTGCGCCGCGGCGTGTTTGGTGCGCCCACCTGCTTTGTCGGCGAGCAAATGTTCTTCGGCCAGGACCGCCTGGAGTTTGTTGCCGAGGCGCTGGCGTAACCAGGACAGTCAAGTGTAGCGGCATTATTTTTAGCAACTGTATGGCTGAGGCAGGGCAGGACTCCGTTAGTGTCAATCACAGCCACTGACCTCCTTGGAATGCCTGCCATGCTCAGCTCACTCGACCTGATAACCGCCTTTGTGCTGTTCGCTTTCGTGTCCTCGATCACCCCCGGGCCCAACAACACCATGTTGCTGGCCTCCGGGGTGAATTTTGGCGTGCGCCGCTCGATCCCGCATGCCTTGGGCATCAGTGTCGGCTTCATGGTTATGGTGCTGGCGGTGGGCTTTGGCCTCGGTGAGGTGTTCAAGGCGTATCCACCGATCTACACGGTGCTGCGCTATGTGGGCGCGGCTTACCTGTTGTACCTGGCATGGAAAATCGCCACCTCCGGGCCGTTGTCGGTGAGCAACTCTGCGACTCGCAAGCCCTTGGGTTTTTGGGGCGCGGCGGCGTTCCAGTGGGTCAACCCCAAGGCCTGGGTCATGGCGGTAGGGGCAATCACTACCTATACACCTGCCCAAGGCTATGTCACCAACGTGATCGTGATCGCGGCGGTGTTTGCCTTGGTCAACCTGCCCAGCGTCTGTGTCTGGGTGATGTTTGGTAGCGCTTTACGCAGCGTGTTGCAGAAGCCACGTTGGCTGATGGCGTTCAATATGTTGATGGCAGCGCTGTTGGTGATATCGCTTTACCCGCTGCTGTTTGTAGAATCGAGCTTTTCCTGAATGAGTACGCTGGCACATGCAGTTGATTCCCTGGTCCCATGACACACGTGCTGGCTTTACCTTGCGCGGCTGGCGCTCACCCGTCAGCGGCAAACCCTTGCTGCACTTTCTCCACGGCAATGGCTTTTGCTGTCTGGTCTACCAGCCATTGCTGGCACGCCTGGCCGAACACTTCGACCTCTGGCTGTGCGATGTCCAGGGCCATGGCGACAGTGATCATGGCGGCCCGTTTCAGGGTTGGAACCGCACCGCCGAATTGGCCATCGAGGCCTTCGAAGCAGGCCGTGGCGAGTACGCCGATGTGCCACTTTTTGCTGTCGGCCACAGTTTTGGCGGGGTGCTCACCGGGCTGATGCTGGCACGGCAGCCGCAATTGTTTGCACGGGCAGTATTGCTCGACCCGGTGCTGTTCAGTCGCTCGATGATGGGCATCATGGGCGCCGCCGCGCTGGTTGGCCTGCACCGCCACCATGCCTTGGCGCGCAAGGCTGCGAACCGTCGCAGTCACTGGCCGGATCGCAGCGCGGCACGTGCCTCGCTCGAAGGCCGGGGAATTTTCAAGGGCTGGAGCGAAGCTGGCTTGCAGGCCTATCTTGAGCATGCCATCGGTGACTGTGGCGAAGGCGTGGTGCTCAAGTGTCGACCCAGCCGCGAAGTGGAAATCTTCAGCTCATTTCCACGGCGCATGTGGGCCTCGTTGACTCAAGTACAAACACCGACGTTGGTGCTTTATGGCGAGGATACTTATCCCTTCGTGCCGCAGTCTGTACAGCGCTGGGTGCAAGACAATCGCCAGGTCACCGCGCAGCAGGTGAATGGCGGGCATTGTTTCATGCAGGAAGATCCGGCGGCCTGTAGCGAACAGCTGCAAGCATTCCTGCAGGCGAACTGAACACGGCTATAGCCGCGATCATCAGGCGATATCGCTGGCCTCGAACTCTGCTGCAAGAAAGTCCAGCAAGCTGCGCACCGAGGGCAGTAACCCGCGCCGCGAGGCGAACACCGCATGCACCACGCCGCATTCCGGCGCCCAGTTCGGCGTGGCGCGGACCAGACGCCCAGCATCGAGGTCTTCGCGTACCACCACCAGCGGCAAATGCACCACACCGACCCCGGCCAGCGCCGCCTGACGCAACACCACCAGGTCATCGGTGACCAGTCGTGGGTTGTGTCGCAGGCTGGCACTGGCGCCATCCGGGCCTTGCAGGTTCCAGTGGTAATCACGCTGCGGATTGCCCCAATGCAAGCTCGGCAGGGCGTTGAGATCCGCTGGGACCGGGCGTTCCGGCAGGCGCGAAAGCAATTCAGGCGTGGCCACCAGGTGCTGGGTGCTGCGCGCCAGTACTTTCATCACCAGATCGCTGCTTTCCAGCGGTGGCACCCGCACGCGCAAGGCGATGTCGATGCCTTCCTGAATCAGGTCGACATGGCGATTGGTGCTTTCAATGTGCAGTTGTACCAGCGGGCACTGCACCATGAACTTGGTCAGCATCGCCCCCACCCAGAAATCCAGCAGCGCCGTCGGGCAACTCAGGCGCACCACCCCTTGTGGCTCGGCGCGGCTGCGCTCGATCAACTCGGCAGCGCCTTCAGCTTCTACCAGCATCGCCACGCAATGGCGGTAATAGGCCTGGCCGATTTCGGTTACTGAAAAGTGCCGGGTCGAACGCTGAATCAGGCGCACACCCAAGCGTTCTTCGAGGCCAGCGATGCGTCGGCTGAGTTTTGATTTGGGCATGTCCAGAGCGCGACCGGCCGGGGCAAAGCCGCCGTGATCGACAACCTGGGCAAAGTAGTAAAGGTCGTTAAGGTCTTCCACCAGTGTTCTCCATATGGAACGCTGAGGGCAGTTTAGCTGATCTACCGCGAAAGCTGTTGCGCTCGTAAGGTGTATCCATACACGAGAGGAGGCAATCTCATGAAAAAGATCCAAGGCGTCTACAGCAGCCCCAACCCACATTGGGTCGGTGACGGCTTCCCGGTACGCAGCCTGTTTACCTACGACAACCTGGCACAGCACATCAGTCCGTTCCTGCTGCTGGACTATGCCGGTCCCCACGATTTCACCCCGACCACGGCGCGTCGTGGTGTTGGCCAGCATCCCCATCGCGGTTTCGAGACCGTGACCATCGTCTACCAGGGCGAACTGGAGCACAGGGATTCAACCGGTGCAGGCGGCCTGATCGGCCCAGGCGATGTGCAGTGGATGACTGCAGCCAACGGCATTCTCCACGAAGAGTTTCATTCCCCGGCGTTTGCCGCCAAGGGTGGCACGCTGGAGATGGTGCAGCTGTGGGTCAACTTGCCCGCCAAGGACAAGTTGGCGCCGGCCGGCTACCAAACCCTGCTTGCCAGCGACATCCCGAGCGTGCCACTGGGCGCCGGTAGCGGCAACCTGCGGGTCATCGCTGGCGAGTACCGTGGGCACAAAGGCCCGGCGCAGACCTTTACGCCGATGGATGTTTGGGACCTGCAGCTCAAGCCTGGTGCGTCAGTTCGCCTGCCTAGTGCGGCAGGGCGTAGCACCGCATTGGTGGTTCTGCGCGGCAAACTGCTGGTCAACGCTGAACGTGCCGTCGGCCCTGCACAATTGGTGCTGTTCGACCGTGCCGGTGATGAGCTGCTGCTCGAAGCGCAAACCGACGTGTCGGTGCTGCTGCTCAGTGGCGAACCGCTGGACGAGCCCATCGTCGGTTACGGCCCGTTCGTGATGAACAGCGAGGCGCAAATTGCCGAAGCCTTCGAGGACTTCAAGGCCGGTCGCTTCGGCCAGATGAATGGATCGGGCGGCGCGCACCACTAGAATTACTCTCAATAACCCAAAGGTCGTCCTTGGGCCGACCTTTGACTTTGGCGGCAAGCACAACTTGCCGCCTGACCTCAAGGAGAATGTGTCATGAGTACATTTGCCAATGTTGCCAATTTCAATGGCCAGGTCCCGCGTATCGATCCCGATAACGCTGCGATGTTGCTGATCGACCACCAGAGTGGTCTGTTTCAGACGGTCAAGGATATGCCCATGACCGAACTGCGCGCCAACGCCATTACCCTGGCCAAGGTCGCAAGTCTGGCCAAGATCCCGGTGATCACCACCGCATCCGTGCCTCAAGGCCCTAACGGCCCGCTGATTCCGGAAATCCACGAAGCCGCGCCGCATGCCAAGTACGTCGCTCGCAAAGGTGAAATCAATGCCTGGGACAACGAAGAGTTCGTCAAGGCAGTAGAGGCCACCGGCAAGAAGCAACTGATCATCGCCGGCACCATCACCAGCGTGTGCATGGCATTCCCAAGCATCAGCGCAGTCGCTGCAGGCTATCAGGTGTTCGCGGTGATCGACGCCAGCGGCACCTACTCGAAGATGGCCGAAGAAATCACCCTGGCCCGCATCATGCAGGCTGGCGTGGTGCCGATGGACACCGCTGCGGTGTGCTCGGAAGTACAACGCACCTGGAACCGCGCGGACGCCCAACAGTGGGCCGAAGCCTACAGCGCGGTGTTCCCGCACTACCAATTGCTGATCGAAAGCTACCTCAAGGCACAACAGGTCGCCAACGACCACGAACAACTGGATTCGGCACGCTGATCCTGACCCTCCGGTGCTTCCGGCACCGGACCACCTACGCAAGGAGTTAGACCATGAGCAAACCATACGTCCGTCTGGACAAGAACAACGCTGCGGTTCTGCTGGTCGATCACCAGACCGGTCTGCTGTCGCTGGTGCGTGACATCGATCCGGATAAGTTCAAGAACAACGTGTTGGCGGTGGGCGACCTGGCCAAGTACTTCAACCTGCCGACCATCCTCACCACCAGCTTTGAAACCGGCCCTAATGGCCCGCTGGTGCCTGAGCTTAAGGAACAGTTTCCGGACGCGCCATACATTGCCCGTCCTGGCCAGATCAACGCTTGGGACAACGAAGACTTCGTCAAGGCAGTGAAAGCCACCGGCAAGAAACAACTGATCATCGCCGGTGTCGTGACTGAAGTGTGCGTGGCGTTCCCGGCGCTGTCGGCCCTGGCTGAAGGTTTTGATGTCTTTGTGGTCACCGATGCTTCGGGGACCTTCAACGCCCTGACCCGTGATTCGGCTTGGGACCGTATGTCGCAAGCTGGCGCCCAACTGATGACCTGGTTCGGCCTGGCCTGTGAGCTGCACCGCGACTGGCGCAACGACGTTGAAGGTCTGGGTACATTGTTCTCCAACCACATCCCCGACTATCGCAACCTGATCACCAGCTACAACACCCTCACCAACGGTAAGTAACGCCGTTAGACGCATCGCAGCCAGGCGCGTGTAGTGCCTGGCTGCGATGCGTTTCGCCGTTTGTGCGAAATTCTTTGTAAGATCCCTGTTGGTGTCGAACAACAGGCGAAGACCCGCGGATGAAAGCGCTCAACTCCCTTCAAAGCTACCGTCGCAGTGTCCAGCACGGAGCAGTGCTGACTGTCTGGTTGCGCTACCGTGCGCCGTATCATTGGCCATCGATGCTGAATTTTTTGCAGGCGCGTTCGATTCCGGGAGTCGAGGTAGTCGAAGCCGGTGCCTATTGGCGTACGGTGGTGATCGGCGGGCGGCAGGGCATCATTCATTGCCGACGCCGGAACGGGCAGCAGTTGGCAGTGAGTATTCACGGTTTACCAGCGAGGCTGGTGCCAGGCTTGGTCGCACGGCTGCGGCGGGTGTTTGACCTGGATGCTGACCCTGTGTCGATTGAGTGTCAGTTGCGTCGTGACCCGCTGATGGCGCGGCTGATCGCGCAGCGCCCAGGTTTGCGCGTGCCCGGCGGCTGGGCGGCGTTCGAACAGGTGATGCGCACGGTGCTGGGCCAGCAGATCAGCGTTGCTGGGGCGATGACCCTGGCCCGACGTTTGGTCGTTCGTCATGGTCTGCCGTTGGCACCAGCCCTGGCTACTGATAAACGTCTGACCCACGTGTTTCCTGAACCGCAGGCCATTGCCGAAGACGACCTAAGCGATCTGGGTATGCCCCGCTCGCGGGCGGCAACCCTGTCGGGTATGGCCAAGGCGATGCTCGAAGATCCCAGCCTGCTACAGCCCGACAGCGACCTGCAAACCTGGGTCAAACGCTTGTGCCACCAGCGCGGGATCGGGCCCTGGAGCGCCCAGTACTTGGCCCTGCGTCAACTCGGTGATGGCGATGCCTTTCCGTTAGGCGACGTGGCGTTGCTCAAAGCCATCCGCTTACTGGAGCCTGAGCCGACGCCGCTGGCTGAGCGCGCCCTGCGCTGGCGACCTTGGCGCGCTTACGCGGCCCAGCATTTGTGGGCATCGCTCAGTGCGCCTTAACCGGACTGACGCCACGTCACCTCGGTGATGCCGAAGCGCTCGGCCAAGGGTTTGCTGACTTTCTTGACCTTGTCCAGATTGGAGCGCGGTATTATGCCAACCCCGGCATCACAGCTTGCCCAGTGCCAGGCCTCGGCATTATCCATCCGTTCGGCCCGAATGACGAATGACTTGGGAGTGCCACGCAGTTGATAGTCGATGACGAAATATTTCGCATTGTTCATATGCCTTTGACGATCCTTTCTAAGCAGTGAGCCGAAAAAACCTTTCACTGCAATGAATGAGTGCTGGATCGTTGAAAAAATTCAATCGGATTTTATTCAGCGCCAAGCATTTTCAATTGGCATACACTGAGCAGTTGGTGGTACTTGAAGCTTTGGGCTGTCCACTACGAGGATCGCACCATGTCATTGATTGGGTATTCCACGCTTGAACTGCGCCAGCTCATCGAGCGTGCGTTTGAACCAGACTGCTGTGAGGTGTCCTGTGCTGATGGGGTATGGCTGACCATCCGTTTAGGAAAGGGTGAGGACCTGATTGTCACTGAAGTACGCCTGGACAGCCTTTCAACCTGTCATGACGTATTCACTCTGGTCGGTCAGGTGCGAGAAGAGCAGCGCCTGGGACGTAGCCAGACTGGCATCAGTCGCAGTGCCATTGCTTGAGCGTTGTGCTGACCCGTTGCGGGGCAAGCCTGCTTTAATCAATCAGACTCAGGTCTGCTGATTGATCTTAGCGAGTGCGTAGCCATGGAACGTCTCACCGCCAAAGACTTTGCCCCGCAACTGCTTGAGCTCTACGACTACTACGCTCACGGTCGAATCAATCGGCGCGAATTTCTCGATCGTGCGGCGGCGTTCACGTTCGCCGGAATGACGGCGAGTGCCTTGTCGGCACCACGACAACCCCCGGCACCTTGCCTTCGACTTTTGCCGGGCGCACCAGGTAACCACGGACCTGCGTGGTTCCGGCGTTACCTGGCATAGCGGCGGGTACATATCTGGATACAGCTGGCCAATTGCCAATTCGCCATTGCTCTGTTCGCATGCCTGGCTCAGACCGTAAGCCACGTCAGGAGACAGGCGATGAGAACCATGGTGGTAGGCGCAAGCAAGGGGTTGGGCAGGGCCTTGATCGAGGGTTTGGGTGAGGCGGGTGATAGCCTGGTTGGCGTGTCGCGCAGCAGACCTGAAGGGCTGGTGGCCCGGCCAGGTATTGAACTGCAGTGGATCGAGGCTGATCTGCTGCAGCCTGTACAGGCAGTAGCAACGCTGGAGCAGGCGCTCGAGGGGCAGGGGCTGGACACCCTGATCTATAACCTGGGCATCTGGGAGCCCCAGGCCTTCACTTCGACGTACGACTTTCTCAGCGGTGACGATGCGCAGATCCAGGCCATTGTCAGCTGCAACATCAGCGCGCCGTTGCTGCTGCTCAAACGTCTGTTGCCACGCCTGCTGCAAAGTACCCGGCCACGGATCATCCTCACCGGATCAACCTCGGGGCTGGTGCGTAGCGGGCGTCCGGAAGTGGCGTTCGGCGCTTCCAAATTTGCCTTGCGTGGTATCGCCGATGCCCTGCGCGAGGGCTATCGTCAGCAGCGGTTGGGCGTGACCTGTTTGAACCTGGGCTACCTGAACACCGACGATGCGTTGGCCACCCCGCGTGAACAGGCCGAGCAACGAGGAGAAGGGCAGTTGATTCCGCTGCACGATGTGGTTCAGGTGGTACGCATGGCCTTGAGTCTTTCGTCGGCCAGTTTTGTCCGCGAACTGACCTTGCCGGCAATTCTGGATGAGCGTTTCTGAGCTGGATTGACCACCGCCGCGTAACCGTTCTAGTGCACCACTGATCCACACCGGCGCGTTGCAACGCAAACCCCAGCTACCATGGTTGCTTGCAATACCACCGTCGAGCAGGCCGCCAGCCGCCTGACAGGTCAGTTTTCCTGTAGCGCCGGACATGCCTGCCGCCACCATGTGCGGGAGACTCAGCCATGAAAATCGTCGTGATCGGTGGTACCGGCCTGATCGGTACCCAGCTGTGCAACAACTTGCGAGCGAAGGGGCACAAGGTGCTGGCCGCTTCACCGCAAACCGGTGTCAACGCCCTGACCGGTGAAGGCCTGGAAGACGCACTGACGGACGCGCAAGTGGTCGTAGACGTGGCCAACTCGCCGTCGTTCGAAGACGCGGCGGTGTTGGCGTTTTTCCAAACCTGTGGGCGCAATTTGTTCACCGCCGAAAAACTCGCCGGGGTGGGTCACCATATCGCCCTCTCGGTAGTCGGTACCGAGCGCATGCTCGACAGCGGCTACTTTCGCGCCAAAATGGCCCAGGAAGAGCTGATTAAACACGCAGGTGTCCCCTATACCATTTTGCGTGCCACGCAGTTCTTCGAATTCATGGGCGCCATTGCCTACTCCGGTGCCGAGGGTAACCAGGTGCGCCTGACCACCGCCGCCTTGCAACCGGTGGCCTCATTTGATGTGGCTCAGGCGCTGGCCGAGCTTGTCGAGCAGGCGCTGGCCGAGCTTGTCGAGCAGGCGCCGGCCAACCGCACCGTAGAAGTCGCCGGCCCCGAGCGCAAGCCATTGGTGGACTTTGTGCGCAGTTACCTGGCGCACCACCACGACGCCCGCGAAGTGATCGCCGATCCACAGGCAACGTATTTCGGCGCCCCCATTGATGACCGCTCGCTGACCCCTGCGGCCGATGCGCGGCTGGGTACGCTGAATTTCCACAGGTGGTTGGCAAACACGCCCGTGTAACGTTGATCAGCAGATCAGGAGAGCAAAATGCGCATCCAGCCCTTGCTTATGCTTGCCGCCTTGATCGGTGTCACCTCGGTTCAGGCGCAGAGCTCGACCAGCAACGCGCCAGCACCCACGGTTACCCCGGTGATGACCCAGGCACTGCCCGACTACCCGGGCAAGGAGGTACTGATGCTGGAAGTGGCGTACCCGCCAGGCGGTGCCGATCCGGTGCATCGCCACGATGCCCATGGCTTTGTCTACGTGCTCGAGGGGGCGGTGGTGATGGGCGTCAGAGGCGGCAAAGAGGTCACCCTTAGCCCCGGCCAGAGCTTTTATGAAGGCCCGGCCGATGTGCACACCGTGGGTCGCAACGCCAGTCAGGACAAACCGGCAAAGTTTGTGGTGTTTCTGCTCAAGGATGCCAACAAACCGCCGGTGCTGCCGGCACAGTAACCTATCATCTGTGGGAGCTGGCCTTGCCATCGCCAGCAAGGCTGGCTCCTACGACGGTACTTGAATCTGCAACGGATCAGGACAGGAAGCCGCCATCGACATTCAATGCCACACCCGTGGTGTAGCTAGAGGCATCGCTGGCCAGGTACAGCACCGCACCGGCCATCTCTTTTGGATCGGCCACGCGCTTGAGTGGGATCTGCTGTAGCGCGGTGTTGAGGATGGCATCGTTCTTGACCAGCGCCGAGGCGAATTTGGTGTCGGTAAGTCCCGGCAGCAGGGCGTTGCAGCGAATGCCGAACTGCGCGCACTCCTTGGCGAAGACCTTGGTCATGTTGATCACGGCCGCCTTGGTCACCGAGTAGATGCCCTGGAATATCCCCGGCGACACGCCGTTGATCGAGGCGACGTTGATGATGCTGCCACCACCGTTGTCGCGCATCAGCTTGCCGGCTTCGACCGACATGAAAAAGTAACCGCGAATGTTGACGTCGACAGTCTTCTGGAAGGCGCTCAGGTCAGTGTCCAGGACATTGCAGAACTGCGGGTTGGTGGCGGCGTTGTTGACCAGGATATCCAGGCGGCCGAACTGTTCGCGAATGCCGGCGAACACGGCGCTGATCTGTTCCATTTCGCCGATGTGGCAGGCAATGGCGGTGGCTTTGCCGCCAGCGGCGACGATGGCGTTGGCGACTTGCTGGCAGCCATCGAGCTTGCGGCTGGAGACAATCACATGGGCACCTTGTTGAGCCAGCAAGTGCGCAATAGCCTCGCCGATGCCACGGCTGGCACCGGAAACGAAGGCGATCTTACCGTCGAGGTCGAACAGTTGAGTCTTGGACATGGTCTTTTCCTTGTTGTAGGCGTCAGAGGCTGGACTTGGCAATGACCTGCAGGCTCATATGCTCCAGCAACGTGTTCATATGAATGAACTGGGCGAAGCGCTTGTCTTGAGTCTGGCCGTGGAAGAACCGGTAGTAGATCTGCTGGACGATTCCGGCAAGACGGAACAAACCGTAGGTGTAGTAGAAGTCGTAGTTATCAATTGTTATGCCGGCGCGTTCGGCGTAATAGTCGACGAATTGCTGGCGCGTGAGCATGCCTGGGGCATTGCTTGGTTGCCGACGCATCAGTTGCATCGCTGCCGAGTCAGTGGCTTCGATCCAGTAGGCCAGGGTGTTGCCCAGGTCCATCAACGGATCGCCGATGGTGGTCATTTCCCAGTCGAGCACGCCGATGATGCGCATCGGGTTCTCGGCATCAAGGATGACATTGTCGAAGCGGTAGTCGTTGTGCACGATGGCAGGCTTGGGATGATCGGCTGGCATCTTGTTGCGCAGCCAGGTGATGACCTTTTCCCAGCGCGGCGCATCCGGGGTCAGGGCCTTTTCGTAGCGGCTGCTCCAGCCTTCGATCTGACGTTGCACATAGCCTTCAGGCTTGCCCAGGTCGCCCAGGCCACAGGCGTTGTAGTCCACCTGGTGCAGCTCAACCATGCGTTCGATGAAGCTCTTGCACAGTGCTTCGGTGCGTTGGGCATCCAGGCCCAGCTCTGGCGGCAGGTCCGAGCGCAGGATGATGCCTTTGACCCGGTCCATGACGTAGAACTCGCCGCCAATCAGCGTTTCGTCGGTGCAATGTACGTAGGCCTTGGGGCAGTAAGGGAAGCCGCTGTTGAGCTGGTTGAGAATGCGAAATTCGCGCCCCATGTCATGGGCTGACTTGACCTTATGGCCGAACGGCGGGCGACGCAAGACGAATTCGCGCTGCGGGTACTGCACCAGGTAGGTCAGGTTGGAAGCACCCCCGGGGAACTGACTGATATGGGGCGTGCCGCTGAGACCGGCGATGTGCGTTTTCAGATAAGGGTCGATGACGGCGGCATCGAGTTCTTCGCCGGGGCGGACCTGGGTGGACTGGTCGGTGAGCGTCATACTGTTCCCTTATGATTGAAGCCAGAGATTATTGGCTAATCTAATTCTCGCGACCGGCCCGAACAAGTCCGGCGCAGCCTTATTGGTCGGCGTGTTGCTGGCTGATCAACGCCCCTGATAGCGAACCTGACAAAACCTGGGCGAAAAAAAACCGAAGCCGTTAAAGGCTTCGGTTTTGATCGGCATCAGCGCAGGGCTCAGGCCGGGAAAAGCTCGCTCAGCTTCATCGACAGCATCATGTCGCCTTCGACGCGCAGCTTGCCGCCCATGAACGCCTGCATACCGTCGGTGTCGCCGCTGACGATACCTTTGAGTGTTTCGCTGTCCAGCACCAGAGTGCAGTTGGCGTCGGCGTTTTCGCCTTCCTGGATTTCGCAGGTGCCATCCTTGACGATCAGGGCGTAGTGCTTGTCTTCGTCAGTGATGTTGAAACCGAAGACCAGGTCCAGGCCGGCAGCAGCGGCAGGGTTGAACTTGGCTTTCATCGCTTCGACGGCTTTTGCTACTTCGCTCATGGTGTGTTCCTTATTAAGTGATTACGACAACCTATCAAGGTTGCCACGGGCCGGGGCTCAACGATAGGTGATGAGCTCCGGCACCTTCAGCAGCTGCACATGGGCTTGGCTGTTGAAGGAAGCCAGGGCCACCTCGCGGCCACGAAACTTCAGTTGGCTGAGCGAGGTGTTAATGATCTGCCAGTTCAATTCGAACGCCTGGCTGGCAGTGATACGGGTTACCAGGTGGAGCAGGGCGGTGATGGTCCCACCCGACGTAAAGATCGCAACATTGTCGCCGCTGGCGGCCTGCTGCAGCACCCGCTGCAGGCCCGCATCGACGCGCAGGGTGAAAGCTTGCCAGGATTCGCAGCCTTCACCGGCATACTCACCGCCGTGCCAGCGCTGGATCAACAGGGCAAACAGGCGCTGGAACTCGCTGCGGTTGTGCGCACCGTTACGCAAGATGTGCAGGGCTTCTGGCTCGTCCGGCAACAGGCCAGGCAACAAACTACGGATTACCGCGTCGGCATCGAATTCGTTGAAGGCGTCGTCGGTTTCCAGCAGTGGCACCTCCACTCCGGCATTGTGCATCACCGCCAGTGCCAGGCGCGCGGTGTCTTGTTGACGGCGTAGATCGCCCGCCAGGCAGCGGTCCAGGCGCACCCCCAATTGGGCCAGGTGCTCGCCGAGGGCTTCGCTTTGACGGATGCCCAGCGGCGAGAGGACGTCATAGTCGTCTGCACCAAATGAGGCCTGGCCATGTCGAATCAGGTAGATGCTGCCCACGTCATACGCCTGCATTAAGAATGAGGCCGAGGTTAGGTTGCCTCCAGCGGGCTGTCAACGAAAAAACATACAAGCGTTTGAAAAGAGCGTTTGAACTGCATTGCTGGACATTTCCTACGCTGGCAGGGGCAAGGCTGCGTCGGTATGCTTGACTATCGGTTCGCGCCGTTCGGGCGCCGGCATGTTAAGGAGTTACTGTGGAGTTTCTTGCAGAGTACGCAAGCTTTCTCGCCAAGACCGCGACCCTGGTGATCGCGATTCTGGTTGTGCTTTCGGCGATTGCCGGGTTGCGTGGCAAAGGTCGACGTAAAGCCGGTGGGCAATTGCAGGTCAATAAGCTCAACGAGTTCTACAAGGACTTGCGTGAGCGTCTGGAAAGCAGCCTGTTGGACAAAGCCCAGCTCAAGGCCCTGCGCAAGCAGCAGGCCAAGACACAAAAGCAGCAAAAGAAAGCCCCTGAAGACAAACCGCGGGTGTTCGTGCTTGATTTCGACGGTGACATCAAGGCCTCGGCTACCGAGAGCCTGCGCCACGAGATCACTGCGGTGCTGAGCCTGGCCACGCCGCGCGATGAAGTGGTGCTGCGCCTTGAAAGCGGTGGTGGCATGGTTCACAGCTATGGCTTGGCCTCCTCGCAGTTGGCGCGGATCCGCCAGGCGGGCATTCCGTTGACTGTTTGCATCGACAAGGTCGCCGCCAGCGGCGGCTATATGATGGCCTGTATTGGTGACAAGATTGTCAGTGCACCGTTTGCCATTCTTGGTTCCATTGGTGTGGTTGCACAGTTGCCCAACGTCAACCGCCTGCTGAAAAAACACGATGTCGATTTTGAGGTATTCACGGCCGGTGAGTACAAACGAACCGTGACCGTGTTTGGTGAAAACACCGAGAAGGGGCGGGAGAAATTCCAGGAAGACCTGGACGTCACGCATCAATTGTTCAAGGACTTCGTCTCGCGTTATCGCCCACAGCTGCATATCGATGAGGTGGCCACCGGTGAAGTGTGGCTAGGGGTGGCTGCGCTGAACAAACAACTGGTCGACGAACTCAAAACCAGTGACGAGTACCTTGGCGAGCGGGCACGCGAGTCGAACCTGTATCACCTGCACTATGCCGAGCGTAAAAGCCTGCAAGAGCGCGTAGGGTTGGCGGCAAGCGGCTCGATTGAAAGTACCTTGCTCGGGCTCTGGAGCAAACTCGGCCAATGGCGCTGAGCAATATGTAATGCCTTGGCAGAGGTCTAATCGTTTTTCCTGTGGGTCCCGTTACCTACAGGAAAACACCGATGCCAACTTCTCATGTTCCCGCTGTCCCTGGCCTACACGGCCGGTTCCTTGCCGAGCGGCTGCCTGACTGGCTCAAACACGCCACACCTGCTGACCTCAAACGCTTGCGTGAAAGCCTGCGTGCGGCGCATTGGACGCCCTCTGGCGCTGCTTCCTGGTTCGTCCAGGCAACGGAGGCGGAGCAGAAACTATTGCTAGCCGCTCAGGATCTGAGCCAACGTTCAGTTCAAGCCCTGGCCACGGCCTTGAAAGATTTTCAGGGCGTCGGGGCGTTTACCGAGCCTTTGCTCGAGGCTGAATTGAAACGCGACAAGCTGTTTGGCGCGTTGAATCCCCCGTTCAACGTCAACACTGACCAGTTGGTGGAAATCCACGAAACGCCTGAGCTGCTGGGTACTCTGCTGCGCACAGTGCCGCGTCAGCAAACGTTGATGCAAGCGGCGCTGCAAAATTTTGCCGAAGGGTCCACGTTCGATATGCGCAGTGCCTTGACGCCCAAGGGCGCTTTCTCCATTGAACTCAAGCCTGACTCGAATACCGCGCATCCGAGCTTTCAATACCGCTACACCCAAAAACTGGACATCAAGCCGGAGCACTTCGCGACGTTGTGCCATAAGCTGGATCTGGGCGGCAAGTACCAAGCGCACCTGGACACGATATTCAACGATTCTGCAACTATCGATACTGTACGCACCTTATCAATTGACGCTGATAAGGATCATCTGCGACTGGCGGCGCAAGTGGCCTTCATGAAAAATGAAATCACTGAATCGGGACGTGCGATGTTGGACGGCCTACTCCTTGGCCAGCGCTCGCCGACTTTCCATGGTCGCCCTGTCAAATATTATTCATTGAGTATGTTTGAAGTACCGCTGGACGGCGTGGTGGTGTTCAGTGCCGACCGCATCACCAGCGATAAAAAAGAGCCAATCATTGCCTACTTGCCGGGCGCGGCCCTCTACCCACTCAAAGAATACGAAACGGTAGCTGCGTTCAAGCACGACTTGCGGGTAAATCTACTGAACCCTGTGTACTTGGAGCTGTTTCGTCGTTTTGTGCCGCAAGATCAGCAGGAACACGTCTTCAAGCGCGTGACCGATGCGTTGTACATCGGTGAGTTCACCGCTACCGCCAACATGCACCTACGTGATGAGCAGATCAAATCTGAATTGTTCGGCTACAGGCAAGACCAGCATCTGAAAAGAATTAAGGCCAACGCTCTCTATCTGGCGGTGCCAAGCAGGGAGGTTGATGAAAAAGCCAAGTGGCAACGCCTAGCGTACTGGGAGAACGTTGGTTTGAATGTACTCAATGCCGCTGCGTTCTTTGTGCCCGCGATCGGCGCGTTGATGGCGGTGGTGGCGGGTGTGCAACTGGTCAACGAGGTGATCGACGGCGCACATGCCTGGGAGGCCGGCGAGCTGGATCAGGCACTGGCGCACATGGAGTCAGTGGCGTTGAACATAGCCTTTGCCGCCGGTCTGGGGGCTGCCGGCCATACGGCACCGCCAATAGGGGAGAGCGAGCTCATGGACGGCTTGCTGCGGGTCACGCTGCCCGGGGGCGAGCAGCGCTTGTGGAAACCTGATCTGCTGCCCTATGCCCGCACGATCGACCTGGCCGGCATCGCCCCTGATGCTCAAGGATTGCACGTGCTGGATGGCAAGACCTACATCCGCATCGAGGAGCAGGTCTTTGAAGTGTTCCAGGGGGCAGACGGCACCTGGTCGACCCGCCATCCCAACGACGCTGACGCCTATCAACCAGCACTCAGGCACAACGGCGAAGGAGCCTGGCAAGTCGTTGGTGAGCATCCGTTGCAGTGGAGTCATGTTCAACTGCTCAGAAGGATTGGTCACGCTACACGCGGGTTGTCGGATGACGCGCTGAAACAGGCAGCGCAGATCAGTGGGGTTGACGACGATGTGTTGCGACGCATGCACGTTGATCAGTTGCCGGTACCGCCGCTGCTGGGTGATGCCTTGCGGCACTTTCAGGTCAATCGGCGGGTGACCCGGTTGATTGACAGCCTGAGCAGTGGCCAAGCTCAAACGGAGGGGCTGGACCTGGGACCGGGGTTGAGCCTGGACTTAGTACGCTGGCCAGAGCGGGTGCTTGAAGTATATGACGATGCTGATCCTTATCGAGTGCCCGTTCGCTATGGCGCAAATCGCTGGCCGAGCGGGCGGGTCATACGTATATCGGTCCAAGAGTTGTACGCCAATCAGCTGGCCGATAAGGTGTTGGCAGACCTGGACCCGGCGGAAGCCCTTGCGTTGTTTGGTTCCTCTGTCGAGCCGGATAAACGCCTGGCGGTATTGCGCCGGCTCATTGCCGAGCGTGCCGTTATGCGACGCGATGAGATCTACCGGATTATGGATCAGCGTGGCCGTGTGCCTGGCAGCATTGAACAACAGCGTTTGATCCGGGATTTTCCTTTGCTCACCGACGCGGGCGCCCAAGAGATCATCAGCGCCGCAAACGCCGAGGAGCGCCAGCAGTTGCAGGCCGCTGATGGCCGCGTTCCGTTGCACTTGGCCGAGGAGGCCCGTATCTATCAGCGCCAGTTTGCCCTGAGTCGAGCCATCCAGGGATTGTATGAACCCACACTGGCAAACCTGGACAGCGATCGCCTGGCGGTGGGGCTAATGGGCCAATTGCCGGGGTGGAGCGACACGGTTTGTATCCAGCTACGTGAAGATACGTTAACTGGCCGATTGTTGGCCAACGCAGGTCCACCTGAAGGTGAACTCAAGTCTCTCGTGCGTAAGGGTCGACACTATGCCGCTTACGACGCTCACGGTCTTGAACTGAGCAAAGGCGAGTCGTTGTACACCACCTTGCTCAAAGCCCTGCCCGATAGTGAGCGCGAGGCGGTCAATCTCGATATACACAGTGCCCAATCGTTGCGCTCGAAGCTATGTTCGCTTGCTGTGCAGGATCGATTCAGGGCGGCGACGTTGCTTGGACAGCAACCTATCAGGCCCTGGTTTCGCTCCCCGTTGCGTTTGGCAGACGGCCGTGTGGGCTATCCTTTAGGTGGAATAGTCAGCAGCGATCGGGTAATCAATGCTCGGCTAAACGCGCTGTTCCCTACGCTACGGGACGCAGAGCTTGAGGCGCTGAAAAGACGCTTGCTGGAAGAGAATCAAACTTTGGGAGACGCCGTATTTCGGCTCGAGGGCGAACGCAACATGCTGCAACGAACCCTTGATCTGTGGGTAGAGGATGTTCGCGGCGAGTTCCTTACCTATCACTCTCGCCAAAGAATCAGGGCACAACTGCTCAGTGCCTGGCGCCGACAAGGTCGTCGTCCGCGCAGGGAGCTGATACTGACTGCACCGGATATCAGATCGCTACCCGTGCTAACTGCACGTTTCGAACACATTCAAAGTCTAAGTATCGAACGCATGAACCTTCCGCAATTGCCTGGCGGATTTTTGCGCTGCTTTCCCCGGCTCCAGCGCCTGACATTGGAAGGCAACTCGTTGGGCGTAATTCCTCCGGACGTCAGCACATTGACGGAACTCGAATATCTGAATTTGAGAGAGATCAGGCTTACCTCCAACGAAACCATGTTCAATGCGTTAACGCCACTGCTCAGGCTGCAGTCGCTGGAGCTGCAAAGCAATCTGCTACGCAGCATCCCCGATGCAGCGGTGCAAGCGCTGGCCAGATTACCCGCATTGACGCGCCTGAATTTGCGCTACAACCAGGGCTTGAGCAACAACGGCTTGGCGATGCTGACCCGTTTGCCGTTGCAAGATCTGGACTTGAGCAGTACTGGGCTAGTACTCGATCAGACCAGTGCCCAGGTTTTCTCGCGGTTTGTCCACCTGCAGCGCTTACGGATGAGCCACAACCACTTGGGTGAGGCACCCGAACTTGGCGGTTTGGTGCAACTGCAACATCTGGAGCTGAACAATTGCCGGTTGAGGGAGTGGCCTACCGGATTGACGACCTTAATGAATCAGGAGCCTTGCCAGCTGCGTACTGTGGACCTCAGCCACAATCAAATTACGCAATTGCCGGACTTGGCCAGCACGCGTTTTGGTACCGATCTGCGCGCCCAGGTTGATAGTACGCTGAGACTCAACGTGTATTTTAACCCGCTTGAAGCTGGCGCCATTGCCCGACTGAGCGAAGTGGGCGCGGAATTCGCTGCTGAAATTCAAAGGCAGCCGCCGCAGCCGGGAGCAGTCTGGCTTGAGGGCGCCAGTCCAGCCCGGCGTGAGCTGTGGAATACACTGTTCCAGTCGCGGCGCCAGCGTGCACTCAGTGAAATGCTCGACCGCCTTTCAGTGTCCAGAGAATTCCAGCGCAATGCTCCTCAGTTGCGCACGCGAGTATGGGCAATGCTCGAACTGGCGTCGCAACATACCCGGCTCAGGGAGGAGCTGCAGGCCATCGCCGAAGCCTTTCCGGTCACTTGTGGCGATGCCGGTGCCGATGCCTTCAGTGACATGGAAATTGCCGTTCTGGTGTTTCAACGTAGTTCCGAGGCAACTTCAAGTGAGCACGGTGCTGAACTGTTGGCTCTGTACAGGCAGCTGTTCCGTCGCTATGAGGTCCAGCGCAGGGCCGATGTGCTGTCGTTGGCTCGCACTGCTCGGCGTCGGGCGTTAGTTGACAACGTTGAATTGCCCCCACTGGACCCGCTGGATGACATCAGCGATGACGTGTTGCGTCGAGAACGGGTAGATGATGTCGAGATTCGGCTGGCCTTGCGCCAGGATCTGGCCGCTGTGCTCGACTACCCGGAACCTTCAAGCGAAATGTTGTACCGGCAAATGGCCAATGTGACGCCGCAGACGGTCAAGCGTGTTGAAACTGCAGTACGGGCGACTGACACAGTCGCCAACCGTCACGTCTGGATGGTCGAAGACACCAGTTGGCAGCGTTACCTTAAGCGCCGCTATGAGGCACAGTTCGAGGCGTTCACTCAGGTTTGGCAAGACGGTTTGGAGTACCTGGATTTCTGCAATGGTGGTGACCAGGTACCCGCAACGCTCAATAATGAGGTGGTGCAAGTATTGCGCGTGGCGCTAGATGAAGAACCCGTTGCGCCGGACGGTACGTTGCGAAAGCTTGAACTCAGTAGCCAGGTGTACCTGAAGGCGATTGATGCGATTGTCATGGCACAAAAAACAGCCGACGCGGCGCTGATGCTGAGATTGACCCAACTTGAAGAGGCGGCAGTCTGAATAAAAAAGGCCCCGCATGCGGGGCCTTTTTTTAGCGGCGACGGAACAACGGTTGCGGTTCGTCGGTTGCAGCCTGGTAGGTCACCGAGAAGTCTTTGAGGCTTTCCAGTGCTTCAACCGGGTCCTTGTCGGCGCGCAGGGCGAAGGCGTCGAAGCCACAGCGCTTCATGTAGAACAGCTGATCGCGCAGCACGTCGCCAACGGCGCGCAGCTCACCAGTGAACTTGTAGCGGTCACGTAGCAGGCGCGCGTTGGAGTAGTTGCGCCCGTCGGTGAAGGCTGGGAAGTTCAGGGCGATAACCTGGAAACAGCTGACGTCATCACCGATTTCTTCGGCTTCTTCGTCGGCATCCAGCCACACACCCAGACCACCATCGCGGGCCTTGAGCGCGTGGCCGTGATCGCGCCACAGCTGCAACGGCACGATGTAGTCGTCGCAGTTGGTCAGTTCGTCGAGGGTGACGTCCTTGGGCAACAGGTGCCAGGTTTCGTCGACGATTTGGTTGTGCTTAATGATTCGCTGCATAGACGCGTTCCTTGAAAGGGTCGATGCCAATACGCTGGTAAGTGTCGATGAAGCGCTCATCTTCGGTGCGTTGTTCAACGTAGACATTGATCAGCTTCTCGATCACATCCGGCATGTCGTCCTGGGCGAAGGACGGACCGAGGATCTTGCCCAGGCTGGCGTCGCGACTGGCGCTGCCACCGAGGGAAACCTGGTAGAACTCTTCGCCTTTCTTGTCCACCCCGAGAATGCCGATGTGACCGACGTGGTGGTGGCCACAGGCGTTCATGCAGCCGGAGATGTTCAGGTCCAGTTCGCCGATGTCGAACAGATAATCCAGGTTGTCGAAACGGCGCTGGATGGATTCGGCAATCGGAATCGACTTGGCGTTGGCCAAGGAGCAGAAATCACCACCAGGGCAGCAGATGATATCGGTCAGCAGGCCTATGTTCGGCGTGGCGAAACCGTTTTCACGCAGCTCCAGCCACAAGGCATGCAGTTGGCTCTGCTCGACATCGGCGAGGATGATGTTCTGTTCGTGAGAGGTGCGCAGCTGGCCAAAGCTGTAGCGATCAGCAAGATCGGCAACAGCATCGAGCTGTTTGTCGGTCAGGTCGCCCGGTGCGACACCGGTAGGCTTGAGTGACAGGGTCACGGCAACGTAACCGGGCTTCTTGTGCGCCAGGACGTTACGGGTACGCCAGCGGGCAAAGCCTGGATGCTGTTGCTCAAGCTCGCTGAAGTCGAGGTTATCCAGCTGTTTGTAGTCCGGGTCGACGAAGTGCTTGGCCACGCGGTGCAGTTCGGCTTCGGTCAGCGTAGTGCTGCCGCCGCGCAGGTGCACCATTTCGGCGTCGACCTTCTCAGCGAAGACTTCCGGGGTGAGCGCTTTGACCAGAATCTTGATCCGCGCCTTGTATTTGTTGTCGCGACGGCCATAGCGGTTGTACACCCGCAGAATCGCGTCGAGGTAGCTGAGCAGGTCCTGCCAGGGCAGGAACTCATTGATGAAGGCGCCGACCACCGGAGTACGGCCCAGGCCGCCACCGACCAGCACACGGAAGCCCAGTTCGCCGGCTGCGTTGTACACCGGCTCCAGGCCGATATCGTGTACTTCGATGGCCGCACGGTCGCTGTTGGCACCGTTGATGGCGATCTTGAACTTACGTGGCAGGTAGGCGAACTCGGGGTGGAAGGTGGTCCACTGACGGACGATTTCGCACCATGGGCGCGGATCGATCACCTCGTCGGCAGCGACACCGGCGAACTGGTCGGTGGTGACGTTGCGCAGGCAGTTGCCGCTGGTCTGGATCGCGTGCATCTGCACGGTGGCCAGCTCGGCGAGGATATCGGGGATGTCTTCCAGCGCTGGCCAGTTGTATTGCACGTTCTGCCGGGTACTGATGTGGGCGTAGCCCTTGTCGTAGTCGCGCGCGATCTTCGCCAGCATCCGCGTCTGACGCGAGGTCAGCTGGCCATAGGGCACCGCGACCCGCAACATCGGGGCAAAACGTTGAATATAGAGGCCATTTTGCAGGCGCAGGGGGCGGAACTCTTCTTCGCTCAGCTCACCGGCCAGGTAGCGGCGGGTCTGATCACGGAACTGCTTGACGCGGTCCTCGATGATCCGCTGATCGTACTCGTCGTATACGTACATAGGGGTCCTGTTCTCAAGCTGCTTGCAGCTAATCGCGCGCACGGCCGCGCTCTCCCAAAGCGGAGCGGAAGGAAAGATAGCAGTTTGCGGTTATGCGCAAAAGTGATGTTTTTGCATATGAAAAGAACCATTTGGACTAAGTGAGACTGAATGCCATTTGGCCGTTTGACCCCCTGCGGTGTTTATAATTAACGGTTTGAATAGCAGGAGTTGAATCCCCATGCTCAAGGCCTTGTGCCAAAGCCTATGGCTGAGTCTGCCACTGGCTGCCAGCGCGCAGGCTGCTTCGGTGGTGTTTCTCAATCCGGGCTATTCCAATGAAACCTTCTGGGTCAGCTATTCACAGTTCATGCAAGCCGCGGCCAAGGACCTGGGCATGGACCTGCGTATCGAGTACAGCGAGCGGCGCCCGGAACTGGCCTTGACCCAGGCCCGCAAGGTGCTGCAAAGCCCACAGCGGCCTGACTACCTGGTGCTGGTCAACGAGCAGTACATTGCCCCGGAGATCATTCGCCTGTCGCGCGGCAGTGGGGTCAAGCTGTTTGTGGTCAATAACGGCTTGACTGAAGATCAAACCGAGTTGATTGAAGATCACCCGGACAAGTACCCGCCAGTGCTAGGCACCTTGGTAGGCAACGACGAACAGGCTGGCTACCAGATGCTCAAAGCGTTGCTTGCGGTGCACAAGCGCAAGGCAAGCAACCGGCCGATCGAAATGCTGGCCTTTTCCGGGCTCAAGACCACCCCTGCCGCGCAGTTGCGGGAGCAGGGCATGCGCCGGGCCCTGGCCGAACACCCGGAGGTGCGCTTGCGCCAGGTGGTGTACGGTGGTTGGGGGCAAGAGCGCGCTTATGAGCAGGCTCAGCAACTGCTCAAGCGCTATCCGAATATTGAATTGGTCTGGTCGGCCAACGATGAAATGGCCTTTGGCGCCATGCAGGCGTTTACCGAGGCGGGTCGCACGCCAGGCAAGGATGTGCTGTTCAGTGCTGTCAACAGCTCGCCGCAAGCGCTACAAGCACGCATTGATGGTCGCCTGAGCGTACTGATGGGCGGACACTTTTCCTTGGGGGGGTGGGCGATGGTATTACTGCACGATGATGCGCTGAACCTGCCAATTGATCGCGATGGGCAGCGCACCCATTTGGTTCCGGTCTTGCAACTGATCGATCCGCCACGCGCCCGGCGCTGGCTGAACCTTCAGGATCGGGCCGATTACGGCCTGGATTTCAACCGCTTCAGCGCCCAGGGTCGCCCCGCGGATTACCGTTATCCGTTTTTGAGCGAACCGGTCAACTATTGAAAGCCCCTGCTTGAGCAAAGGGCATTGCTGAACTTAACTGCTACGGGTGACATGCATTCCCATAATCACTACAAGAGGCGATGCAATGGAAAACTCGACCAAAGCGGGTAAGAGTGACAGCCGTGTCGACGCCTGGGCGATACTCTGTCTGATCATCCTGGTGGTTGTGACCGCCGTGTATTGGGTCAGCCACCAGTGACATCACGCGATGGGTAACCATGAACCGCCCGCAGAATGGACATCTGCGGGCGGATTACGTTTCAGCGGGCAGTCAGGTGCATGGCCAGTTGCACCAGTCCGACCAGTACCAGAATGAAGATCAAGGTGAATACGGTGCCCAGCGCGATAAAGTGGCTGGCTTTGCCGTGATTGAAGTCGCGCGCGCGGTTCTTGCCGGTCTGCACGCCAAACGCCGCTGCTAGAATGCTTTGCAGCATTTGCCAGAAGGTGGGTGGTTTGCCTTGGGCTGGGTCGTCCATGAGGGGCTCCTTGGTAGGCGGTAGCTGCAAGTTA
The DNA here is from genome assembly GCF_050312595.1 of Pseudomonas sp. UM16. Classification (NCBI taxonomy): domain Bacteria; kingdom Pseudomonadati; phylum Pseudomonadota; class Gammaproteobacteria; order Pseudomonadales; family Pseudomonadaceae; genus Pseudomonas; species Pseudomonas sp. UM16. The sequence goes on along the minus strand of NZ_JBNPJT010000029.1, from coordinate 19,612 downwards.
CAAGCTACAAGAAGGTCATGGGCCAACTTGCAGCTTGTAGCTTGTAGCTTACAACTTTAGCCGTCATAGCCAAGGTTGGGCGCCAACCAACGCTCACTGACGCTCAAATCCTGGCCTTTACGCTCGGTATAGCTCTGCACCTGATCCTTGTCGACCTTGCCCACGGCAAAGTACTGCGCCTGCGGATGCGCGAAGTACCAGCCGCTGACCGCTGCCGCCGGGAACATGGCGAAGTGTTCGGTGAGGAACACACCACTTGGGCCGGTCTCTCCAATCGCCGTGCCGTCGAGCAGGCGGAACAGGGTTTCTTTCTCGGTATGATCCGGGCACGCCGGGTAGCCCGGGGCAGGGCGGATACCGGAATACTGCTCTTTGATCAGCGCATCATTGTCCAGGTGCTCGTCCTTGGCGTAACCCCAATAGTCTTTACGTACCTGTTCGTGCAGCCATTCGGCGCAGGCTTCGGCCAGGCGGTCGGCCAGGGCCTTGACCATGATCGAGTTGTAGTCGTCGCCCTTGTCCTGATAGGCCTTGGCCACTTCTTCGGCACCGATACCGGCGGTGGTGATGAAGCCGCCGACATAGTCGGTGATGCCGGTTTCTTTCGGCGCAACGAAGTCGGCCAGGGAGAAGTTCGGCTTGCTGTCCGGCTTGATCGTCTGTTGGCGCAGGTGATGTAATTGCGCCAGTGCCTGGCCGTCAGCGCCGTAGACTTCGATGTCGTCATGGTTGACCTGGTTGGCCGGCCAGAAGCCGAACACCGCACGGGCACTGATCAGCTTCTCGTCGATCAGCTTGGCGAGCATTTCCTGGGCATCCTTGAACAGCGCGGTGGCGGCTTCGCCGACCACTTCGTCGGTGAGGATGCGCGGGTACTTACCGGCCAGGTCCCAGGAGATGAAGAACGGCGTCCAGTCGATGTACTCGGCCAGCACCTTGAGGTCGATGTTTTCCAGCACCTTGGCGCCGGTGAAGGTCGGTTTTACTGGCTGGTAGCCTGCCCAGTCATATTTGGGCTTGGCGGCAATCGACTGTGCGTAGCTCAGGCGTTCGGTGCGGGCGCTGCGGTTGGCCGTACGCTCGCGCACTTCGATGTAGTCCAGGCGCGTCTTCTCGACAAAGCCCGGCTTGAGTTCCTTGGACAACAATTGGGTGGCAACACCCACTGCGCGTGAGGCGTCGGTGACGTAGACCACCGCGTCATTGCTGTACTTGGGTTCGATCTTCACCGCGGTATGCGCCTTGGAAGTGGTCGCGCCACCAATCATCAGCGGCAGGTGGAAGTCCTGGCGCTGCATCTCGCGGGCGACATGGACCATTTCGTCCAACGACGGGGTGATCAAGCCAGACAGGCCGATGATGTCGCACTTCTGCTCGCGGGCGGTCTGCAGGATCTTTTCTGCCGGGACCATCACGCCCAGGTCGACAATGTCGTAGCCGTTGCAGCCCAGCACTACGCCGACAATGTTCTTGCCGATGTCGTGCACGTCACCTTTAACCGTGGCCATGAGGATCTTGCCCTTGGCTTCAGGCTTGTCGCCTTTCTCGGCTTCGATGAAGGGGATCAGGTGCGCAACCGCCTGCTTCATTACCCGCGCCGACTTCACCACCTGCGGCAGGAACATCTTGCCGGCGCCGAACAGGTCACCGACCACGTTCATGCCGCTCATCAGCGGGCCTTCAATGACTTCGATCGGCCGCGCGCATTGCTGGCGGCATTCTTCGGTGTCTTCGACGATAAAGGCAGTGATGCCTTTGACCAGTGCATGCTCAAGGCGCTTGTCGACCGGCAGTGAACGCCATTCTTCGTTCTCGACTTCCTTGACCGCACCGCCGCCCTTGTAGTCGTCGGCAATCGCCAGCAGGGCGTCCGTGCCCTCCGGGGTGCGGTTGAGCACCACGTCCTCGACCTTCTCGCGCAGCACTGCCGGGATCTCGTCGTAGATCTCCAACTGCCCGGCGTTGACGATACCCATGGTCAGGCCATTCTGAATCGCGTGGTAGAGGAACACCGAGTGAATCGCCTCGCGCACCGGGTTGTTGCCACGGAACGAGAACGAAACGTTGGACACCCCTCCGGAGGTCAGCGCGTAGGGCAGGTGGTCGCGAATGTAAGCGCAGGCTTCGATGAAGTCGACCGCGTAGTTGTTGTGCTCTTCGATGCCGGTGGCGACGGCGAAAATGTTCGGGTCGAAGATGATGTCTTCCGGCGGGAAGCCGACTTCATTGACCAGAATGTCGTAACTGCGCTGGCAGATTTCGCGTTTGCGCGCGGCGGTATCGGCCTGGCCGACTTCGTCGAAGGCCATCACCACCACTGCAGCACCGTAGCGCTTGCACAGTTTGGCGTGATGTTTGAAAGCGTCGACGCCTTCCTTCATCGAGATCGAGTTGACGATGCCCTTGCCCTGAATGCATTTGAGGCCCGCCTCGATCACTTCCCACTTGGAGGAGTCGATCATGATCGGCACGCGGGAGATGTCCGGCTCACCGGCGATCAAGTTGAGGAACTTGACCATGGCCGCCTGGGAATCGAGCATCCCTTCGTCCATGTTGATGTCGATAACCTGAGCACCGGCCTCAACTTGCTGCAGGGCCACTTCCAGGGCTTCGGTGTAGTTCTCTTCGCGGATCAGCCGGGCGAATTTGGCGGAACCGGTGATATTGGTGCGTTCGCCGACGTTGACGAACAGCGAGTTGCGGTCGATGGTGAACGGCTCCAGGCCCGACAGGCGACAGGCCTTGGGGATGTCCGGGATCACCCGCGGTGGGTACTTGCTGACAGCTTCGGCAATCGCCTGGATGTGCCCAGGGGTGGTACCGCAGCAACCCCCGATGATGTTGAGAAAACCACTGGCGGCGAATTCTTCGACCACCACGGCCATCTCGGCCGGGGTTTCGTCGTATTCACCGAAAGCGTTCGGCAGGCCGGCGTTGGGGTGCGCCGAAACGTGGGTGCCGGCTTTACTCGACAGCTCTTCCAGATACGGGCGCAGGTCCTTGGCACCAAGGGCGCAGTTCAGGCCCACCGAGATCGGGTTGGCATGGCGCACCGAGTTCCAGAACGCTTCGGTTGTCTGCCCGGAGAGGGTGCGGCCGGAGGCATCGGTGATGGTCCCGGAAATCATGATCGGCAATTCCACGCCGTCTTCTTCGAACACTTGCTGCACGGCGAAGATCGCCGCCTTGGCGTTAAGGGTGTCGAAGATGGTCTCGATCAGGATCAGGTCGGCGCCGCCTGCGATCAGGCCGCGCGTGGCCTCAAGGTAGTTTTCTACCAACAGATCGAACGTGACGTTGCGATAGCCGGGGTCGTTGACGTCCGGGGAGATCGAGCAGGTGCGGCTGGTCGGGCCGAGCACGCCGGCGACGAAGCGCGGCTTGTGCGGGGTTTCCAGGGTCTTGGCATCGGCCACCTGGCGGGCGATGCGGGCGCCTTCGAGGTTCAGCTCATAGGCCAGTGATTCCATGCCGTAGTCGGCCTGGGAAATCTGCGTGGCGTTGAAGGTGTTGGTTTCGAGAATATCGGCGCCAGCGTCGAGGTACGCCTTCTCAATAGCGGAGATGACATCCGGGCGCGAGAGCAGCAACAGGTCGTTGTTGCCTTTGACATCGCTTGGCCAATCGGCGAAGCGCGTGCCACGATAGTCGTGTTCCTCGAGGCGGTAGCTTTGGATCATAGTACCCATGCCGCCATCGAGAATCAGAATGCGCTCTTTGAGTGCTTGCTGAAGTGCTTGGAAACGAGCGCTGCGGTCAGACATAGGACTACCTGGTCGGGCGAAAACAAAAGTTGCGGAATAATAACAAAGCTGCGCGGTTTTTAGACGTGTTGAAGATTTACATGAATTTCATTCATGTTGGCACGCCGCCAGCACCGGTAGAATCGTGAAGCTATCAATACCCAGGACATTCGGCACATGGTGCATCGTTTACTTGCCGGCGCTTTCGCCCTGTTCATCAGCGGCGTGGCGTTGGGGCAAGCCCCACAATCGAGCTCGGCTATTTCATATACCCGGGACATTCAACCGATCTTCACCGAGAAATGCGTGGCCTGCCACGCCTGCAACGACGCCGCCTGCCAGCTGAACCTGGGCAGTGCCGAGGGCGCTTCACGCGGCGCCTCCAAAGTGCCGGTGTATCAAGGTGACCGCAGCACTGCCGTCGCCCCGACCCGGTTGTTTTACGACGCACAAAGCACTGAGGCGTGGCAGCGCAAGGGCTTTTACTCGGTGCTCGACAACCAGGGCAGCCAAGCCGCGCTGATGGCAAGGATGCTCGAGCTGGGGCACAAGACACCGCTGACGCCCAATGCCAAATTGCCCGAAGAGATCGTCCTGGGCCTTAACCGCAACAACATGTGCCCACAGCCCGGTGAGTTTGATGCCTATGCCGGCGCCCATCCCAAAGAGGGCATGCCCCTGGCTGTTACAGGCTTGACCGACGCTCAGTATCAGACCCTGCAACGCTGGTTGGCAGCAGGCGCGCCGGTAGAACATGAGCCGATCCAGCCAAGTGCTACCGAGGCTGCACAGATCGCCGACTGGGAAGCGCTGCTGAACCGCCCCGGTTCAACCGAGGCGCTGGTCGGCCGCTGGTTGTACGAACACCTGTTTCTTGCCCACGTTTATTTCGTCGGTGGCGAGCAGGGGCATTTCTTCCAGTGGGTGCGTTCGCGCACGCCAAGTGGCCAAGCCATTGACTTGATCGCCACGCGTCGACCCAATGACCCGCCGGGCACCGACTTCTACTATCGACTGCTGCCGGTGCAGGGTGTGATCGTACATAAAACCCACATCACTTACCCGATGGGCCCGAACAAGCTCAAGCGCGTCAAGCAGCTGTTCTACAGCGGTGACTGGCACGCCAATGCGCTCCCGGGCTACGGCCCGCGTCACCGCGCCAACCCCTTCGAAACTTTCGAGGCGATCCCGGCTGTGGCCCGTTACCAGTTCATGCTGGATAACGCCGAGTACTTCGTCCGGACCTTTATTCGTGGCCCGGTATGCCGTGGCCAGATTGCGACCGATGTGATTCGTGACCATTTCTGGGCGCTGTTCCAGGAGCCGATCCATGACCGCTACCTGACCGATGCCGAGTACCGCGGGCAGGCCACGCCACTGTTGGCCATGCCTGGCCAGATTGACGATGTCGGCAGCATCCTGTCGCTGTGGCATGCCTACCGCGACAAGCGCAACGACTACGAGAATCTGCGCCGCGAAGCCTATGCTGACCAGCCAGCACCAAGCTGGTCGACCTTGTGGGCGGGCAACGACAACGCCTTGCTGACGATTTTCCGGCATTTCGACAGCGCCTCGGTCACCAAGGGCCTTATCGGTGATGTACCCAAGACCATGTGGCTGTTCGACTACCCGTTGTTCGAACGCACGTATTACCAGCTTGCGGTCAACTTCGATGTCTATGGCAACGTCTCGCACCAGGCTCAGACGCGTTTGTACTTCGATCTGATCCGCAATGGCGCCGAGGTCAACTTTTTGCGCCTGATGCCGGCAGAGCAACGGGGTGCCATCCTCAGCGACTGGTACCAGAACAGCGGCAAAGTGAAGATGTGGATGGACTACGAGGACATCGACACCGATACCCCGAGTGCCCTGAAACTTGATGCGCTTGATCCCAAGCGCGATTTTGGCCTCAAGCTGATCCAGCGCACCGGTAGCCTCAATGCCGCCCCTGACCCGATCAACCGTTGCCAGGGCGCCTTTTGCTCACGCCCGCAAATGAATCAGCAATTCCGTGATGTTGAGCAAACCCTGAGCCGATTGGTCTCGCGCCCGGCGGCCGGGCTCAAAGTGATCAACCAACTGCCCGAAGCGACCCTGCTGCGTATCGAGGGGCAGGGCGGCCAACGTCAGGTCTACAGCCTGCTGCGCAATCGGGCGCACAGCAACGTGGCGTTCATGCTCGGCGAGGCTTATCGCTACCAGCCGGGCCTGGACACCCTGACCCTGTACCCCGGGGTGTTGAGCAGCTATCCCAACTTCATGTTCAACGTCCCGGCCAGCGATGTGCCGGAGTTCGTCGAAGACCTGGAAGCGGCCCGTGACGACACCGCCAAGTTCGAGCGCGTGGTCATGCGTTGGGGCGTGCGTCGCAGCCACCCGCAATTTTGGGAGTACTTCCACGACCTCAACAGCTACATCAAGGAAACCGATACTGTAGAGGCGGGCGTACTGGACATGAACCGCTACGAAAACCTCTGAACACGACCGCCGGGAAGGTCATCTGACCTTTCCCGGCAACCTGTGGTCCGACCTCTGACGCGGCTCTGGTGGCAACCAGGGCTTGAGGAGGATTTACACACAGGTATCCGGATGTTGTTTTCGCTTCAGGCGCTACGCGCGCTCGCCGCCTGGGTGGTGGTCTGCCATCACTTCATGCAAATCTTCTTCGACTTCCATGCCAGTGGCCCGGTCGGGCAGTTTCTGGTCGACCGTGGGGCCGTGGGGGTGGATGTCTTCTTTGTCATCAGTGGCCTGGTGATCTACCTGTCGACCCGTGACAAGGCAATCGAGCCCAAGCGCTTTTTGCTCAACCGGGCGCTGCGTATCGTTCCTGCCTACTGGTTCTATACGGCACTGATGGGGCTGTTGCTGCTCACGGCACGTCAGTGGATGCCACACCAGGCGATTGACCTTGAGCACTTCGTGCTGTCATTACTGTTTATCCCGGCAGAAAATCCCGGCGGTTACGGCCAGTACCCGACCTTGAACGTCGGCTGGACGCTGAACTACGAGATGTTTTTCTACCTGCTGTTCTCGCTGGTGTTCCTCGTGCGCCAGCAGCATCGCTTGCTGTTGGTGGCGGCGGCGCTGTTGCTGTTCAGTGAAGTGCTGACGCGTGCCGGGCTACTCAATCACTTCTACCGCAACAACATTGTCTACGAGTTTTTGCTGGGCATTGGCATCGGCGTACTGTATCGGCGTGGCTGGATCGCTCAGGGGCTGTGGCTGCCATTGGCGATCCTGCTGAGCGCCGGGGTGGCGATCCACTACCTGGATGCATCACGGCGCGTCTTGCACTGGGGGCTGCCGAGTGCCTTGATCGTGTTGGCCTGCGTTTCGCTGGAGCCTTATTTCAAGGGCAATCGGGTACTCAAAGCGCTCGGTGACTGCTCGTACTCGGTGTACCTGATTCATGTGTTGGTGCTGTATGCCGGCTGGTTTGCCAGTCAGCGCCTGGACTTGAACCCCTATGCCGTGTTCAGCCTGTGCGTGCCGTTGATTGCAGTGTTGTCCTGGCTCAGCTACCTGTTGCTGGAAAAGCGCTTGTACCGGCGCTTGAGTGACTGGTTTACGCCCGCGCAGGGCGCGCCGGCGCCTGTCATGCTTTCCCGACAGAATTACTAGGACTTTGTTCGGCGGCCAGGTTGGCGTAAACTGCCGACAAGTCTGTGAGGAACTTCCATGAGCGCCATAACTATTACCGACGCCGCGCATGATTACCTGGCTGATCTGCTGTCCAAGCAGAACACCCCGGGTATTGGCATTCGCATCTTTATTACCCAACCGGGCACCACCTACGCCGAAACTTGCATTGCCTACTGCAAGCCGGGCGAAGAAAAGCCTGAAGATACCGCCGTGGGCCTGGCCAGTTTTACCGCCTACCTGGACGCGGTGAGTGTGCCGTTTCTTGAAGATGCCGTGGTCGACTACGCCACCGACCGCATGGGTGGCCAACTGACCATCAAAGCACCGAATGCCAAGGTGCCGATGGTCAACGAAGACAGCCCGGTCAACGAGCGCATCAATTACTACCTGCAAACCGAGATCAACCCGGGGCTGGCCAGCCACGGCGGTCAGGTCAGCCTGATCGAAGTAGTCGAAGACGGTATTGCCGTGCTGCAGTTCGGCGGCGGTTGCCAGGGCTGTGGCCAGGCCGATGTGACCTTGAAGGAAGGCATCGAGCGCACCTTGCTCGAGCGTATCCCTGAGCTCAAGGGTGTGCGTGATGTAACTGACCACAGTCAGAAAGAGAACGCCTACTACTAAGGCGTTCATCCATCGCTGGCAAGCCAGCTCCCATCAGGTTACTGGCTCACCGCTGGACCAGTGTGGGAGCTGGCGTTGCCAGCGCTGGGTTGCACAGCAGCCCTGGGAGGCTGAACGTGCAACGCATCCAGACCATCACCCCGTGCCTGTGGTTCGACCACCAGGCCGAGCAAGCCGTAAAGTTCTACATCCAGGTATTCGGCGGCTCCTCCAGAATTCTCACCACCAGCTATTACAGCGAGGTCGGCACCGAAATCCACGGGCGCCCGGCAGGTTCTGTCATGGCCATCTCCTTCGAGCTCGACGGCCAGCAATTCAGCGCCCTCAATGGCGGCCCGATCTTCACCTTTACCGAAGCCATTTCACTGCAGATCAATTGCCAGGACCAAGCCGAGATCGACCATTACTGGAGTGCCCTGAGCCAAGGTGGCGATCCGCAGGCGCAGGTGTGCGGGTGGTTGAAGGATCATTACGGCCTGAGTTGGCAGGTGGTGCCGGTACGCTTGTTCGAACTGCTTGAAGATTCGGATGCCGATCGGGCTGGTCGCGTGATGTCGGCAATGTTGAAGATGAAGAAGATCGATATCGCGACCCTTGAGCAGGCGGCCGACGAGTTCGATTGAATCGCAACGGCTAGCGCCAGGGCGCACCCTTGCTGAACTGCAGCTCGATCCAGTGTTTGAAGGCATTGGTGACTGCACTATTAAAGCGCGCGCCAGGGCGGACCAGGTAGATGCCGGCAGCGTGGTCCAGTTGCCATTGCGCCAGCACGCGCACCAGACCACCGCTGTCCATATCACGCTTCATCATCCAGTCACCCCCGGCGATGATGCCGACTCCGGCGCGTGCGGCACCTAGCAACGCTTCGTTATCATTGCTTTGCATCGAACCCTGTATTTTTACGCTGTGCAATTCATCCTCACGGTACAACTGCCATTGCGGGAAAGAACGCAGGCCGGTAAAGCCTAGACAGTTGTGCTGTGCAAGATCGGCCGGCGACGTTGGTTGCCCGCAGCGCTGTAAGTAAGCAGGCGAGGCGCAGAGGATTCTCCGGTGTTCACACAGCTTGCGCGCCACCAGGCGGCTGTCAGCCAGTTCGCCGATGCGGATTGCGGCATCGAACCCTTCGGCAACCAGGTCGACAAAACGCTCCGCGTACTCTATTTCCAGGGTTACTTGTGGGTTGGCCAGGGCAAACTCGGCGAGCATTGGGCTCAGCCACAGCCGACCCAGGTTGGCCGGCAGCGCCAAGCGCAAGCGCCCGCGCACCTGAGTCGCGCCTTGGGCCGCTTCACGTTCAGCGTCGCTGATCAGATTGGCGGCATGCTGCAGACGTTCGACCAACCGCGAGCCTTCATCGGTGAAACGCAATTGGCGGGTGGTGCGTTCCACCAAGCGGATGCCCAGGCGCTGCTCCATCGCGCTCAGGCGTTTGGACAGTAACGAAGGATGACGTTGCAACTGGCGGCCTGCAGCGGCAAACGAGCCGTGAGTGAACAGTGCCAGCAGGGTAGCCAGCTCATCGGCCTGGCGACTGTCGAACGGGTCCATGTCAGTGCTGCGCCTCGCTCAGGATCAGGGGATAAGGATAATCGCGCCCTGGCTACGCCCGTGCTGCATGTCGTCATGGGCAGTGGCCACCTCGGCCAACGGGTAGCGACGCCAGATCCGCGCCTGGATGATACCTGCCGCCAGCGCTGCCAGCACGTCTTGCGCTCGCGCTTGATATTCTTGCGCCGTGGCAGTGTGAGCGGCCAGGGAAGGGCGGGTTACAAACAACGAGCCCTTGCTGTTCAAGGTACTCATTGCCAGCGGCTCGGGGACACCTGAGGTCACCCCGAAGGACACTAGCAATCCACGTGGACGCAGGCTATCAAGCGATGCCTGGAGCGACACGCGCCCCACCGAATCATAGACGACATCTACCTTGTGCCCCTGGGTGAGGTCCAGCACTTGAGTGGGCAGCGACGCCGCATCGAACACCAGTACCTCGTCGCAACCGGCAGCTCTGGCGCGTTCGACACTTGATGATTTGGACACCACGCCAATGACGAACGCCCCCAGGTGCTTGGCCCAAGGCACCAGCAACTGGCCAAGCGCGCCGGCGGCGCCATAGATCAAAACTCGCGTACCCGGCCCGACCGGATAGGTGCTCTTGAGCAGGTACTGAGCGGTGATACCTTTGAACAACACCGCGGCTGCCGCTTCGAAGCTAACAGAGTCAGGCAGTTTGATCAGACGCTCCGCGGGAAACAGCCGGGCGCTGGCATAAGCACCCAACGGGCCGGTGGCATACGCCACGCGGTCGCCAAGGCGCACCGTGGTCACTCCCGCGCCGACCGCAGTCACGGTGCCGGCACCTTCCAGGCCAAGGCCTGTAGGCAGGGCAAGTGCTACATCACCCTTGCGCTGGTTGACATCCAGCGGGTTGACGCCGATCGCTACCTGTTCCAGCCATACTTCGCCTGGCCCCGGAGCTTGTACCTGGGCCGATTGCAGGTGCATTACCTGCGGGTCGCCGGTGTGTTCAAGGCGCACGTGCATAACCATGTTCAGTTCCTCGGAATAGTTGGGGTAACCGTAACCGCGAGGATATTGACTGACCGAACATTCAACAATTGCCCGTGAACGCAGTGAACTGCTGCATCAGATGCAGCAATGTTGAGACTAGTAACTGTCGGTTCGGTACTGGGTCACCAATTGCAGAAACGAATCAATGACCTGGCTGTTACGCCGCTCAGCAAGGCAATACAGGTAGGTTTCGGTGCACACCGGGTCGCCGCAAAAGCGAATGGCCTTGAGCCGTGGATCAGCAATGAACTCGGCTTGCGACACGACTCCAACGCCGATCCCGCGAATGACCGCTTCTCGCAGTGCTTCGCGGCTGCCGATCTCCATCACCGGCCGTGGCGTAACTTCGTGTTCACGCAAGGCCTTCTCCAGAGCCAGACGGGTGGTGGAGCCGCTTTCCCTGTGCAGCAGTGGTTGCCCCTGCAGGGCCTGCAAGGGAATTTCATCGAAGCGCGCCAGGGGATGGTCGATATTGGCAAACAGCACTACGGGGTGGCGCGCATAAAGCTGCGCACTGAACGCAGGGTCATCATGCAGGCCCGCGAGTACTCCCACGTCCGTTACATAGTTTTCCAGCTCTGCCAGCACTGTGGCCGAGTTGCCGACCTTGATCGACAGGTCGATCTGCGGGTACTGATGACGATAGGCATCGACCATCTCGATAACATGGAACGGCCCAACCGCACCTATCTTCAACTGGCCGCGATTGAGCTTGCCGGAGTCGCGCAGCAAATTGAACGCTTCAAGCTCCAGCACACCCAGTTGCTGGGCAATCGGCAGCAATTGACGGCCGACCACTGTCAGTTCGATACGCCGCCCTCGGCGATAAAACAGTTCGACGTTGTAGTCACGCTCCAAGGCCTGGATCTGTGTGGTCACCGTTGGCTGGCTCAGGCCCAGGGCCCGGGCGCCCGCACTGAAGCTGCCCTGGCGGGCGACGGCGAGAAAGGTGCGCAGTTTGGTGGTAGACATCCATAGCTTCCATCAATGGTTTTGCGGGAAAACGCATAGTGATTTGAAGCTGTGACTGTCACGTGACAGCCCTAGTGTGGAGCGACCTTCACTCCACTTTGCAGGACGTCCACCATGACCCCGTTTGCCAAACTGCTTCGTTTGACTGGCTTTGGTCTGTTGCCTTTGTTGGCGTGCACCCAGGTTTCTGCACAATCGTCACTGAGCATCGGTCTGATTCCTTCCGAAGACTCCCAGGCCATGATCGAAAGCAGCAAACAGGTCCTGGCGGATCTGGAGCGCCAGCTGGGCATGCCGGTCCAGCCGTTCGTGGCCACCGACTACAACGGCGTGATCGAAGCGCTGCGCGCCGGCAAGCTCGACGTGGCCTACCTGGGCCCGTTCTCATACGTCTTGGCCCATCAGGTAGCAGGTGTGGATGCGTTCGCTGTCGCCGTCACCAAAAAGGCCGGCAAGAGTGCCTACCGCAGCCAGATCGTGGCGCGCAAGGACAGCGGCATCAAACAGCTGAGCGACCTCAAGGGCCATACGTTCGCCTTCGTCGATCCAAGCTCTGCCTCTGGTCACCTGTTTCCCAAGGCCGGCTTGGAAGCGGCGGGCTATCAACCGGACAAACTATTCTCACGGGTGATCTTCTCTGGCTCCCATGACGCCAGCATTCTTGCGGTGGCCAACCGCAAGGTCGATGCCGCTGCGGTCGCTGACCGTATCTACGCCTCCGCTGTAGCCCAGGGCCAAGTTAAACCGGACGAGCTGCAGATCGTCTGGTCATCAGCCGACATTCCCGAGTCACCGATGGTTTGGCGCCAGGACCTGGACCCGGCGCTGAAGCAGAAACTGGCAGCGGCCATGGCCAATATCAAGGACGTACCCTGGGGGGATCAGGGCCAGCTCAACGGTTTTCAGCCCACCACCGATGCCGCCTATGATGTGGTGCGCGAAACCGCCAAGGTCCTCGATCTCGACCTGCGGAGCATGAAATGATCCGCGTGCGCGGCCTGCTCAAGGGCTATGCAGACAATCCGGTACTCAAGGGCATTGACCTGGATATCGGCGCCAGCGAGTTCGTTGTGGTGCTGGGCCAGTCCGGTGCAGGCAAGTCGACGTTGCTTCGCTGCATGAATCGCCTGGTGCAGGCTGATAGCGGTGAGTTGCAGGTCGCCGGCATCGATGCCATGGGCGCTGGCTGCCCACGCGACTTGCGCCGACAGGTGGCGATGATCTTCCAGCATCACAATGTCGTGCCGCGTCTGTCGGTGCTCAAGAACGTGCTGACCGGACGTCTGGGTTCGCTGTCGACCCTGGCTTCGGTGCTGCAGCTGTTCAGTCGCCGCGATGTAGCCCTGGCGCTGAACTGCCTGCAACAGGTTGATTTGCAGCACAAGGCCGAGGCGCGCACCGATTCACTCTCGGGTGGGCAACGGCAACGGGTTGGCATCGCCCGTGCGTTGGCACAACGGCCCAAGGTGATCCTCGCCGATGAGCCGGTGGCCAGCCTGGACCCGAAGACCGCGCGGCGGGTGATGCAATACTTGCGCGATGCCACCCGCGAGCTGGGTATCACCGTGGTGTGCAACCTGCATCAAGTGGATTTGGCCGAGGAGTTTGGCGACCGCATCATCGGTCTGGCCCAAGGCCGGCTGGTGTTTGACAGCCAGCATGAGGTCCTCGACGAGGCCAGCCTGCAGCGTATCTACCCACAACCGGAGCGGGTAGAGGAAGGGCAGCACGTCGCGGTTGCCGTGGCGCGGTTACACCTGCAAGGAGGGCTTTGACGATGAACAATCAGTCTTCGGCTTACCGCTGGATGGTCAGCACTCCAGACACCGCGCGTGGCTGGCTCGTCACTGGCGCCTGGATGTTGCTGGCTGTATTGCTGCTGCACTGGAGCGCCCAAGGCACGCAATTGAGCTGGACAGAATTGAGTAACGGCGTGCCGCAGATCGGTGACTTTCTGACCCGCTCGATGCCGCCAGACCTGAGCATTTTGCCGCGCTTATGGCAGCCGGCAGTGGAGACCTTGCAGATCGCCTTGTGGGGCACGTTGCTGGGGATTGTCTTTGCCATCCCCCTGGCGTTTCTGGCAGCACGCAACCTGCAGCGCAATCGCTGGGTGTATGCCGGTACCCGGCAGTTGCTCAATGTCATTCGCAGTATCAATGAGCTGATTCTTGCTCTGGTGTTCGTCTCGGCCGTTGGTCTAGGCCCGTTTCCAGGGGTCCTGGCCCTGGCGCTGCACGGGGTGGGCATGCTCGGCAAGTTCTTTGCCGACAGTATCGAAGAAATCGACCAAGGGCCGATTGAGGCGCTGCAAGCCACTGGCGCCAGACCACTGCAGGTGATCGTCTTCGGGGTGATCCCGCAGGTCATCACCGCCTGGATTGCCGTGGTGCTGTACCGCTTCGAGGTCAACTTGCGTTCGGCAACCGTGCTGGGCATGGTCGGGGCGGGGGGGCTGGGTTTTGAGCTGGTCAGCAGCCTGAAGCTGTTCAAGTACCAAGAGACGGCGACGTGCATCATCGTCATCACCTTGATGGTGGTGGCCGCAGACCTGGTGTCCAGCCGTCTGCGCCGCCGCATTCAAGGCGATAGCCAGCATTAGGGCGCTGCACGTGTGTATATCCGTTCTTTCAATGCAAGCCTTGAATCAATCGATTTGAGCGAAGGTTGTTCGGCCCCGGCTATGTCCCCAGCCGGAACAACAAAGGAAACCACCATGCCTGCCTATTTCCATAATCCGGTAGCCACTTGCTTCGGCAGCGGCAGCCTCAATCAACTCAGTACGCTGACCGAGCGCCAGAACGTCGCGCTGGTAACGTTCCCCGAAGCACGCGCTCTGGGGCTTATCGATCGCGTCCAGGCGTTGCTGGGCGAACGCCTGGTGTACATCGTCGAAGACGTCCAACCCAACCCGGACGTGGCCCAGTTGCGCAGCACCTACGAGCGTTTTTGGGCTGAGGCCGAGGATTGCCAGACGGTCATCGCCCTGGGTGGGGGCAGTGCCATCGACACCGCCAAGGCCCTGATCGTCGGTACTGATTCCGGGCAATTTGATGAGTTGCTTGGTTTACTGGCGCTGGGCAAGCCCTTCACCCCGGCACGCAGCAAAGCCCTGATCGCTATCCCGACCACTGCCGGTACAGGCAGTGAAGTAACACCCTGGGCGACCATCTGGGACAGTGCTGCGCAGAAGAAATACTCGTTGCACCTGGAGTGCACCTGGCCGAAGGCTGCGATTGTCGATCCGGAGCTGATGCTCACGGTACCGGCCGGGGTCACGGTGTCCACTGGGCTGGACGCACTGTCCCATGCCCTGGAAGCGATCTGGAACGTCAACGCCAACCCGCTCTCCGACACCTTCGCGGTGTCGGCGATAGAAGACATCCTCGAGTGCCTGCCCAAGCTGCAACGTGACCTGAGCAATCGTGACCTGCGCGCGCGCATGGCGCTGGCGGCGCTCAAGGCTGGCATGGCGTTTTCCAACACCAAGACCGCGTTGGCGCACGCCATTTCCTACGAAATGACCCTGCGTCACGGCCTTCCCCATGGTATCGCCTGCTCGTTCTCCTTGCCGCTGGTGCTGGGCCTGGCGTGGGGCCGCGACGATGCTCGCGACCGTACCTTGCAACGGGTCTTCGGCGCGGACCTGGAGCAGGCGCGCGCGCGTCTGCGCGAGTTCCTTCATAGCCTCGGGGTAAAGACTGACTTCGCCGACTACGGCGTCGATGCCGACGAGGTCCAGGCGATGATCGCCCAAGCCCTTCAGGGCGCTCGGGGCAAGAATTTCATCGGTGCCCACGCCGTCTGACGTTCGCCGACCGCCTTGGCGCCCAGTAGGCGGTAGCATCAAAATTGCTCTCGTGCCGTCTGCGCGGCTAACTCGGCCTCACGCTTGGCGATGGCGGCTTCCAGCTCGGGGGAACGCTTGGCCCATTGCTCGGGCGGCAGGGGTTTGGACCATTCGATGATGGCGGGGTAGGTCAGGTCTGGAGGCGGGTATAACTTTTTTCTTTGTAGGTAGGTGGCCAAAGGTGCGTTGAAAATAAATACCCCAACTAAACCCTCCCACAATATCGTCAGAATCCAACCGCGAGTTTTAGCTTTATCACCCATGTAATCGATGTAGTAGCGCAGGCTCCCGCCTGAGTTAAGTGCAGCCGCCTCCGGCGCTGCATCCGGCCCAATCTCCATGTAACTGCGTATGCATTCCCACAACGCCATGGCGGTGGTGCCACCCCCACAGTTAAAGCCCAGTGAGAAATGCTTATTATCGTCTTTGGCCAGCGGATCAGGGTTTTCAAAGCCGATGATTAACAAGCCCATTGTTGCTTTACCCGCCTGGCTCACCGACGAATGTTGCGTCGCCGCCGCCGTCACGCTTTCCCAAGGGACGATCCAGTACTCGCCATCTGCTTGCGGTACACACACCTCGCGGCGTTGCCGATTAAAGGTAACCGTCCGGCCAGCACCCTCTCCTGACAGCCCTCCAAATTAGCCAAGATAGTGGACACCATTTTTTAGTGGACACTATCTTGGATAACGTTGCCCCCGCTCGTCGAACCGGCCGCCGCCCCAACTTCTCGCTGGCGTTCAAACGCCAAGTCGTCGAGGCGACCCTCCAGCCTGGCGCCTCCGTGTCGTTGATCGCTCGTGAGCATGACGTCAATGCCAACCTGGTGTTTCGCTGGCGGCATCAATATCAGGAAGGGTTATTCGGCGCCGTCAGCCAGAGCGCAACGCTTTTGCCCGTCCAGGTGATTGAGGCACCAATCGATCTGCCACAAGTCCTCCAGCCACAGGCGGAGTGTCATTCCGAGATCGCAGTTGAGGTCGGAAAAGCCAAGCTGTGTATCACGGGCGCCCCCGATCCGCAGACGCTGCAATTCGTCTTGCAGCAGTTATTGCGATGATTGCCCCGCCCGCTGGAACCCGTATCTGGATTGCCGCAGGCGTCACCGACATGCGTCGTGGCTTCGACGGTTTAGCGGCACTGGTGCAGACACAGCTGGAAGCCGATCCGTTCTCCGGTCAGATCTTTGCCTTTCGCGGACGGCGCGGTGACCGGATCAAGCTGTTGTGGTGGGATGGCGACGGCTTGTGTCTGTTTTGCAAACGGTTGGAACAAGGGCGCTTCGTCTGGCCGCAAGCAACCAGCGGCGTCGTGTCGCTAACGGCTGCGCAATTGTCGATGCTGTTGGAAGGCATTGATTGGCGCAGGCCAATTCGTACAGCACCCGTCCTCGCGGTCTGACTTGCCGCGCTGAAAAAATCCCCAGTAACATGCGGTCATGACTCTCGTGACCGACTCCCTGCCGAACGATCTTCAAGCCTTGAAGGCCCTGGTCTCTGCCCAGCGGGCAGAGATTGAGCGCTTGAAAATGATGATCGCCAAGCTGCGTCGTATGCAGTTCGGTCGCAGCTCCGAGCAACTGGACGCGATGATCGATCAACTCCAGTTGAGCCTTGAAGAGCTGCAAGTCAGCCAAGCCGAAATGACACCGCCAGTCGAACCGGCACCTCGCGCAGTTTCGCGCCGCAAACCATTGCCCGAACACCTGCCTCGCGAAACTCACGTGCATCAGCCCGAGTCGCAATGCACGGACTGCGGTGGGAAGCTTCGCTATTTAGGTGAGGATGTGTCCGAAGTGCTGGAGTACGTTCCGGCACGTTTCAAAGTCATTCGCCATGTCCGTCCGAAGTGGGTCTGCCGCTGCTGCGAGCACATCGCCCAGGTGCCGGCGCCGAGTCGACCAATAGCCCGAGGCCTTGCAGGCCCGGGGTTGTTGGCCCATGTGCTGGTCTCCAAGTTTGTTGATCATTTGCCGTTGTATCGGCAGTCCGAGATCTACGCCCGTGAGGGCGTCGAGCTGGAGCGCTCAACCCTGGCCGACTGGGTCGGCCAGAGCAGTCAGTTGCTCAGGCCACTGATCAATGCCCTTGAGCACCACGTCATGAGCGGTCACAAAGTCCATGCCGACGACACGCCGATTGGCGTACTCGCACCGGGCAACGGCAAGACCAAAACGGCTCGCCTGTGGACATACATGCGGGACGACCGACCTGCGGGTGACTCGACACCGGCGGCAGTTTGGTTTGCCTACTCGCCGGATCGCAAGGGGCAACATCCGCGCGCTCATCTCAAGGGCTTTAGCGGGATCTTGCAGGCTGACGGTTATGCCGGTTTTGCTCAGCTGTATGCGACGGGCACTATTGAGGAAGCCGCATGCTGGGCTCACGCCCGGCGCAAGTTTTACGATGTCTACAAAGACTTGGTTTCACCCCTTACCGCCGAGGCGCTGCAACGGATTGCAGCCCTGTATGCCATCGAAAGCGAGATCCGAGGGCAGCCGCCCAACCTGCGAAAAACGGTTCGGCAAAGTCGGGCCAGTCCGCTGCTGGAGCACCTGCACACATGGCTTAATCAGACGCTGACTCAACTGTCGAAAAAGTCGGCATTGGGCGGTGCAATCCTCTATGCCCTCAACCGGTGGCAGGCCTTAACGCGCTACTGCAATGACGGCCGAATCGAAATCGACAACAACGCCGCCGAACGGGCGCTACGCGCCGTCGCGCTGGGCCGCAAAAACTACTTGTTTGCCGGTTCCGATGCCGGCGGAGAACGAGCCGCTGCGATTTACAGCCTGGTGGGTACTGCCAAGCTAAACGGGTTAAACCCACAGGCCTATCTGGCCTACGTACTTGAGCACATTGCCGAACACCCGATCAATCGGGTGAGCGAGTTGCTGCCTTGGAACATTTCTTTGAATCACACTGAACACTGCGAGGCCGCCTGATCCATGGTTAAAACTGTCCGTTTACCCAAACCCGCCCCCGACCTGTTACTGCTGCACATCGAGCTGAAGTGGATCACTCCGAAGATTTGGCGTCGGTTCGCGGTGCCTGAGAACATTACCTTGGGCAAACTGCACCATGTCATCCAGGTCGTGATGGGATGGAGTGATAGCCATCTGCATGAGTTTGAAATTGCCGGTGAGAACTACGGCATGCCCGACCCTGATGGCTGGGGGCCGACGGTAAACCCGGAAGCCCGTAAAACGCTGATCAAGGCGCTGAACGGAAAGCGGACATTCAATTATCTCTACGATTTTGGTGACAGTTGGCATCACAGTATCAAGGTCGAAAAAACGCTACCCGCTATTGCCTGTCCTCAGGTGCCGTATTGCATCGACGGCGCCAATGCTTGCCCACCGGAAGACGTGGGTGGCGGGCCTGGTTACGAGGAGTTTCTGGAGGTGATGGCCAACCCCAATCATCCAGAGCATGACGCCATGGTTGAATGGCATGGCGATGTTTTTGATCCAGCGGCATTTGAGTGCGAGCGCGTGAACCAGTGGTTTAAACGGATTAAGGCTTGAGTTGTAAGGCGGTGTAGCTCGGACGCTTACGATTAAAGCGCACCGGTAAAGGTACTTCGCGGAACAGGCCCTGGATTACAAAGCAGATAGGGAGGCCTGTAATACAAGCCCCCAATATCAGTGCGTCAGGATCATTGAGACCGTAGGCCAGCCCCAAAAACAACATCACTATTGGCCATATCCCCATCACCGCCGAACCGATGCTGTAATTACCGATATCGAGAAACACCTCGTTCTTGCGCCAAATGGTGTTGAGCACATCTGAGGGATTTTCACCGGTGGGGATTGGCAAGGGGGCCAAGTAGTCGTTGCGCGAAAACAGCCGTTTTTTTGTGGTACCTGCCGGTGGCGTACTCATGTCTCGTCCACAGGCTGCGTCTGCGTAGCTAATTCGGCCCCACGCTTGGCGATGGCGGCTTCCAGCTCGGGGGAGCGCTTGGCCCATTGCTCGGGCGGCAGGGGTTTGGACCATTCGATGATGGCGGGGTAGGTCAGGCTAGGGGGGGGCGACAGCTTTAAGTTCTGTAGTTTTTCCGCGAGATATGTCCCCAAAATCGTAATGCAAAATATGCCCCAGACAACACCAATCAAGTCCCCCTTACGCAAATCGGTGATGATCGAACCAATTTGCGTTTCTTCGTAGGGTGCTCTACCCACTCGGCTATTAGGTACTGCATCCGGCCC